>NZ_JBEXEX010000014.1:0-170505 GCF_040606445.1 Streptomyces sp. NPDC005408 | reverse complement strand
TTGGCACGCTGTTGAGTTCTCAAGGAACGGACGCTTCCTTTGTACTCACCCTCTCGGGCTTTCCTCCGGGCGCTTCCCTTCGGTCTTGCGTTTCCGACTCTATCAGACTCTTTCGTGTCCGATTCCCCGTCGGCGGGGCTTGCTTTCCGGCCTTTCGGCTTTCCGGCGATTCCGACTCTATCAGATCCTTTCGGGCCTGATTCCCGGTCGAACTCGGGTTGTCTTTCCGGCCGTTGAGCCGTTCCGACGAGTGAGACTTTAGCGGAATCCTTGCCCCCGACGCTAATCGGGGTTGCGCCCGTTCGAACGCGGATTCCTCATTTCGCAAAAGCGCACGGAAAGCCGAGCGACCGAGAGCCGCCTGCTTGTAGTGGGTCTTGCGGAATGGCTGTCCGGGGCCGGCCTGAGCCGGTGCTCACGTCGAACAACTCGGAGAACACTACGGATGGCGGTTTGCGCTGTCAACCTGAGGCCAGACCCCGTACTCTCGTACCTATGACTACGCGTACGTGCCTCCTTCAGTGGTGGGCCGCCTGACGGCGGCCGGCACCTACGCATGCACTCAACGGCCGCCGCTTCGGCGGCCGTTCGCGTTTCTCCCTCCGGGAGTCCGGCCGCTGATCGCGGCGGCTCCGACAGGAGACGGAGAGCGGGATGACGCGGATCTTCAGCGGGATCAAGCCCACGGGGCATCTGACGCTGGGCAACTACCTCGGGGCGCTGCGCCGGTGGGTCGAGGTCGATCAGCACCAGGCGGACGCGCTGTTCAGCGTGGTCGATCTGCATGCGCTCACCGTGGAGCACGATCCGGCGCGAGTGCGCAGGCTCAGTCGGCAGGCCGCCACGCTGATGCTGGCGGCCGGGCTGGATCCCGAGCGGTGCACCGTATTCGTACAGAGTCATGTGGACGAGCACGCGCGACTGTCGTATCTGCTGGAGTGCACAGCCACGGACGGCGAGCTGCGGCGCATGATCCAGTACAAGGAGAAGAGCGCGCAGGCGCAGGCGGCCGGGCAGAGTGTGCGGCTGTCGCTGCTGACGTATCCGGTGCTGATGGCGGCGGACATCCTGGCCTATGGGACCGATGAGGTTCCTGTGGGGGACGACCAGACCCAGCATGTGGAGCTGACCCGGGATCTGGCGGTGCGGTTCAACCAGCGGCACGGACACACGTTCACCGTGCCGAAGGCGACCCATCCGGCCGTGGCGGCGCGGGTCATGGATCTGCAGGACCCGACGTCGAAGATGGGGAAGTCGCACGAGTCCGGGGCCGGGATCGTCTATCTGCTCGATGAGGCCGATGTCGTCCGCAAGAAGATCATGCGGGCCGTGACGGACAGCGGGCGCGAGGTCGAGTACGACCGCGAGGGCAGGCCGGGCGTCGCGAATCTGCTCGAGATGCTGGCGGCCTGTGAGGGTGGGAACCCAATCGAGCTGGCCGGTGTATATGAGTCGTACGGGGCCTTGAAGAAGGACACGGCCGAGGCGGTGGTGGAGCTGCTGAGGCCGGTCAGAGAGCGGCATGCCGAGCTGGCGGCGGATCCGGACTATGTCGACGACGTGCTGAGGAAGGGAGCCGAGCGGGCCAGGGCGATGGCCCGGCCGAGGGTGGACGCGGCCTATCGGGCGATCGGGCTGCTGCCTGCGTAGTAGGGGATGGCTTACGGGACGGCTCGCTCCCACCGCTGTTGGCGCCGCGGCGGTGGGACGTGCCGGTCCGCTGAGCCGTCAGCCGTTGCCGGAGGCGAGTTCGCGGCTGCGGTCGCGGGCTGCTTCGAGGGCGGCGATGAGGGCGGCGCGCACACCGTGGTTCTCGAGTTCACGGATGGCACTGATGGTGGTGCCTGCGGGGGAGGTGACGGCTTCACGGAGTTTGACGGGATGTTCGCCGCTGTCTCGGAGCATGACGGCGGCGCCGATGGCGGCCTGGACGATCAAGTCGTGCGCCTGGGCGCGGGGGAGGCCGAGGAGGATGCCCGCGTCGGTCATGGCTTCCACAAGGAAGTAGAAGTACGCCGGACCCGAGCCGGACAGGGCGGTGGCCGCGTCCTGCTGGGACTCGGGGACGCGGAGGGTCTTGCCGACGCCGCCGAAGATCTCCTCGGCGTGGGCGAGGTGCTCGGCGGTCGCGTGGCTGCCAGCCGAGATCACGGACATGCCTTCGTCGACGAGTACGGGGGTGTTGGGCATGACGCGGACGACGGGAGTGCCTGCGGCCAGGCGCTCCTCGATGAAGGAGGTGGGGATACCGGCCGCGGCGCTGATGACAAGACGGTCGGCAGTGATGTGCGGTGCGAGTTCGTCGAGGAGCTTGCCCATGTCCTGGGGCTTGACGGCCAGGATGAGGGTGTCGGCCCGTTTGGCGGCCTCGGCGTTGGTCACGGGCTCTACGCCGTAGCGGGTGCGGAGCTCGTCGGCCCGGTCGGCCCGGCGGGTGGTGACCAGCAGGTCGGCGGGGCGCCAGCCGGCACGGATCATGCCGCTGAGGAGGGCCTCGCCGATCTTGCCCGTGCCAAGGACTGCGACTGTCTGGGTCATGGCTCTGTTCACCTCGCCGGTGGGGATACGTGCGGCCATCCTCGCACCGGGGGCGTGCCGGTGCCGTGGCGTCCGAGGGGCGGTACGGGTGGGCACCGGCCCGCCTCCCCGGACGCCACGGCAACGGAACCTGAGGGCTGAGCTGGAGGGCGGGACTAGAGGGCGCTGCGGGACCGCCATTCGGACCACGAGAGGTTCCAGTCGCCGTAGCCGTTGCCCGCGGCGACGGTGTCCTTGGAATGGGTCACCCGGATGACGTCGCCCGGGATGACCTGCTCGTAGAAGCGGCGGGCCGTGCCGTCGGACGCCAGGCCGACGCAGCCGTGGGTGACGTTGCTGCGGCCGGCGAAGGTGTTGGCCCGGTCGTTCTCGTGGAGGTAGGTGCCGGAGGTGGTGAGGTGGACGGCGTAGCGGTACCAGCCCTGATAGGAGTCGGCGATGTCGACGGTGCGGGAGTCCATAAAGACGCGGCGCTGCTTGTCCTGGACGACCATCGTGCCGTTCCAGGTGTCGTAGCCGGGGCGGCCCGCGGTGATCGGGATGGTCTGGGTGGGCGCGCCGTCCTTGACCACGGTCATCGTGTGGCTGCGGACATCGACCGTCGCGACGAGTGAGCGGGCGACGGTGAAGGAGCGTGCGATGGACGGGCCCGCCGTGAGGCTGACCTTGGTGCCCGGCTTCCAGTAGGTCTCGGGGCGGAAGTCAACGCGCTGGCCTTCGTGGAGGTTGCGGTCCTTGATCCAGGCCCAGGCGCCCGTGACTCCGGGGTCGGCGGTGACCTTCAACTCACGCTCCACGTCGGCGCGCTCGGACTTGGGTATCGGGCGCTTGAAGGTGACCGAGATCGGCAGGCCGATGCCGATGTGCTGGCCCTCGGTGATGTTGACGGAGGCGTCGGAAAGGTGGGCGAGGGTGGCGGTGGTCGGCGGGGTGGCCGTGGGCCGGGGTGTTTCGGGGGACGAGGTTGAGCTGTTGCCCGCCGGTCGCTCGGGTGGCGCGGCGGCGTCCGATGTGACGCTCGCTCCCGAGCAGCCGGTGAGCGACAGCGCGCAGATCAGGCCGAGTACGGCGGCGCCGATGGTTCCTCGCATTGGTTCCTCCCCCTGGGTCAGCTGATGGTCAGCTGTGCTGGTTCGGCTTCTGTACGCATGGGGAGAGGGGGAGGTTGCAGGAGGAACACGGAAAGTTCTGAGGGAACCGCGGGGGCGTGGGGGCTGTCCTACCGCTCGTGACGGAGGAGGAGTTCGACACCTTCTACGCGGCCTCTTTCCCGCGCCTGGTGGGGCAGTTGTACGCGTTGACGGGCGATCACGGCGAGGCGCAGGACGTGGTCCAGGAGGCGTTCGTACGGGCGTGGGACCGTCGTGCCTCGTTCCTGGCCGAGGAGGCTCCTGAGGCATGGATCCGTACGGTCGCGATGCGGCTCGCGGTGAGCCGCTGGCGGCGGGCGAAGCGGTGGCTGGAGCTGGTGCGGCACCATCCGCCGGCGGACCGTACGCCGGGGCCGGGGCCGGAGCACACGGTGCTGGTGGATGCGTTGCGGCAGTTGCCGGAGGCGCAGCGGCAGGCGGTGGTGCTGCACCATCTGTGCGACCTGAGCATCGAGCAGATTGCCGCGGAGTCGGGTTCTCCGGCCGGTACGGTCAAGGCGCGGCTGTCCCGTGGGCGGGCCGCGCTCGCCAAGCTGTTGTCTCCTGAGGAGCCCGCCGACGAGAGGGAGGGCAGCCATGTCTGATCACGAGTCGGACGCGCTCGGCTCCGCGCTTCGGGTGCTGGCCGCCGATGCGCAGACGCCTCCGTCGCTGTCGGGCGGGCAGATCCGCCGGCGGGGCGCGGCGCGGGGGCGGCGGCGCAGGGTGGTGGGCGCGACGGTCGGGGCGGTCGTGCTGGTTGCCGGGGTCGCGTTCGGGGTGCCGCGGGTGATGGGCACAGACGACGCTGTTCGGCGGCAGGTTGCGACGGATCCGCCGGTGCCGGTGCCCGCTTCCGCCCGCGTCACCGTCAACACCGCCAAGAAGGTGCTCATGTTCGAGCGGGGCGGGCAGAAGCCGCGCTCGATTCCCGTGACGATGAGGGACGACGTCACCGCCGGTCCGGCGAAGGTCGTATACAAGGATCCGAAGCGGAGGATCCCCGCCGTGATGTTCGGGAAGGACGGCCGGTACATGATCGAGGCGAGCTGGGTGGTGGAGCTGTCCCGGCCCAGCGGCGAAGTGCTGTACATCTTCGCGGACGATGCCTCGGGGGCCATCAACCGGAGCGTGATCGGGGTGCCTGCCGCCGACGCCGGGTGGGTCTACGACCAGTTCAGGGTCGGCGACACGGTCACTGTCGGCTAGGTCCTGTCCGGTCGATCAGGCCGGATCAGGGAGCGGCCCGCCGCGGAGCGGCTGATGTCACTGCGGTGCGTGCGATCGCAAGGCGGAGGATGGGGGTCCCCCCGCCGAAGGCAGGGGGAGAACCGACGCGGAGCGTCAGCGACTGACGACAACGCAGCATGGGGGCACCTCCCGTGCCCGAAGGGCTACGGGGGAGTGCCGTGCCAGGGCACGCGAGCCCGGCAAGACCGGCCGGACAGGACCTAGGCCGTGCGGCGGCGCAGGGTCGCAGCGCCCAGCGTCAGGACGAGGATCGCGCAGGCCGCGACGATCAGGACGTCGCGGGTGAAGTCGCCGGTGGCGTCCGGGTGGCGCAGGACCTGGTTCATGGCGTCGACGGCGTACGACATGGGCAGGACGTTCGAGATCCCTTCGAGGACGGGCTGCATCTTCTCCCGCTGGATGAACAGGCCGCAGAGCAGCAGCTGAGGGAAGATCACGGCCGGCATGAACTGGACCGCCTGGAACTCGGAGGCGGCGAAGGCCGAGACGAAGAGCCCCAGTGCCGTGCCGAGCAGGGCGTCGAGGAGTGCGACGAGGAGCAGCAGCCAGGGCGAGCCGACAACGTCCAGGCCCAGTGCCCAGAGGGCGAGGCCGGTGGCAAGGAGGGACTGGATGACGGCGACGAGTCCGAAGGCCAGGGCGTAGCCGCCGATCAGATCGCCTTTGCCGAGGGGCATGGCGAGCAGGCGTTCCAGGGTGCCGGAGGTGCGTTCGCGCAGGGTGGCGATGGAGGCCACCAGGAACATCGTGATGAGCGGGAAGATGCCGAGCAGCGAGGCGCCGATGGAGTCGAAGGTCTGCTCGCTGCCGTCGAAGACGTACCGCAGCAGGAACAGCATCACGCACGGCACGAAGACCATCAGTGCGATGGAGCGCGGGTCGTGGCGCAGCTGGCGCAGGACGCGGGCGGCGGTGGCGAGGGTGCGTGAGGTGCTCATCGGGCGTTCTCCTGAATGACCTGGGTGTGGGGCGCCGGGGCCTGCTGGTCCTCCGCCTGGCGGGCGTTGGCCTCGTCGACCAGGTGGAGGAAGGCGGCTTCGACCGTCTCCGAGCGGGTGCGGAAGCGCAGGTCGTCGGGGCTGTCCTCGGCGAGGATCGCGCCCTCGCGCATCAGGAGCAGTCGGTGGCAGCGCTCGGCCTCGTCCATGACGTGGGAGGAGACGAGGATCGCGGCGCCGCGCTCGTCGGCGAGGCGGTGGAAGAGGTCCCACAGATCGCGGCGCAGGACGGGGTCGAGGCCGACGGTCGGTTCGTCGAGGACGAGCAGTTCGGGCGTGCCGAGCAGGGCGACGGCGAGGGAGACGCGGGTGCGCTGGCCGCCGGAGAGGCGGCCCGCGAGGGAGTCGGCGTGCGAGGTGAGGTCGACGTCGGCGATGGCGCGGGTGACGTGCTCGCGGCGGGCGTCGCGTTGGCGGCGGCCGGGCTGCAGCACGGCGGCGAAGTAGTCGAGGTTCTGGCGGACCGTCAGGTCGTCGTAGACGGACGGGTCCTGGGTGACGTAGCCGATCCGGGAGCGCAGGGAGGCGTCACCTGCGGGCTTGCCGAGGATCTCGAGGGTTCCGGTGACCTTGGCCTGCGTGCCGACGATCGCGCGCATCAGGGTCGACTTGCCGCAGCCGGACGGGCCGAGGAGGCCGGTGATGCGGCCGGGCGGGACGGTGAAGTCGATGCCGCGCAGGACGGTGCGGTCTCCTCGTACGACGGTGAGGCCGCGGGCCAGGACGGCCACTCCTGAAAAATTCATCATGTGATGAATAGTGCGCCTGAGGATGTGCCTCGTCAAGAACAGTGGCTCCCGGGCGGTTAGGCCGGGCGGACCGTGACGCTGAGTTCGACGGCGTACGCCTCCTCGACGACGCCGTCCGGGAAGACCTTGAGCAGTTCGGCGCGCTCGCGGGCCAGGAAGGACGCCGTGGTCTTCGCGCCCAGTACCAGGAAGAGGGAGTGGCTGCCGAGGTTGTCGAGGTGGGTGGCGAGGGAGACCCGACGGGTCCAGTGCATGCGCCGCTCCGTGCGTTCCAGTCCCTCCGGCAGGCGCCGCGCGCGCCCGGCGGCTCCGTGGGCGCCGTCCTTCAGCTCGGCGCGGAGCCGTTCGTCCTGCGCGGCTAGCCACGGAACGTCGCGGTCCGAGACGTTCCACCACAGGGCGAGTGCGCCGCCGGGCCGTAGCACCCGCAGGGCCTCCGTGGCGGAACGCTCCGGGTCCAGTTCCTCGCCGGCGTCGAAGAGGGCGGACGGGTAGCCGGGGCGGGCGGCATCGTACTGAGCCGCTGCCGCGTCGAAGGACAGAGCGCGATGGGCATGATCCGGATCCGTCATGCGCTCCATCCTTGCCGCGATGCGGCTACTTGCGCCGGGACTTGCCGCCCTTCGGCCTGCGGGCGGCCGGGTTGCCCGCGCGGGTGCCGCGACGCTTCTCGTACCGGCTGCGGGCCGTCTCGTACTCCTCGCGGTGCAGCTTCTCGCCCGGCGCCTCGGCGAGCGAGCGGAAGAAGTACGCGAGGAGTACGCCGATGAAGCCGATCACCTTGAGGCTGCGCAGCGAGTCCTCGGTGACGGGGCCGGTGGGACGGCGGGTGAAGCCCTCCCAGGTCTTGCGGAACGCGACGGCACTGCAGATCGCGAACATGACGACGACCAGCATGTTGACGAAGCCGCCGACGTCCGCGATCGCCAGGCCCTGGTAGCCGAAGCGCAGGACGAGGCAGCCCGCGACGGCGGCAGCGAGCGAACCGGCGGCGACGGCGGCGCGGCGCATCCCATAGCCCCCGTAGCCGCCGTCGTGGCCGACCCACGTCGTGCCGAAGAAACGGATGGGCTCGGGCTGCGGGCCGTCGCCGGCGTTCATCTCTGTCTGGTCGCTCACGGGGTCGATTATCCCCGCGCCGCTATCCCCGTACGCAATGCCCGTACCGCTGTGCCCGTACCGTCACGAGCAGCGGATGGTCACATAGCCGTCGCTGCCCGTGTTCACATACGCGTCGGCGACGAACTGCCCGTTCGCGATGTTGTCCCAGAGGTTGGACGTGCCGTACGGGCCACTGACCCACTCCCCCGGCTTCTGGCAGTTGATCGGCACTCGGGCCCCGATCGGGAGCACCTTGATGAGCCGGTAGTTGGTGCCGGGACCGCTGCGGACATTCAGCGCGACGCCCGGCGCGACCGGGTAGCGCTTCGCCGTGGTCTCCTCGACACTCTCGGACGCGCTCTGCACGTCGCCGTGCACTTCTTCAACAGCCATGAAACTCTCCCCCGCGAAAGTGGCTTGATCCGTACGGTTCGTCCCGTACGCCGCGCAGGCTAGCAAGCCACACCGGCATCGCACGCATCATCGACTAGGCTCCGTGCGTCGCGCGTGCGCACGAACAACACGGGGGTGGGGAAATGCCACCGCTGCGCAGCACCGGTCAGTTCCCGGAAGCGGAGCATCCGCAATATGCCGGGCAGTACCGGCTTGAAGCGTGCCTCGGCACAGGCGGCATGGGCGTCGTCCATCTGGCCACCTCTGCCTCGGGGCTGCGCCTCGCCGTCAAGGTCATCCATGCCGAGCATGCCTCGGACCCGGAGTTCAGAGCCCGGTTCCATCAGGAGGTCGCGGCCGCCCGCAAGGTCAGCGGCGCATTCACCGCGCCCGTCGTCGATGCCGACCCGGAGGCCGAACGCCCCTGGATGGCAACGCTGTTCATCGAGGGCCCGACGCTCGCCGAGCGGGTGAAGCGGAACGGCCCGCTGGGCGCCGAGGAGTTGCGCAAGGCCGGAGCCGGCCTGGCCGAGGCGCTGCGCGACATCCATCGCGCGGGCGTGGTGCACCGCGATCTCAAGCCGAGCAACGTACTTCTCGCGCCGGACGGACCCAAAGTCATCGACTTCGGCATCTCGCGTCCCTCGGACAGCGATCTGCGTACGGAGACGGGCAAGCTGATCGGTACGCCGCCGTTCATGGCGCCCGAGCAGTTCCAGCGCCCGCGCGAGGTCGGGCCTGCGGCCGATGTGTTCGCGATGGGCGCGGTGCTGGTGCACGCGGCGACCGGCCGCGGGCCCTTCGACTCGGACAGCCCGTACATCGTGGCGTACCAAGTGGTGCACAACGAACCGGACTTGGCGGGGGTGCCGGCCGACCTCGTACCGCTGTTCCGGCGCTGTCTCGCGAAGGACCCGGACGAGCGGCCGACGCCGTACGAACTGATGGTCGCGCTGCGCGGGTCCTCGCCTTCGTCCTCGTACGACACACAGGCCTACATACCGGCGCAGCGGACGCCGGACCCCCGCGAGAACGTGCCCCCGGGGCTCGCGGCCGGGCCGCGTCCCCGGCCGTGGCTGAGCCGGAAGGTGACGTGGGCGGCCGCGGGGGTGGCGGCGGCCGTGCTGGCCACGGCGGGGATCGTGATCGCGGGGACGGTGGCCGACGGTGAGAGCCCCCGGCACTCCCCCTCCGCGCCGCGCGCCGAACAGGGCTTCCGCGGCTGGAGTGTTCCCCTGCGCGGCGGGAAAGACGAGAACAGGACACCGGTCTGCGCGGCCGCGGGCTCCGGGCTGTACTGCACTGCGCCCGGCATCAAGGCGGCCCGGCTGAATCCCGCCAACGGGAAGATCCTCTGGTCGAAGAAGGCGGACGACAGCGCCGCGCAGACCGACGAGGGCATGACGCCCGTGCTCTCCGGCGGGCTGCTTCAGGTGGTCGCGCCCGGCGGGAACCGGCTGGAGGCACTCGACCCCGAGTCCGGCGCGGTCCGCTGGGACCTCGACATCTCCCCGTACTCATCGGTCCGGCCCATCGGCGACGTGGTGCTTCTGGTGAGCGACAGCGGGCGGGTGCGAGCCGTCGACGCCACGACGGGCAAGGAGCGCTGGACCCGGCAGCGCGGCGGACGCGGCACCCAGTGGGTCTCCTCCCCCGGCGGCGACGGGCCCGCGCTGGGCGCGACCCCTTCGGCGGACGGTACGTCGACGCTCGTCAGCGCCGTCGATCCGGCCAGTGGCCAACTGCTGTGGGAGAAGCGCGTCAAGGGGTCGCTGAGCCCGGTACGGCTGGTGGGAGGAGCGCTGTATCTGCTCTCCGCCAACAGCGACGGCTTCACGGACGCGGTCGTACGGCTCGATACGGCGGGGGGCAAGCGCTCTGTTCGCCGTATCCGGCTGTCCACGCCGCTCGATCAGGCGCAGGCGACGGTCGCTGTGACGGGGGGTGTCGTCTATCTCAGCGGGTCGGGCGGGTCTCTCATCGCGCTCGACACCAGCGGGACGAAGCCCGCCGCGCAGCTGTGGCGGCTGGAGACGCAGGTCACGCACCTGTCCCGCCCGGCGGCGGATGCGCGCGCGGTGTATGTGACGGCGGGGGACGGGCGGCTGCTGGCCGTGGACGCGGTGCGGGGGGTGCTGACCGGTCAGTCGAAACCCCGTATGGACGACGGGCGTTACACCTTCGCGTCGGTGCTGCCGGCGCCGGTGGCGGCGGACGGGAGGGTGTTCGGGATGGCGCCGGACGGGGCAGTGTTCGCGTTGGATGCGGGGGGCACTGCGGGCTGGTGAGGGGGGTTCCCCCACCCCGCCCCTTCCCGTAACCAAGGGGCTTCGCCCCTGGACCCGGCAGGCCCTTCGGGCGTGTCCTCAATCGCCGGACGGGCTGGATGCGCGGCCGAGCCGCACATCCAGCCCCGCAGGCGTCAGCCGAGCCGGGACACGTCCCGGACCGCTCCCTTGTCCGCGCTCGTCGCCATCGCCGCGTACGCCCGCAGCGCCGCCGAGACCTTCCGGTCGCGGTTCTTCGGTGCGTAGTCGCCACCCAGCGCCTCACGCCGCGCAGCCAAGTCCTCCTCCGACACGAGGAGTTCGATCGAGCGGTTCGGGATGTCGATACGGATGCGGTCGCCGTTCTCGACGAGGGCGATCGTGCCGCCCGACGCCGCCTCCGGTGAGGCGTGGCCGATCGACAGGCCCGAAGTGCCGCCGGAGAAGCGGCCGTCCGTCACCAGTGCGCAGGCCTTGCCGAGACCGCGGCCCTTCAGGAACGACGTCGGGTAGAGCATCTCCTGCATACCGGGACCGCCCTTGGGGCCCTCGTAGCGGATGACGACGACGTCGCCCTCCTTGACCTCCTTGCGGAGGATCTTGTCGACGGCCTCGTCCTGCGACTCGCAGACGACGGCAGGGCCCTCGAACGTCCAGATCGACTCGTCGACGCCCGCGGTCTTCACGACACAGCCGTCGACGGCGAGGTTGCCCTTGAGGACGGCGAGGCCGCCGTCCTTGGAGTACGCGTGCGCCACATCGCGGATGCAGCCGCCCGCCGCGTCGGTGTCCAGCGAGTCCCAGCGTTCCGACTGCGAGAACGCGGTGGCCGAGCGGACGCAGCCGGGCGCCGCGTGCCACAGTTCGACGGCCTCCGCCGACGGGGAGCCGCCGCGCACGTCCCAGGCCTCCAGCCAGTCCTTGATGCTGCGCGAGTGGACGGTGTGGACGTCCTCGTTGAGCATGCCGCCGCGGTAGAGCTCGCCCAGGATGGCGGGGATGCCGCCCGCGCGGTGCACGTCCTCCATGTAGTACGTGCCGCCGGGTGCGACGTTCGGCGCGACCTTGGCCAGGCAAGGCACGCGGCGCGAGACCGCGTCGATGTCCTTCAGGTCGTAGTCCAGCCCGGCCTCCTGCGCAGCGGCGAGCAGGTGCAGGATCGTGTTGGTCGAGCCGCCCATGGCGATGTCGAGGGCCATGGCGTTGTCGAAGGCCGCGCGGGTGGCGATGTTGCGCGGCAGGACGGATTCGTCGTCCTGCTCGTAGTAGCGCTTGGTGATCTCGACGACGGTGCGTCCGGCGTTCTCGTACAGCGCCTTGCGGGCGGTGTGCGTGGCCAGCACCGAGCCGTTGCCCGGCAGGGACAGGCCCATGGCCTCGGTCAGGCAGTTCATGGAGTTGGCGGTGAACATGCCGGAACAGGAGCCGCAGGTCGGGCAGGCGTTCTCCTCGATACGCAGCACGTCCTCGTCGGAGACGTTCTCGTTGACCGCGTCCACGATGGCGTTGATCAGGTCGAGCTTGCGGACCGTACCGTCGACGAGCGTGGCCTGACCGGCCTCCATGGGGCCGCCGGAGACGAAGACGACCGGGATGTTGAGGCGCAGGGCGGCCATCAGCATGCCCGGGGTGATCTTGTCGCAGTTGGAGATGCAGATCAGCGCGTCCGCGCAGTGCGCCTCGACCATGTACTCGACGGAGTCGGCGATCAGATCGCGGGACGGCAGGCTGTAGAGCATGCCCGCGTGGCCCATGGCGATGCCGTCGTCGACCGCGATCGTGTTGAACTCGCGCGGCACGGCGCCCGCAGCCAGGATCGCGTCGGACACGATCCTGCCGACCGGAGCGAGGTGGGTGTGCCCGGGGACGAATTCCGTGAAGGAGTTGGCGACGGCGATGATCGGCTTGCCGATGTCCGAGCTCGCTACGCCCGAGGCCCGCATAAGGGCGCGGGCGCCCGCCATGTTCCGGCCGTGGGTGACAGTGCGGGACCTCAGCTCGGGCATCGTCGCTCGCTCCTCGATAGGGGTAGGACTCAGATCGAGCGTACGCCGCGGCTCCAAGATCTGGACACTCTGTCCGCTATACGGGACGCGAGGCTCACGCTTCGGTCAGATACCGCTGGAGCGTGGGGGCCACCATCCGCACGATCTCCTCCGGGTCCTTCGAGGCCAGCGGCTCCACCTTGATCACATAGCGCAGGATCGCGATGCCGATCATGTGCGAGGCGGCGAGCTCCGCGCGGAACTTCGGATCCGGTACGTCCAGCTCCCCCGCGATCCGCTCGAGGAGGCGCCGCAGCACAAAGCCGCGCAGCACCTTCGCCGCCGCCTCATGCGTGAGCGCGGAACGGACGATGGCCAGCAGCGGGCCCCTCGTCGCCGGGTTCTCCCACACACCGATGAAGTAGCGGGCGAGACGCTCGCCGATGCCGTCCGTGCCCTGCCCCAGGATCGCCGGGACGACCAGGGCGGGCTCGAAGGAGACCTCGATGGCGGCCGCGAAAACCTCGTCCTTCGTACCGAAGTAGTGGTGTACGAGGGCCGGGTCGACGCCTGCCGCCTTGGCGATGCCGCGGACGGTCGTCTTGTCGTAGCCGCGATCGGCGAATTCCTTGCGGGCCGCCTCCAGGATCCGCTCCCGGGCGCCGGGGCCCTCGCCCGCGCCCGTACGGGCCGGGCGGCCACGCCGCCGCGGAGCGTCCGCGCCGGTCATGAGCCGCGCACTCCCGACGAGGCGGCCGACGCGAGGTGCAGCCGGGTGAAGGCGAGCGCCTCCGCGAGGTCGGCTTCGCGTTCGGCGGCGGACATCGCGCGCCGGGTGTTGACCTCGATGACGACATGGCCGTCGAAGCCGGACCGGGCGAGCCGTTCGAGGAGCTCGGCACAGGGCTGGTTGCCGCGCCCGGGGACCAGGTGCTCGTCCTTCGCCGACCCCTTGCCGTCGGCGAGATGCACATGACCGAGCCGGTCGCCCATCCGGTCGACCATGGCCATCGTGTCGACGCGGGAGGTCGCGGTGTGCGAGAGGTCGATCGTGAAGTGCCGGTAGTCCTCGGTGGTGACGTCCCAGTCGGGGGCGTACGCGAGCATCTCGCGGTCCCGGTAGCGCCAGGGGTACATGTTCTCGACGGCGAAGCGGACGTCCGTCTCGTGCGCCATCCGCCAGATCCCGCTGACGAAGTCACGGGCGTACTGCCGCTGCCAGCGGAACGGCGGATGCACCACGACCGTCGAGGCGCCCAGCTTCTCGGCCGCCGCCTGCGCCCGCTGGAGCTTCACCCAGGGATCGGTGGACCAGACCCGCTGGGTGATCAGCAGACAGGGCGCGTGGACGGCGTGGATCGGCACCTGGTGGTAGTCGGACAGACGGCGCAGGGCCTCGATGTCCTGACTGACGGGGTCGGTCCAGACCATGACCTCTACGCCGTCGTAACCCAGGCGTGCGGCAATCTCGAAGGCCGTCGCCGTGGACTCCGGATAGACGGAAGCCGTCGACAGGACAACCTTCGCATCCGGGATGCGCACCACTGGTTCTGCCGGTTCTGCCACGGGAGACAGCGTACGGGCCCGCACTAGGAGGCGGGGAGGTGGTCAAGACGCCGCAGAATGACGCCCTCGCGCAGCGCCCAGGGACAGATTTCGACCGCCTGGGCACCGAACAGCTCCATCGCACCCTCTGCGACCAGGGCTCCTGCAAGCAGCTGGCGGGCCCGGCCCTCGGAGACACCCGGCAGATGTCTGCGCTGCTCGACCGTCATGGTGGCGAGTTTGGGCACCCACTCGCGCAGCGAGTTGAGACTGAGCTCACGCTGTACGTACAGACCCTCGGCGGAGCGCGCGGCCCCGGCGATCCTGGCCAGCTGCCGGAAGGTCTTGGACGTCGCCACGATGTGGTCCGGCCTGCCGTGCCGGGTGAACTCGCCGACCGTACGGGCGATTTCGGTCCGCACATGGCGGCGCAGCGCCTTCACGTCCTGCGGGTCGGGCGGGTCGCCCGGCAGCATCGCGGCCGTCAGCCGTCCCGCGCCCAGCGGCAGCGAGCGGGCCTTGTCGGGCTCCTCGTCGATCCCGTACGCAATCTCCAGCGAGCCGCCGCCGATGTCCAGGACCAGCAGCTTGCCCGCGGACCAGCCGAACCAGCGGCGGGCCGCGAGGAAGGTGAGCCGGGCCTCCTCCTCGCCGGTCAGCACCTGCAGATCCACCCCGGTCTCCTCCCTGACCCGGGTGAGGACGGCGTCGGCGTTACTGGCCCCGCGCACCGCGGAGGTGGCGAACGGCAGCAGCTGCTCGCAGCCCTGGTCCTCGGCGGCCTGCACAGCGCCGTCGATCGTCTCGATCAGCCGGTCGATGCCGTCGGCGCCGATCGCTCCGTCGTCGAGGAGCTCGGCGAGCCGAAGCTCCACCTTGTAGGAGTGGGCGGGCAGGGGGCGGGCGCCGGGGTGGGCGTCCACCGCCAGCATGTGCACTGTGTTCGAACCGACGTCGAGGACTCCGAGTCTCATGCACCGAACGCTACTGCGGTCGCGGACATACCCTGGGCCTGTGCCAAAGACGAAAAAGGCGAAGCCGGGCAAAGCCAAGCCCCCGAAGCAGACCAAGCGCGACCTGAACGGCGTGCCGGACGAGAAGGGCCTGGACTTCGCCCGCGCCTGGGTCGAATTCCCGGACCCGGCCGACGACGAACAGGTCTTCCGCTGCGATCTGACCTGGCTGACCTCGCGCTGGACCTGCATCTTCGGCAGCGGCTGCCAGGGCATCCAGGCGGGCCGCGCGGACGACGGGTGCTGCACGCTGGGCGCGCACTTCTCCGACGAGGACGACGAGAAGCGGGTCGCCGGGCATGTCGCGCGACTCACTCCGGACCTGTGGCAGTTCCACGACGTGGGTACGGAAACGGGCTGGGTCCAGCTCGACGACGACGGCGAACGCCAGACGCGGCGGTGGGAAGGGTCCTGCATCTTCCAGAACCGCCCCGGGTTCGCGGGCGGGGCGGGCTGCTCGCTGCACATCCTGGCGCTGCGAGAGGGCAAGGAGCCGCTGGAGACGAAGCCGGACGTGTGCTGGCAGCTGCCGGTGCGGCGGACGTACGACTGGATCGAGCGCCCCGACGACACGAAGGTGCTGCAGGTCACGATCGGCGAGTACGACCGGCGGGGCTGGGGCCCGGGCGGCCACGACCTGCACTGGTGGTGCACGTCGGCGACATCGGCGCACGGGGCGGGGGAGCCTGTGTACGTGACGTACCGGCCGGAGCTGACGGAGCTGATGGGTAAGAAGGCGTACGACGTGCTGGCGGGGCTGTGCGAGGCGCGGCTGTCGTCGCAGCTGCCACTGGTGGCGCCGCATCCGGCGGACCCGCAGAGGGACTGAGCACGGCCCTCGGTCGCCGGACGGGCCTGAGTCAGCCCGACGGCGACGGCGACGTCTCCTCCGACGACGGGGGCAGGTCCGACGGAGGTGGCTCGGACGACGACGGGGGGTCCGTCGGCGAGGGGTCCGACGGCCTGGGCGTGGGGTCCGACGGCGTCGGGGTAGGTGTCGGGTCCGACGGCGTCGGCGTCGGGTCCGACGGCGACGGCGTCGGGTCCGACGGTGTCGGCGTCGGTGTCGCCCCGTAGCCGTCGATCTCCACCACCGCTCCCGACGGATCCACCCCCACCCGCGCACTCCATGGCCCCGCCGGCTCCCGCCCGTGATCCACGCTCACGTAGATCGTCACGGATTCGCCCGGACGCAGCGTGCCCGACGAGCGGCTCACGTACAGCCAGGGCGCGTCCGTCCACGCCGACCATGTCACCGGCGAGCCGCCGGATGCCCTGAGCGTGATGCGGGTCAGGTCGCCCGCGGGTTCCGCCTCGACCGTGAGGCGGCCGGGGCCGGGGACTCCGGGGCGGGCCGGCCGGGACGAGACGCCCGCACTGATGACCTCGACCGAGACGTCCGGCGAGCGCATGCCCGCCGTGAAGCTCGGGTCCGCTTCCGCGCGCGCGTTGCCCGCGTTCTCGTAGTGGTCGTAGGGCTGGCCGTCCATCCCGCCCGGCTCGTTCCCCTCGCTCGCGGTGACCGAGGACCCGTCGTGCCCTTCCCCCGTCTGTGGCGCGCCGCGGTACGCCGCCCACAGCGCGAACACGGGCGCCGCGACGACCGTCGCGACGACGGTGGTGGTCACGGCGCGGGCCCGCAGCCGGTCGCGCCGGGCGGCGTGGTCCTTCGGGTCCAGCGGAAAGCCGCCGGGGCCGAAGCGCGGTGCGCCCGCGCGGGCCCGCGGCACGTGCAGCATCGCGATGTACGCGGCGGCCCGCGGCGCCTCGACCAGCGGCAGCGCGGCCGGGGTGACGGCCGACCCCGGCCACGGCCCGCCCGCTCCGGCGCGCTCGGCGGCGCGGCGGCAGCGGGGGCAGTCGTCGACGTGCCGGACGAGTTCCTGGCGGAGTGCGGCGGAGAGCAGTACCCGGTGGTCGCCGGTGAGCCGGGCGACGGCCGGGCAGTTGCCGGTCTCGACGACGGCGAGCGCGGCCCGGGTGCGCTCGACCTCGCAGGCCGCCGCGGCCAGCAGTGCGCGCGCCGCGGATGCGTCGAGGCCGAGCACGGAGGCGACCTCACGCGCCCCGAGCCCGTGCCGTACGGCGAGTTCGAGGGCTTCGCGCTGTTCGGGTGTCGTGCCGGCCGCCTCGGGCCAGGCCAGCAGCGCCAGTTCGCCGCGGCGGCGCTCCGCCATGTCCTCGGGGACGCGCGGGACCTCCTCCGGGCCGGCAGGCCGCACGGGACGCCCGGTGTGCGCCCCCTGCCGCGTGCGCCGCTGTTCGGCCAGCCGGCGCAGACAGGCCCAGCGCGCGAGCGCGTACAGCCACCCCTTCCGTTCGTCCTCGCCCGACGGGCAACGCCCGTACTGCCGCTCGGCGATGGCGAGTACGTCGCCGAGCAGCGCGGTCGCGGCGTCGTGGTCGCAGAGCACGGAGAGGCAGTAGGTGAACAGGCCGTCGAGGTAGGGCTCATAACGCGCGGGCGGCTGTTGTGCGGACGGGCGGGGCGCACGCCGGTACGCCCGGTGTGCGCCGGTTGTGTGGGTGGGTGGCTCCAGCCTGCTGCTCGTCACGCCGTGACCGTAGGCGCTGAACCACATCCACTTCGTACCCCTTGAACACTTTTAATTCTTACGGGTGAACAGTTCGCTCGAAGGGGGACAGGAATCGTTAATTCCACCCCTACTGGTCCACCCCGCGGCGATGAGTTCCACGGCCCGGGGCAGTCAACCCGTCATGAGCAACGTGATCTCAGGTATGTCCATGTCGCTGGACGGCTTCATCACCGCGCCGGACGACACCCGCGAGAACCCCTTGGGCGTGGGCGGTATGCGCCTTCACCAGTGGGTCAGAGAGATGAACGAGACCGACACCAAGGTCCTGGACGACATGGTGCAGAACGTGGGCGCGATCATCATGGGCAGGCACTCGTACGACCTGTGCGAGGGCGACGGCGGCTGGGGCGACGGCGGACCGGCGGGCAAGGTGCCCTGTTTCGTCCTCACGCACCGCCCGCCGGACCCGAAGGACGTGGTCGCGCCCGACGTCTTCAGCTTCGTCACGGACGGCATCGAGTCCGCGGTCGCGCAGGCGAAGGCCACCGCCGCGGGCAAGGACGTCGGCGTGCATGGTGCGACCGCCGCCCAGCAGGCGCTGAACGCGGGTCTGCTGGACGGGATCCACACCATGCTCGTCCCGATTCTGCTCGGCTCGGGCAAGCGGCTGTTCGACCATGTCGGCGGGCCGGTCGAGCTCAGGCGGCTCTGGTCCGTGGAGTCGTCGGACATCATCCATCTGCGCTTCGAGGTCGTGAAGTAGCCCGCAGGGAAGCCCGCAGGGGCTGCGCCGCAGGCATTGTCAGTGGGCACCGCTACGGTTTCCGCATGGCTGCCCGTACGAAATCCGCGAAGGACCGGCCGTCCTACCGCTGCACCGACTGCGGCTGGACGACCGCCAAGTGGCTCGGCCGCTGCCCCGAGTGCCAGGCCTGGGGGACGGTCGAGGAGTACGGCGCGCCCGCTGTGCGTACCACCGCCGCCGGCCGCGTCTCCACCGCCGCGCTCCCCATCGGCCAGGTCGACGGCCGGCAGGCGACCGCCCGCTCGACCGGCGTGGACGAACTCGACCGCGTCCTCGGCGGCGGCCTGGTGCCGGGCGCCGTCGTGCTGCTCGCGGGCGAGCCGGGTGTCGGCAAGTCCACCCTGCTGCTCGACGTCGCCGCGAAGGCGGCGAGCGACGACCACCGCACGCTGTATGTCACCGGCGAGGAGTCCGCGAGCCAGGTCCGCCTGCGCGCCGACCGGATCAACGCCCTGCACGACCACCTGTATCTCGCCGCCGAGACTGATCTCTCCGCCGTCCTCGGCCACTTGGACGCAGTCAAGCCCTCGCTGCTGATCCTCGACTCCGTACAGACAGTCGCATCGCCTGAGATCGACGGCGCACCCGGCGGCATGGCACAGGTCCGCGAGGTCGCGGGCGCGCTGATCCGCGTCTCCAAGGAACGCGGGATGTCGACGCTCCTGGTGGGCCATGTCACCAAGGACGGCGCGATCGCGGGGCCGCGGCTCCTTGAGCATCTGGTGGATGTCGTCCTGTCCTTCGAGGGCGACCGGCATGCCCGCCTCCGTCTCGTACGAGGAGTCAAGAACCGCTACGGCGCGACGGACGAGGTCGGCTGCTTCGAGCTGCACGACGAGGGCATCACCGGCCTCGCCGACCCCTCCGGCCTCTTCCTCACCCGCCGCGCCGAGGCCGTCCCAGGCACTTGTCTGACGGTCACTCTCGAAGGCCGCCGCCCCCTTGTCGCCGAGGTGCAGGCGCTGACCGTCGACTCGCAGATCCCTTCGCCCCGGCGCACGACCTCGGGTCTGGAGACCTCGCGGGTCTCGATGATGCTGGCCGTCCTTGAGCAGCGCGGCCGGATCACAGCCCTCGGCAAGCGCGACATCTACAGCGCGACGGTCGGCGGTGTGAAGCTCTCCGAGCCCGCGGCGGACCTCGCGATCGCGCTCGCCCTGGCATCGGCGGCCAGCGACACCCCGCTGCCCAAGAATCTGGTCGCGATCGGCGAAGTGGGTCTCGCGGGCGAGGTCAGAAGGGTGACGGGCGTCCAGCGACGGCTCGCCGAGGCGTACCGGCTCGGATTCACGCATGCCCTTGTCCCGTCCGATCCCGGCAAGATCCCGGCGGGCATGAAGGTCACGGAAGTGGCCGACATGGGGGACGCTCTCAGGGTGCTTCCGCGCGGCCGTCAGAAGGCTCCCGACAGGAGTTCCGAAAGGGTGCCCGAAAGGGGTCAGTAGGCCGCCGCGGGGAAAGAGCGCACGGAGGCCCCACGGGCGGGCGACACGCGCCGGTAGACTTTGCCCTGGTCTCGCCCATCCGTACGAGCCGGAGGAGTGCAGTGGCAGCCAAGGACGGGGCAGCAGCACCCGGAAAGTCCGGCGGAGGCTCCGGCAACGAAGCACTGATCCGCGCCGCCCTGAGCGCGGTCGCGCCCGGCCAGGCCCTGCGCGACGGCCTGGAGCGGATCCTCCGCGGCAACACCGGAGGCCTGATCGTCCTCGGCCTGGACAAAACGGTCGAATCTATGTGTACCGGCGGCTTCGTGCTGGACGTGGAGTTCACCGCGACCCGGCTGCGCGAGCTGTGCAAACTGGACGGCGCGCTCATCCTCGACAAGGACATCAGCAAGATCCACCGGGCCGGTGTGCAGCTGGTCCCGGACGCGTCCATCCCCACCGAGGAGACCGGCACCCGCCACCGCACAGCCGACCGGGTCTCGCGGCAGTGCGGCTTCCCGGTCGTCTCCGTGTCCCAGTCGATGCGGCTGATCGCGCTGTACGTGGACGGTGAGCGCCGGGTCCTCGAGGAGTCGGCCGCGATCCTTTCCCGCGCCAACCAGGCGCTCGCGACGCTCGAGCGGTACAAGCTCCGCCTCGACGAGGTCGCCGGCACGCTCTCCGCGCTGGAGATCGAGGACCTGGTGACGGTCCGGGACGTGACGGCCGTGGCCCAGCGCCTGGAGATGGTGCGCCGGATCGCGACGGAGATCGCCGAGTACGTGGTGGAGTTGGGCACCGACGGCCGTCTTCTCTCCCTGCAGCTGGACGAGTTGATCGCCGGCGTCGAGCCGGAGCGCGAGCTGGTCGTACGCGACTATGTGCCGGAGCCGACCGCGAAGCGGTCCCGCACGGTCGACGAGGCGCTCGCCGAACTGAACGACCTCACGCACACGGAGCTGCTCGAACTGCCGATAGTGGCACGGGCGTTGGGCTACAGCGGCTCGCCGGAGACGCTCGACTCCGCGGTCTCGCCGCGGGGTTACCGCCTGCTGGCGAAGGTGCCGCGGCTGCCCGGCGCGATCATCGAGCGGCTCGTCGAGCACTTCGGCGGCCTGCAGAAGCTGCTGGCGGCGAGTGTCGACGACCTTCAGACGGTCGACGGCGTGGGCGAGGCGCGGGCCCGGAGCGTGCGAGAGGGCCTGTCGCGCCTGGCGGAGTCCTCGATCCTCGAGCGGTACGTGTAGGAGGCCTTGTCCTCGAACGCCGGACGGGCTGGTTTCCAGCCGGTCCGGCGTTTGAGGAAGGACCGGCCGCCGGACGGCCCTAGTCCTTGTCGAGGCGGAACGACGCCGGGCGCACCGTCACCCCCGGGAACTCCGCCTCCACCAGATACGTGCCCGGCGCCACCGCCCCCGCGGGCGGCGTGGCGCACTGCGGTGCGCTCCGCTTGCGGTCCCACTCCACGGTGTGCGTGATGCTCGCCCCCGCCGGAACCCTCAGCAGCAGGCTCCCGGCCGTCCGCGGGCAGTCCTTCGACGACCACACCGCGTCATCCTTGTCGTCGGTGACCGTGAGCACCGCCGCCTTGGGCCCGAAGTCCGCCTTGCATGTCGTCGCCGACGAGTTGGAGACGACCAGCTGGAACGAGGGCTTCTCCCCCGGCCCGTACGCGACTTCAGCACTCCGCAGGGTCAACTTCAGTGCGCCCGGGGCGCAGTCGGGAAGACTGGAGCCCGCCGGAACCTGCTGGCCGCCCCCGGCGCCCCCGGCCGCGCCGCCCGCACCTGCGGCGCCGCCGCTGCCCGAGCCGGCGCCACCGTCACCGCCCGTACCGCCGCCCGTACCGCCGTCGCCACCCGTGCCGTCGCTGCCACCGGATTCGCCCGACTCGTCGCGCCCGCCCGGCTGTTCACTGATCGCGGGACCGGACTGCGAAGGTCCGGGCGTGATGGAGGGCGCGGGCGTCGCGCCGTTGGCGCTGTCGTCGGTCGTGTCTCCTTTGCCGCCACCGGAACTGACGGCCCATACGATCAGCACCGCGAGCAGCGCGATCAACGACGCCGCGACTGCCCTCCGTCGCCAGTAGATGGAGGAGGGGAGCGGCCCGATCGGATTGCGCATAGATCCCACGGCCCAAACTCTACGAGAGATCCGGGCCAACTCCGGCCCCACCCGCCGCCCGACTTCGCAAGTTCTGCGGATCATCATCACGGGCAGCACGGCCCCGTGCGCACGATGTGACAGCGGAGCCGGACGGCCTGCCGTCGAGAGAAGGCGGCAGCCTCACGGAGCGTATGCAGCATCGGCTCCCCGGGACGTGCCAGGATCGGAGTGCCATGACTGACACCACCACAGACCCTGCACCGGCTGACGCGGCGTCCCTGCACACCCCCGTCATCGCCTGGTTCGACGAGCACGCCCGCGATCTGCCCTGGCGCCGCCCTGAAGCCGGCGCCTGGGGTGTGATGGTCAGCGAGTTCATGCTGCAGCAGACCCCGGTCAGCCGGGTGCTGCCCGTGTACGAGCAGTGGCTGGCCCGCTGGCCCCGTCCCGCCGATCTCGCGGCCGACGCGCCCGGCGAGGCGGTCCGCGCCTGGGGGCGGCTCGGCTATCCGCGCCGTGCGCTGCGCCTGCACGGGGCCGCGCAGGCGATAACGGAGCGGCACGGCGGCGATGTGCCCAGCGACCACGCGCAGTTGCTCGCGCTGCCCGGCATCGGGGAGTACACGGCGGCCGCGGTGGCCTCCTTCGCGTACGGACAGCGCCATGCCGTCCTCGACACCAATGTCCGCCGCGTGTTCGCGCGGGCAGCGACCGGCATCCAGTACCCGCCGACCGCGACGACGGCGGCCGAGCGCAAGCTGGCCCGGGCGCTGCTGCCCGACGACGACGCCACAGCGGCCCGCTGGGCTGCGGCGTCCATGGAGCTGGGCGCGCTGGTGTGCACCGCGAAGAACGAGGACTGCTCGCGCTGCCCCATCGCCACCGGGTGCGCCTGGCGGCTGGCGGGAAAGCCCGCGCACCAGGGTCCCGCGCGCCGTGGCCAGACCTATGCGGGCACGGACCGCCAGGTGCGGGGCAGGCTCCTCGCCGTACTGCGCGAGGCCGTGGTGCCGGTGCCGCAGTCGGTGCTGGACACGGTCTGGCACGAGCCTGTGCAGCGGGCGCGGGCGCTGGACGGACTGGTCGCGGACGGCCTTGTGGAGCCTCTGGAGAACGGCGTGTACCGCCTACCCCAGAGCTGACGCAGAGCCGAAACAGAGCAGACGCAGGGCCGAACCGGCGCCCGGTCCGTGACGGGCCCGGGTGCCTTTTCCCACCCGAACCGTGCCTGAAACCTCTCCTGTTACACAACCGATGGACGGCCGTGCGTCCTCCGACGGCTGGACCGCACAGGCCCGTGACAACAGCTCCGTAGCTTCATGTCGCGTAAGGGAACGGCAGTTGCTTGTCACGGGGATTCACGGGGACGGAGGCGGTTGAAATGGCGCACAGCGAGGTGCTCGAGTTCGAAGAGTACGTACGCAACCGGCAGGAGGCTCTGCTGCGCAGTGCCCGGCGTCTCGTACCCGACCCGATCGACGCCCAGGACCTGCTGCAGACCGCTCTGGTCCGCACCTACGGCCGCTGGGACGGCATCGCCGACAAGTCGCTGGCCGACGCCTACCTCCGCCGCGTGATGATCAATACGCGTACGGAGTGGTGGCGGGCCCGCAAGCTCGAAGAGGTCCCGACCGAGCAGCTGCCGGACGCGAGCGTCGAGGACGGCAGCGAACAGCGCGCGGACCGCGCCCTGCTGATGGATGTCCTGAAGGTGCTCGCTCCCAAGCAGCGCAGCGTGGTGGTGCTGCGACACTGGGAGCAGATGAGCACCGAGGAGACAGCTGCCGCGCTGGGCATGTCGGCCGGTACGGTGAAGAGCACGCTGCACCGGGCCCTCGCCCGGCTGCGCCAGGAACTGGAGAGCCGGGACCTGGACGCCCGCGCCCTCGAGCGCGGCGAAGTGCGGCGTGACCGTGAGCACGACGAACGGGGGCAGGAGCGGTGCGCGGCCTGAAAGGCAGGGGCGGAAACCGAAGCCTGGCGGCGAGTGGCGCGGCGGTGGCCGGGCTCGCCGCCGTAGGCGTGTTCACCGTCGCCTGCTCCTCGGGCGGCACGGGTGTGCAGGACGAGGGCGCGGCTCATGCCGACGCGCTCGCCAAGGCCACCCCCTCGACCAATGCGAGCCCCACGAGCGGTGCGCAGAAAACCGAGGGCCTGAACCCGGTGAAGCTGATCATGAGTGACCCCAAGGTCAGCGAGCGGGTCAAGGCCGACCTCAAGCCGTGCGCCAAGGACTCCTACCCGGTGGACACGTCCTACGGAAACCTCACAGGCGGGACCACGCCGGATGTGGTCGTCAACGTTCTGACGTGCGGCGATGCGGTCGGCATGGGCACGTATGTGTACCGCAACAACGGCGAGAAGTACGAGAATGTCTTCGCCGCCCAGGAGCCCGCGGTGTACTCCGCGATCGACCGGGGCGACCTGGTGGTGACCAAGCAGGTGTACGCCAAGGATGATCCGGTCGCCGAACCGTCGGGCGAGGAAGTGACCACCTACCACTGGGCGGGCGGGAAGTTCGTCCAGCAGTACTGGGTACGCAATGAATTCAGCAGAGCGGTTGGCGAGGGCGAGGCAGTCGTCCCCGAACCGCCGTCGACGAGCGAGAACTGAGAGAGCAGCGGGATGGCCGAGACCCATGTCCTGTTCGTGGAGGACGACGACGTCATCCGTGAGGCGACCCAGCTTGCGCTGGAGCGCGACGGTTTCAGGGTCACCGCGATGCCCGACGGGCTCCAGGGCCTCGAGGCGTTCCGGGCGAACCGGCCGGACATCGCGCTGCTCGATGTGATGGTGCCGGGCCTGGACGGCGTGAGTCTGTGCCGCCGTATCCGGGACGAGTCGACCGTGCCCGTGATCATGCTCTCGGCGCGCGCCGACTCCATCGACGTGGTGCTCGGCCTGGAGGCCGGCGCCGACGACTATGTGACCAAGCCCTTCGACGGCGCGGTACTGGTCGCCCGTATCCGCGCGGTCCTGCGCCGCTTCGGCCACGCGGGAGGGGCGGCCCGCGGCGATTCCGGCGCCGCGAGCCAGGATCCGCAGGAGGCGCTGCTGGCCTTCGGTGATCTGGAGATCGACACGGAGGGCATGGAAGTGCGCAAGGCCGGTGAGCCTGTGGCGCTGACGCCGACCGAGATGCGGCTGCTGCTGGAGTTCTCGTCCGCGCCGGGCACCGTGCTCTCCCGCGACAAGCTGCTCGAGCGGGTCTGGGACTACGGCTGGGGCGGCGACACCCGGGTCGTGGACGTCCATGTCCAGCGGCTGCGTACCAAGATCGGACAGGACCGGATCGAGACGGTCCGCGGCTTCGGCTACAAGCTCAAGGCATGAAGCGGCTCGTACTGCGCACCGGAGTCCGCTGGAAGATCAGCATCGCGATCGCAGCCGTGGGTGCGCTGATCGCCGTGGCGCTGAGTCTTGTCGTGCACAACGCAGCCCGCGTCTCGATGCTGGACAACGCGCGCGATGTGCAGATGGACCGGGTGCTGCTCGCGCAGCGCTGGTACGAGACGTCCAAGAAGGACACCCGCTTCAACACCAAGATCAAGATCAATGACCCCGCGCTGCCCAAGTCACTCCAGAAGCTGATGCGGGAGAAGCGGCGCGGCACCTTCGTGGACGAGGGCCACGGCAACACGCCCGACATCTGGGCCGCCGTCCCCCTCTCCAACGGCGATGTGCTCTCCCTGCACAGCGAGTTCACCGGCCGCAGCGCCACCGTCATGAAGGACCTCGACCGGGCGCTGATCATCGGCTCCGTCTCGGTGGTCTTCGGCGGCTGCGCACTCGGCGTGCTGATCGGCGGACAGCTCTCGCGCAGGCTGCGCAAGGCCGCCGCGGCCGCCGGCAATGTCGCCCAGGGCAATACGGACGTACGGGTCAGGGACGCCATCGGCGGTGTCGTACGCGACGAGACCGACGATCTCGCCCGCGCCGTCGACGCGCTCACCGACGCGCTGAACGAGCGCATCGAGGCGGAGCGCCGGGTCACCGCGGACATCGCGCACGAGCTGCGCACCCCCGTCACAGGACTGCTCACGGCGGCCGAGCTACTGCCGCCCGGCCGCCCCACCGAGCTCGTACGGGACCGGGCACAGGCCATGCGCACCCTGGTCGAGGACGTCCTGGAGGTGGCCAGGCTCGACAGCGCGTCGGAACGGGCCGAGCTCCAGGAGATCGCGCTCGGGGAGTTCGTCAGCCGCCGGATCGCGGCACTCAACCCCGACGTGGTGGTCCGAGTCGTGCACGAGTCCTGGGTCAGCACCGATCCGCGCAGGCTGGAGCGCATCCTGCTCAATCTGCTGACCAACGCCGCCAAGTACGGAAAGCCGCCCATCGAGGTCACGGTCGAGGGCCGCGTGGTGCGGGTCCGCGACCACGGTCCCGGCTACCCCGAGGCGCTGCTGCGCGAGGGCCCGAGCCGCTTCCGCACCGGCGCAAGCGACCGCGCGGGCACCGGCCACGGCCTGGGCCTGACGATCGCGGCAGGCCAGGCGCGCGTCCTCGGCGCGCGGCTGACCTTCCGCAATGCCGCGCCGGAAGGCATGGAGACGCCCCTGGGCGAGTCGGGCGGCGCGATCGCGGTGCTGTGGCTGCCCGAGCACGCGCCGACGAACACCGGCAGCTTCCCGATGATGCCGCTCTCGGACTGACAAACCTCAGCCGGCAGGCCCGGCTGACAGGGCCTAACAGGCCCAGTCCTTGTCGAGGTCGAGGTCGCCCTCGCGCCGCTGGGTGAAGGAGTACCAGTTGCCCGAGTCGTCGCGCAGGATCGCCTCCGTGCCGTACGGACGCTCCTGCGGGGGCTGCAGGAACTCCACCCCCCGCGCCTTGAGCTTCTCGTAGTCCCCGTGGACGTCGTCGGTGGTCAGAACCCCGGCGCCCATGACCCCCTTGCTGATGAGCGTCTTCATCGCCTCGGCCGCCTCCGGGTCCATCGCGGGCGCGCCCGGCACCATCAGCGTCAGCTCCACGTCCGGCTGATCCTTGGCGCCCACGGTCAGCCAGCGCATCCCGCCGTCGCCCATGGTCATGTCGGTGCGGACCTCAAGACCCAGCTTCTCGGTGTAGAACTCCTTGGCCCGGTCCTGGTCCAGGACCCAGACGGTGGAAATGGCAAGACCCTTGATCATGAGGTGCTCCTCGGTGGGGGTGTGCCGAGCGGGGTGTGTCCTGCTCGCCCTGCCACCGTAGGCAGCGGCCCGGTCAGCCGGCTTCTCCAGAATTGCTCTTCTCGCCCCGGCCCGGATCGGCCGCGCTCTGCTTGCCGGGGAAGCCGCCGGCCCACAGCAGGGCATAGCACCCCGGTATCAGCGCAGCCCCCCGCCCCACATGCCTGGCCCGGTACTCGCTCGGGGTCAGCCCCGTCTGCTTCTTGAACCGGGTCGAGAAGGTGCCGAGGCTGCTGAAGCCGACGAGTGTGCAGATCTCGGTGACGGACAGATCCGCCGAGCGCAGCAGCTCCTCGGCCCGCTCTATGCGCCGGCGGGACAGATACTGGCCGGGCGTCTGTCCGTACACCGCCTTGAAGGCGCGCACGAAGTGGTACCGCGAATACCCGGCATGGGCGGCGACCGCGTCCAGGTCGAGCGGCTCGGCCCAGTCGCGGTCCATGGCGTCCTTGGCGAGGCGCAGCTGCCGCAGATGGGCCAGGCGCGCCGGCGCCGCAGTGGTGCTTTCCACACATCCGATGCTGGCACGCACCACTGACAACGGCCCCCGGTGTGCACACGGGGTGCACACCGGGGGCCGTCGGCCGGGTCTTCTGCCGGGTCCTGTGCCGAGGTCAGACGGTCTCGGCCACCTTTTCCACAGGCTCGTCGGCGGCGGCCGCCGGCGCCGGGCCCGCCCCGCGCAGCGGAACCTCCTTGACGAAGAAGGCCGCCACGAAGGCGATGACCGTGACCGTCGCCCCCAGCAGGAAGGCCGCGTGCGTGCCGGACGAGACCGCGAACTCGTACGCCTCGCGCACCGGGTCCGGCAGCTTGGCCAGGCTGGCGGCGTCAAGCTGCGCGGAGTGCTGGGTGATCGCCGAACCGCCCCTGGCCGTCATCTCGTCCTGCACCCGGCTGGTGAACAGCGCGCCCATGATCGCGACGCCGAAGGAGCTGCCGAGCGTACGGAAGAGGGTGGCGCCGGAGGACGCGACGCCCATGTCCTTCAGCTCCACGCTGTTCTGCGCGACCAGCATGGTGATCTGCATCAGGAAGCCCATGCCCGCGCCGAGCACCGCCATGTAGAGGCCGGAGGTCAGCCGCGAGGTCTCGGTGTCCATCGTCGAGAGCAGGAACAGGCCCACCATCATCAGCCCGCCGCCGATGATCGGGAAGAGCCGGTACTTACCGGTGCTGGTGGTGACCCGGCCCGCGATCATCGAGACGACGAGCATCGACATCAGCATCGGAAGCAGCAGCAGTCCGGAGTTGGTCGCCGAGGCACCCTGCACCGACTGCTGGTACAGCGGCAGGAAGAGCACCGCGCCGAACATCACGAAGCCGGTCAGGAAGCCGATCACCGACATCAGCGTGAAGTTGCGGCTGCGGAAGATGTGCAGCGGCATGATCGGCTCGGCGGCCTTGGTCTCGACGAAGAAGAAGCCGGTGAGCGCCGCCACGCCGATGGCGATGAGCTCCATGATCACGGCCGAGTCCCAGGCGTACTCCGTACCGCCCCAGGTGGTCACGAGCACGATCGAGGTGATGCCCACGGTCAGCAGCCCGGCACCCAGATAGTCGATGCGCGGCTTCGTCCGCTCCTTCTTCGGCAGGTGGAGCACCGTGGTGACCATGGCGAGCGCGACGGCGCCCAGCGGCAGGTTGATGTAGAAGCTCCAGCGCCAGCCGAGGTGGTCGGTGATGGTGCCGCCGACCAGCGGTCCGCCGATCATCGCGACGGCCATGACGGCCGCCATCATGCCCTGGTACTTACCGCGCTCCCGCGGCGGAACCAGATCGCCGATGATCGCCATGACGCCGACCATCAGGCCGCCCGCACCCAGGCCCTGAATAGCCCGGAAGCCGATGAGCTGGCCCATGTCCTGGGCCATGCCGCTGAGCGCCGAGCCGATCAGGAAGATCACGATGGAGGTGAGGAAGGTGCCCTTGCGGCCGTACAGGTCGCCGAGCTTCCCCCAGATCGGGGTGGAGGCGGCGGTGGCCAGGGTGTACGCGGTGACGACCCAGGACAGATGCTCCAGGCCGCCGAGGTCGCCGACGATGGTCGGCATCGCGGTGCCGACGATCATGTTGTCGAGCATGGCCAGCAGCATGGCGATCATGAGCGCGAGGATCACGACCCGCACGCTGCGCGCCTGCGGCTGAGCCTCTTGCTGCACCTGCGCCTCCCCCCGCGCCTCGGCGCTGGGCTGTTTCTTCTTGTCTCTCGCTATACCGGCCATCGTTCCCACTCCCCGACACTTACTTGCCGCCCGGCTAGTTGACTACACTGGGAAGGTAGACCCGTAACTAGCCGGGCGTCAAGTAAGTACCCAGGAGAGCCCCATGGCCAGAGGCAACACCCGCCAGCGCATTCAGGACGTGGCCTTGGAGCTCTTCGCCGAGCAGGGCTACGAGAAGACCTCACTGCGCGAGATCGCAGAGGCCCTCGACGTCACGAAGGCGGCGCTGTACTACCACTTCAAGACCAAGGAAGACATCCTGGTCAGCCTCTTCCAGGACCTCACCAGGCCGATGGACGAGCTGATCGAGTGGGCGCACACACAGCCGCACACCCTGGAGACGAAGAAGGAGATCCTGCGCCGCTACAGCGAGGCACTCCTCGGCGCGGCCCCGCTCTTCCGCTTCATGCAGGAGAACCAGGCGACGCTGCGCGATCTGAGCATCGGCGAGACCTTCAAGGACCGCATGCTGGCGATGCTCGACCTGATCAAGGAGCCCGAGGCCAAGCTGCCCGACCAGGTCCGCTGCTTCAGCGCGCTCTTCACGATGCACGCCGGGATGTTCCTGCTCAAGGACGTCGAAGGCGACCCGGAGGACAAGCGCATGGCCGTCCTCGAGGTCGCCATCGATCTCGTGAGCCAGGCTCACGGCGTCAAGAACTGACGCGGGCGTCAGAACCGGCCGGACCGGTGCGTCAGACGGAGACACCCTCGGCGCGCAGGAAGGCCATGGGGTTGACCGCGGAGCCGTAGTTCGGGGTCGTACGGATCTCGAAGTGCAGGTGCGGGCCGGAGGAGTTACCGGTGTTGCCCGAGCGGGCGATGGCCTGGCCGGTCTTCAGGTTCTGGCCGACGTGCACGTTGATCTGCGACAGGTGGGCGTACTGGGAGTACGTGCCGTTGGCGTGCTTGATCACTATGGCGTTGCCGTACGCGGGACCGTCGCCGCCGCCGTTCGGGCCGGCCTTCACGACGACACCGCCGTGGGTGGCCTTGACCAAGGTGCCGACGGGAACGGCGAAGTCCTGGCCGGAGTGCTTGTGCGACCACATGGCGCCGCCCTGGTTGAAGCTCGCGCTCAGCGTGTAGTGGGTGACCGGCTTGACCCAGCCGACCTTCTTGGCGGCCTTGGCCTTGGCAGCCTTCGCCGCGGCAGCCTTCACGGCGGCGGCCTTCACCGCGGCAGCCTTGACGGCCTTCGCGTTCGCGGCGGCCTTGGCGGCTGCGGCTGCCTTTGCCTGCACGTTGGCCTGAGCGGCCACGGCGGTGGCGGGAGTCGCGGCTGCCGCCTTGCCCGCAGTTGCGGAGGCGACACCGGCACCGGCTCCGACGACCATCACGGCGCCGAGTCCGGCAGCCACGACGGCACCACGGTTACGGAGCACGGACGGGCGGAGACGGTGGTTGATGACGCGCTTCGACATACGGGAGAACCTCCGGGCATGAATGGACCCGGCACACAGGCGCCGGGCTGGCCATCCCTTGGTAACCCGAGCCCCCGTTCCACCTCAAACCACCCATCTACGACATTGCGTCGTAGCTGCCATCCCGGGAATCCGACCCTTGACGCCGCTCCTGCCGCGTCCGGAGTCCCTTGAAAATCGGACAAACCATCCCAGCGTGGAGAGGTTTAACCCCATGTACGAACCGAGCGAAAGCGACATCAGGCACGGATAAGGACCTCTCTCCCATCTCTGGGCCAAAGGTCCCGCCGAGACCGGGACGGGAGACCCCCGACAGGGGCTGAACGGTGCTCCTATTCCGGCTAGTAGAGCCGGATGGGCCTGTGTGGCTTGTCACGGACCGAGGGCCGGGCGAGGCCCCTGGGTGTTGCCCACGACACACCAACACCCAAGCCCCGAATGCCCCTTTCGCCCGAAAAGTGCACTTGGGTTCGTGCTCACAGGGCCGAACCGCCACCTTCCCGCCCCGCCCGCCCTCCGGGATGCTCCTGTGCCATGAGTAGACCCGTGATTCCCTCGACCCGAGGCCGCGGACAGCGCCGCGGCCGGCTCCGGCCCGCCGTCTTAGGGCTCGTCTGCATCCTGACGTCCGCACTCACCTGGAGCGCACCAGCCGGGGCCGGTCCTTCGGACACCGGGCTCAAGGGCGCCATCGACAAGATCCTCACCGACGCCCGCCTGGACGGAGGGGCAGCAAGTGTCGTGATCGCCGACGCCGCCACCGGGGAGCGGCTCTACCAGCGGGACGGCGCCGACCGCCTGATGCCCGCCTCCAACACCAAGCTCGCCACGTCCACCGCCGCGATGGCCCTGCTCGGCCCCGACTACCGCTTCAGCACCGACGTCCTGTCCACCGGCCGCCGTGACGGCTCCACCCTCCGCGGCGACCTCTATCTGCGCGGCAGCGGCGACCCCACGACCCTCGCCAAGGACTACGACCGGCTCGCCGCAGACCTCGCCGCCTCGGGCGTGAAGCGGGTCACCGGCCGTCTCGTCGCCGACGACACCCGCTTCGACACCCAGCGCCTGGGCCGTTCCTGGGCCGCCGACGACGAGTCCTCGTACTACTCCGCGCAGATCTCACCGCTGACCGTCGCGCCCGACACGGACTACGACGCCGGCACGGTCATCGTCGAGGCGCTCCCCGGCGCCGCCCCCGGCGACAAGCCGCGCGTGAAGCTCACCCCGCCGACCGACTACGTACGCCTCGACATCCGCGGCACCACGGTCCCCGCCGGGCAGACCGACACACTCGCCATCGAGCGGCAGCACGGTACCAACACGATCACCGTCAGCGGCAACATCCCCGTCGGCGCGAGCGCGACCAAGGAATGGGTGACCACCTGGGAGCCCACGGGCTACGCCGCCGCGGTCTTCTCCGACGCGCTGGCGGCCCACGGCGTACGCATATCGGGCAGCCCCCGCCTCGGCCGCGCGACCCCGCCAGGCGCGAAGCTCCTCGCCTCCCACAACTCCATGCCACTGCGGGAGTTGATGCTCCCGTTCATGAAGCTGTCCAACAACATGCACGCCGAGGCGCTCACCAAGACGATCGGCTACGAGACGGCCGGCCGCGGCACCTGGGACGCGGGCCTGTCGGCGATCGGCGGCTACTTGCAGAAGGAGGGCGTGCAGACTTCCACGATCCGCCAGTTCGACGGCTCGGGCCTGACCCGCATGAACCTCTTCCCGGCCGAACAGCTCGCCACCCTGCTCCTGTCGGTACGGGACGCTTCTTGGTACGCCGACTGGTACGCATCCCTCCCGGTGGCCTGCAACACCGACCGCGCGATCGGCGGCACCCTGCGCTCCCGTATGTGCGGGACCCCTGCGGCTCTCAACGCCCGGGGCAAGACAGGGTCGTTGACCGGCGCCTCGGCGCTGTCGGGGTATGTGAAGGATGCCGGAGGACGTGAACTCGTCTACAGCATCGTCCTCAACAACTACCTGGCGTCTTCGGTGAAGAGCATCGAGGACGCGATCGTGGTCACGCTGGCGAAATCGGACACCGCGGCGGGCACGATCAACGCCGCGGCGCCGAAGGCGGCGCGCAGTACGGATGCGCCGGCCGATCTCGAATGCTCCTGGCAGAAGCCGAAGTTCTGCTGAAACGCCGCACGGAAAAGGGGCTGCCCCGGAACCATCACTGGTTCCGGGGCAGCCCCTTCAGACACTCAGCTCAGCGCGAGCGTCATGCGTCCTTCGACAGGTTCGGACCGGCACCGCCGGCCGCCTGCTCGATCGGAGGCACGTCGGGCAGCGGGGACTTCTCCTCGCCACGGAAGGTGAACTTCTTCTCCTCACCCTCGCCCTCGGTGTCCACGACCACGATGTGACCGGGGCGCAGCTCGCCGAAGAGGATCTTCTCGGAGAGCTCGTCCTCGATCTCGCGCTGGATCGTCCGGCGCAGCGGCCGGGCGCCCATGACCGGGTCGTAGCCCTTCTTCGCGAGGAGCGACTTGGCCGTAGCGCTGAGCTCGAGGCCCATGTCGCGGTCCTTCAGACGCTCGTCCACCTTGGCGACCATGAGGTCGACGATCTGGATGATGTCTTCCTCGGTGAGCTGGTGGAAGACGACCGTGTCGTCGACACGGTTGAGGAACTCGGGCCGGAAGTGCTGCTTGAGCTCTTCGTTGACCTTGTTCTTCATCCGCTCGTAGTTCGACTTGGTGTCGCCCTGGGCGGCGAAGCCCAGGTTGAAGCCCTTCGAGATGTCCCGGGTCCCGAGGTTGGTCGTCATGATGATGACCGTGTTCTTGAAGTCCACGACGCGGCCCTGGGAGTCGGTCAGGCGACCGTCCTCCAGGATCTGCAGAAGGGAATTGAAGATATCAGGGTGGGCCTTCTCGACCTCGTCGAAGAGGACGACGGAGAACGGCTTCCGGCGCACCTTCTCGGTGAGCTGGCCGCCCTCTTCGTAACCCACGTATCCGGGCGGGGAACCGAAGAGACGGGAAACCGTGTGCTTCTCGCTGAACTCCGACATGTCGAGGGAGATCAGCGCGTCCTCGTCGCCGAAGAGGAATTCGGCGAGCGTCTTGGAGAGCTCGGTCTTACCGACACCGGACGGGCCGGCGAAGATGAACGAGCCACCGGGGCGCTTCGGGTCCTTCAGACCGGCGCGAGTACGCCGGATCGCCTGGGAAAGGGCCCTGATGGCGTCCTTCTGACCGATGACGCGCTTGTGCAGCTCGTCCTCCATGCGGAGAAGTCGTGAAGACTCTTCCTCGGTCAGCTTGAAGACGGGAATGCCGGTCGCCGTGGCGAGGACTTCGGCGATGAGCTCACCGTCGACCTCGGCGACGACGTCCATGTCGCCGGCCTTCCATTCCTTCTCGCGCTTGGCCTTCGCGGCGAGCAGCTGCTTCTCCTTGTCGCGGAGAGAGGCCGCCTTCTCGAAGTCCTGGGAGTCGATCGCCGACTCCTTGTCACGGCGGACGCCCGCGATCTTCTCGTCGAACTCGCGGAGGTCCGGCGGCGCGGTCATCCGGCGGATGCGCATCCGGGAACCGGCCTCGTCGATCAGGTCGATCGCCTTGTCCGGCAGGAAGCGGTCCGAGATGTACCTGTCCGCCAGCGTCGCGGCCTGGACCAGCGCCTCGTCCGTGATGGAGACGCGGTGGTGGGCCTCGTAGCGGTCCCGCAGACCCTTGAGGATCTCGATGGTGTGCGGCAGCGACGGCTCCGCGACCTGGATGGGCTGGAAGCGGCGCTCCAGGGCCGCGTCCTTCTCCAGGTGCTTGCGGTACTCGTCCAGCGTCGTGGCGCCGATGGTCTGCAGCTCGCCCCGCGCCAGCATCGGCTTGAGGATCGAGGCAGCGTCGATCGCGCCCTCGGCGGCACCCGCACCCACCAGGGTGTGGAGCTCGTCGATGAACAGGATGATGTCGCCGCGGGTGCGGATCTCCTTGAGGACCTTCTTCAGGCGCTCCTCGAAGTCACCGCGGTAGCGGGATCCGGCGACCAGCGCACCGAGGTCCAGGGTGTAGAGGTGCTTGTCCTTGAGGGTCTCGGGCACCTCGCCCTTGACGATGGCCTGCGCCAGGCCCTCGACGACCGCCGTCTTGCCGACGCCGGGCTCGCCGATGAGAACCGGGTTGTTCTTGGTACGGCGGGAGAGCACCTGCATGACCCGCTCGATCTCCTTCTCGCGCCCGATGACCGGGTCGAGCTTGGACTCACGAGCGGCCTGGGTGAGATTCCGGCCGAACTGGTCCAGGACGAGCGAGGTCGAGGGGGTGCCCTCGGCCGGGCCGCCTGCTGTGGCGGCCTCCTTGCCCTGGTAGCCGGAGAGCAGCTGGATGACCTGCTGCCGCACCCGGTTGAGATCGGCGCCGAGCTTCACGAGGACCTGGGCGGCGACGCCCTCGCCCTCGCGGATCAGGCCGAGCAGGATGTGCTCCGTGCCGATGTAGTTGTGGCCCAGCTGAAGAGCCTCTCGGAGCGACAGCTCCAGGACCTTCTTGGCACGGGGGGTGAAGGGGATGTGCCCGGACGGAGCCTGCTGGCCCTGCCCGATGATCTCCTCCACCTGCTGGCGGACCGCCTCGAGCGAAATCCCGAGGCTCTCCAGGGCCTTAGCGGCGACACCCTCACCCTCGTGGATAAGGCCCAGGAGGATGTGCTCGGTGCCGATGTAGTTGTGGTTGAGCATCCGGGCTTCTTCCTGAGCCAGGACGACAACCCGCCGCGCGCGGTCGGTGAACCTCTCGAACATCGTTAATCGCTCCTCAGAGCGGTCAGGCAGTAAGGGGTCGGTCCCCTCCCTGTCCTTCCGCAGCTTAGTCCCGCAAGCGGGGACCGCTCATTCCAACTGCCGACACCCGTCTGTGGCCTCCTGACCCCTGAACGCCGACAACTGCTCCAACCCGATGGTGCGAGACGATGTTCCCGCAGGCCAGGCAGTTACCCTCACCATCACTACGCCGATGGCGAACGTGAGACCGCCCTGCGAGCGTGTCGCCCCTCCCCACTAGGAATGTCTTACCCGTAAGCACTGACACTCCATGCGGCGCACACCGGTTCCCTCAGCTACGGGCGAACAACCTTGCGCCTTCGAATGCGCGCGTACGCCCCCAACTCGGACACCCTGTGCGATCGCACTCACACTCTGCGTAACTCCCGGGGTGGCTCTCCCGTTCCCGGGGGTATGGCTTCCATCGTCCCGCTTCCCCGCACGCCCTGCGACAGCAGTGCCGCACGGTGGTACGAGAACGAGCTCGGCTGGGCCGCCGCAGAGGGTTCGCCGGTCCGGCTTCTCACGGGGCTGCGCTTCGATGTGCTGGAGCTGCCCGCGGACGCAGGCGCCGCTGTGCTGCGCCGGACGAACACGGCCGGGCCCGTAGCCCTGGCCGGGCCCGTAGCCCTGGCCGGGCCCGTAGCCCTGGCCGGGCACAGAATGCGGCTCCTGGTGGCCGCGGGAAGCGCGGACGAGCTGCCTGGGCTGCTCGACTGGCTTCAGTGGGGCGGGATCGCGCTCGATCTGACCGCCATCGGCGCGGGCGGATGGATGACCGCCCCGCCGCCGCCCGGATGGCCTGGCTCGCGGGGGGTCGCCGAATGGCTGCGACCCCCCGTGCCGGGGCGCGAGGTGGAGCCGACTCTGCCGGCTCTGGCCCCTTTCGGGCGCAGGGCCGGAACTGGTGGGGGTATCAGCCCCGATCTCGTACGACTCGTGGACACCGTGGCGACCGAGTGCCACCGGGCCCGTTTGCTGCGTACGAATACGCCGCGCACTAAAACTCAGCCGTTGGCCTTCTCGTAAGCCTCGCGAACCGTGGCCGGGACGCGGCCGCGGTCGTTGACCTCGAAGCCGTTCGCCTTGGCCCATGCGCGGATTTCCGCGGTGTCCTTGTTACCGCCCGCGGCGGGACGCCCCTTGCCACGGCCGGATGCGGCGCGGCCACCCGTACGCCGACCGCTCTTGGCGTACGGGTCGAGGAGACCACGGAGCTTGTCCGCATTGGCGGTGGTGAGGTCGATCTCGTAGGTCTTGCCATCCAGAGCGAACGTCACGGTCTCGTCCGCCTCGCCGCCGTCGAGGTCATCGACAAGAAGGACCTGAACCTTCTGTGCCACCGGATTTCCTTTCATCGAAAATGCAGTACGCGGAAAGGAAACCGCTTTTCCTTGGAAAACACAAACCCTTGGGAGAGGTTCAGAAGCTCAAGAACGCGGGAAACATGCGCGATTCGGACATAGGGTTCCGGTTCTTGCGGTGATCACAGGTGCAGAAGCATCCGGCTGTTGCCCAAGGTGTTCGGCTTCACTCGTTCGAGCCCGAGGAACTCGGCGACGCCCTCGTCATAGGAACGAAGCAGCTCGCTGTAGACATCTCCGTCGACCGGAGTCTCACCGATCTCCACGAAGCCGTGCTTCGAGAAGAAGTCCACTTCGAAGGTCAGGCAGAAAACCTTGCGCACCCCGAGCCAGCGAGCGGTCTGCAGCAGCTTGCCGAGCACCTGATGACCGATGCCGGTGCCCTTGAAGGAAGGATCGACGGCAAGAGTGCGTACTTCCGCGAGGTCTTCCCACATGACATGCAGCGCACCGCAGCCGACCACCCGGGCATCGTCGTCGCGTTCCGCGACCCAGAACTCCTGGATGGCTTCGTAAAGGGTGACCGTCGCTTTGTCGAGCAGGATGCCTTCACTCACGTACGGGTCGACGAGTCGGCGGACCTCGTGCACATCGCTGGTCCTGGCCCGCCGGACGGTGATGGCATTTGCTGCGGCATAAGGCATGGCCCGACGCTATCGCCCCGGCTCCGTACCGCCCTCAGGGGCCTCGTCGTCCTGAACCATGCGGACGGCGGCTTGCAGGGACTCACGCTGCTCGGGCGACATCATGCTGAAGAAGGCGACAAGTGCGGCCGCGGGGTTGTCACTCTTCGACCAGGCTTCGTTCATCAGTGCGGCCGCGTAGGCGGCGCGGGTGGAGACCGCTGTATATCGATAGGCGCGGCCGTCGACTTCCCTGCGCACCCAGCCCTTCTGATGGAGATTGTCCATTACGGTCATGACGGTGGTGTAGGCGATGGACCGTTCCTGCTGAAGGTCTTCAAGGACTTCCCGGACGGTGACCGGCCGGTTCCATTGCCAGACGCGTGTCATGACGGCGTCTTCCAGGTCTCCCAATTGGCGGGGCACAGCGCCACCATAGTGCGAGTTGTGGCGAAATGGCCGGTTATTGGCTCAGCAAAAAGGACGTACGGCGGGAAATCAGCCGTACGTCCTCGATGCGGAGCAGTGAGCGCGGGTCGGCGTCAGTCGTCCCGGCCGGCCTGGCGGGTGGACTGCGCGCGGGCGAGCGCGGCGTCCACGATCGCGTCCTCCTTGGCCTTGTTCGGGCCGCCCTGGCTCTTGACGATCGTCACGACCAGGAAGGTGAAGAAGATGGCCATCACCACGGGGGGCAGGAGCGCGGATACGTAGTCCATGGCTCCCAGAGTAGCTATCCGGCGGCGAGCTGTTCCGGTGGGGGGACGGGCTTGCGGCGGGGCGGGAACACTTCGGAGGGCTTGGGCACCGGCCGCTCGCCGGGCGTGGGGGTCTTGGGCTGCGGTTCCTGCTGCGGCTTCTCGCGGGGTTTCTGCTGCGGCTTCGGCTCGTCGGCGGCGCGACCGCCGGGGAGCGCGTGCAGGCGGGTGCGGGGAGCCGGGGCGCTCGCCGGGGCCGGCCGCACCGCGCGGCCTGCCAGCCGGGCGCGTACGGACTGCTCCGCGAGCGTCTGGCAGCGGTGCAGCACGGCGGCGCCGACGGGATGGCCGCGCAGGGTGCGCAGGGCGGCCAGATCCTCCGGACGGGGGTCGTAGCCGGCGGCAAGGGCGTCCTGGAGGAGCTCCAGATAGCCGGCTGCCGTGCCGGGGAGCGCTTCGCGGTAACGGGCGAGGTCGGCGAGGAGAAACGTACGCAGCCGGCCGGCCTCGCGTACGGCCTCGTCCACGGACTCGGCCAGACGCAGACAGTCCTGGACGTCCTCGTCGGCGAGGGGGACGGGATGGAGGGCGATGGCGAGGGCGCGTCGGAGCACACGCAGCTCGTCTGCGCTGAAGGCCATGCCGCCGCGGGATCCGTATGGCGTGGGCATGGGCCGACGATACGTGCGACGTGGACAAAATCGGGTTAATGCGATGTTCGCGGCGCGGCGGATCCTGCCGGGCGCGCCTGCGGCGGGCCTGTTCCCCACCCCGCCCCTTCCCGAACTGGGGCAAGCCCCGGACCCCGGTGCGGGGGCTCCGCTCCCGGACCCCCGCGCCTCAAACGCCGGCGAAGCTGGATCTGCGTCCGGCCACGCATCCAGCCCCTCCGGCGTTTGAGGACACGCGGCCGAAGGTCGCATACGGGCCGCCGGCCGCACCCAGGGCGCGCGCCGCCTACATCCGGGAGACGTTCCGCTCGTACACCAGCCGCAACCCGATCAGTGTCAGCCACGGCTCGTGTTCGTCGATCGCCGAGGCCTCGCCCAGGACCATCGGGGCCAGTCCGCCCGTCGCGATGACCGTGACGTCGTCCGGGTCGTCGGCCAGTTCGACCTTCATGCGGCGGACCACGCCGTCGACCTGGCCCGCGAAGCCGTAGACGATGCCCGACTGCATCGCCTCGACCGTGTTCTTGCCGATCACGCTGCGCGGGCGGGCCAGTTCGATCTTGCGGAGCTGGGCGCCGCGGACCCCGAGAGCCTCGACCGAGATCTCGATGCCGGGGGCGATCACGCCGCCCGCGTACTCACCGCGCGCGCTCACCGCGTCGAACGTCGTCGCCGTGCCGAAGTCGACGACGATCGCCGGGCCGCCGTACAGGTCGACGGCGGCGACCGCGTTGATGATGCGGTCCGCGCCGACCTCCTTGGGGTTGTCCATCAGGATCGGCACGCCGGTCTTGATACCGGGCTCGACGAGGACGGCCGGGACGTCGCCGTAGTAGCGGCGGGTCACTTCGCGCAGCTCGTGCAGGACCGAGGGGACGGTGGAGCAGATCGCGATGCCCTCGATGCCGTCGCCCAGTTCGTCGCCGAGCAGCGGGTGCATGCCCATCAGGCCCTGCAGCAGGACCGCGAGTTCGTCGGCGGTGCGCCGGGCATCGGTGGAGATGCGCCAGTGCTCGACGATCTCCTCGCCGTCGAACAGGCCAAGGACGGTGTGGGTGTTGCCGACGTCGATCGTGAGCAGCATCAGATGCCTGCCTCGCGCAGGTCGAGGCCGATGTCGAGGATCCGGGAGGAGTGCGTGAGCGCGCCCACCGCGAGGTAGTCGACCCCCGTCTCGGCGTAGGCCCGGGCGTTCTCGATGCTGAGGCGGCCCGAGGACTCGAGCAGGGCGCGGTGCGCGACGATCGCGACGGCCTCCTCGGTCTCGGCCGGGGTGAAGTTGTCCAGCAGGATCAGGTCGGCGCCCGCGTCGAGGACCTCGCGGACCTGGTGGAGGGTGTCCACCTCGACCTCGATGGCGAGGTCGGGGAAGGCGTCCCGTACGGCCTTGAAGGCAGCCGCCACGCCGCCCGCCGCCACCACGTGGTTGTCCTTGACCAGCGCCGCGTCCGACAGGGACATGCGGTGGTTGACGCCGCCGCCGCAGCGCACCGCGTACTTCTCCAGGGCGCGCAGGCCGGGCGTGGTCTTGCGGGTGTCGCGGACCCTGGCGCCGGTGCCTTCGAGCACGTCGGCCCACGCGCGCGTGGCGGTCGCGATGCCGGAGAGGCGGCACAGCAGATTCAGGGCGCTGCGCTCGCCGGTGAGCAGATCGCGGGTGTTGGTGGTGACGGACAGCAGCTTCTGGCCCGCCTTGACGCGCTCGCCGTCCTCGACGTGCCGCTCGACCTCGAACGCGTCGGTGCAGACGATCGACAGGACGGCTTCGGCGATCCGCAGGCCCGCGACCGTACCGGCCTCGCGGGCGGTGAAGTCGCCGGTGGCGACGGCGTCTTCGGGGACGGTCGCCACCGTCGTGACGTCCACGCCGCCGTCGAGGTCCTCGGCGAGCGCGAGGTGCGCGATGTCCTCGACCTGTACGGGATCGAGGCCCGCGTCGGCCAGCAGCTGGGCGAGGCCCGGGTCGAGGCCGCACTCCAGCTCGTCGTACCCCTCCTCGTCGCCTCCACAGCCGCAGGCGTCGCCGCAGCCGCCCGTGGAGGCCGCGGCGGGTGCGCCGATCTGGATCAGCGGTACGTCCACGGGACGCGGACGTTCTTCGGGCGTGCTCACGGTTACGGCTCCCTGGGGGCGACGGGGACGGCGGGGACGGTCGGGGTGAATGCGGTGTTCTCGGTGCGGCGGACCACAAGGCTGCGGTCGGGGGTGAGCCGTACGACGAGGTGGCGGCGCCACTGGTCGTCGTCGCGCTCGGGGCGGTCCTCGCGCCAGTGGCAGCCGCGGGTCTCCTCGCGCCGCAGGGCCGCGGTGGTCAGCACGCGGGCCACGCACAGGAGGTTCGACGTCTCCCACGATTCGACGCCGGGCTCGGCCGTCTTGGCGGCCGAGCCGTTCCGGCCCTCCACGGCGTCGCGGTGGACGGCTTCGAGCGCGGCGGCCGCGGCGGTGAGGCTTTCGGCCGAGCGGAGCACTCCCGCGCCGTGCGACATGATCCGCTGGATGTCGGCCCGCGCCTCGGGGGCGATGAGGGGCAGCACGGTCGGGGTCGCGGACTCGGCGGGCGCATCGGCCCGCAGCTGGGCCCGGGATGCGATGTCGGCGGCGATGCGCTCGGCGAAGACCAGGCCCTCCAGCAGGGAGTTGGACGCCAGCCGGTTCGCGCCGTGCACGCCCGTACAGGCCACCTCGCCGCAGGCGTACAGCCCCGGAACCGTGGTGCGGCCGTGCAGGTCCGTGCGGACGCCGCCGGAGGCGTAGTGGGCGGCCGGGGCCACCGGGATCGGCTCGGTGACCGGGTCGATGCCGTGGGCGCGGCACGCGGCGAGGATCGTGGGGAAGCGGGAGGCCCACATCTCGGCGCCGAAGTGGCGGGCGTCGAGATACATATGGGCCGTGCCCTGCTCCTGCATCCGGCGCATGATGCCCTTGGCGACGATGTCGCGGGGTGCGAGTTCGGCCAGCTCGTGCTGTCCGAGCATGAAGCGGGTCCCGGACGCGTCGACGAGGTGGGCGCCCTCTCCCCGTACCGCCTCGGAGACCAGCGGCTGCTGGCCTTCGGAGTCCGTGCCGAGGAAGAGCACCGTCGGGTGGAACTGCACGAATTCGAGGTCGCTGACCTCAGCGCCTGCGCGCAGCGCGAGCGCGACGCCGTCGCCGGTGGAGACCGCGGGGTTGGTGGTGGCGGAGAAGACCTGGCCCATGCCGCCGGTGGCCAGGACGACCGTGGGGGCGTGGACGGCGCCGACGCCGTCGTGCTGGCCCTCGCCCATGACGTGCAGGGTGATACCGGCCGTACGGCCTTCGGCGTCCGTCAGCAGATCCAGGACCAGAGCGTTCTCGATCGTCCGCAGGCCCGCGTCACGCACGGCCTCCACCAGCGCCCGGGAGATCTCGGCGCCCGTGGCGTCGCCTCCCGCGTGTGCGATACGACGGCGGTGGTGGCCGCCCTCGCGGGTCAGCTCGATCTCTCCGGCGTCCGAGGTGTCGAAGTGCGCGCCGGTGGCGATCAGGCGGCGTACGGCACCCGGCCCCTCGGTGACCAAAGTGCGTACCGCCTCCTCGTCGCACAGGCCCGCCCCCGCGACGAGGGTGTCGTCCAGATGCTGCTCGGGGGTGTCCCCCTCGCCGAGCGCCGCCGCGATGCCGCCCTGCGCCCAGCGCGTGGAGCCGTCGTCCAGGCGGGCCTTGGTGACCACGACCGTGCTCAGCCCGGATGCGGCGCAGCGCAGCGCCGCAGTCAGGCCTGCGACGCCGGAGCCGACCACGACGACGTCCGCGTCGATGGCCCAGCCGGGGGCGGGAGCGTTCAGCCGTATTCCGGTCATGCGGGGGCTCCGAAGGTCAGGGGGATGTTGTCGATCAGCCGCGTGGTGCCGACGCGGGCGGCGACGGCCATGACCGCGTCGCCGGTGTGGTCGTCGGGGACCTCGGTGAAGTCGGCCGGGTCGATGAGGGCCAGATAGTCGAGGTGAAGCGGCGGGGTGGCGCGGGCTGCTTCGTCCAGGAGGGCGCGGGCCGCGGCCCGTACGGCATCGGCGCCGCCCGGTCCCGCCTGCGCCACAGCGTGCGCGTCGGCCGCGGCGCGGGCCTCGCCCAGCTTGGACAGCGCGGCGGCCCGGGACTGCGACGCGGGCTGCGACTGGGCACGCGCGCGCAGCGCCTGCTGGGCGGCGAGCCGGTCGCGGGCCGCGAACAGCGCGCCGGACAGGGCGAGTGCGGTGCGGCGCTCGTCGGCCGAGAGATAGCGGTTGCGGCTGGAGAGGGCGAGGCCGTCCGGCTCCCGCACGGTCGGTACGCCGACGATCTCGACCGGGACGTTCAGATCGCGGGCCATGCGGCGGATCAGGGCGAGCTGCTGCGCGTCCTTCTGCCCGAAGAAGGCGGCATCGGGGCGAGTGAGGTTCAGGAGCTTGGCGACGACGGTGAGCATGCCGTCGAAGTGGCCGGGGCGGCTTGCTCCTTCGAGCCGTTCGCCCATCGGGCCCGCGGCGATCGTGACCTGCGGCCTGCCGCCCGGGTAGACCTCGTCGGCAGAAGGGGCGAACACGACGTCCGCGCCCGCGTCTTCGGCCGTCTTGAGGTCGGTGTCGAGGGTACGGGGGTACCGGTCGAGGTCCTCACCCGCGCCGAACTGCAGCGGATTGACGAAGACCGTGACGATGACGAAGCCCTTGCCGCCGACGTGCTCGCGGGCCGTACGGATCAGGGTGGCGTGGCCCTCGTGGAGCGCGCCCATCGTCATCACGACGGCGGTGCGGCCCGGGACTGCGTGCCGGCCGAGGGCGGAGTTCAGTTCGTCCACGGTCGGAACGAGTTCGAAACCATGGCTCATCGGTGGTCATCCTCCGCGAGAACGCCCAGCAGGTCCTCCGCGAGCTCCGGCTTGAGCAGCCCGTGCGCCAGGGCGCGGTCGGCGGTGGTGCGGGCCATCGCCAGATAGCCGGCGACGGTCCCGGGGGCGTGCTTGCGCAGCTCCGCGACATGGGCGGCGACGGTGCCTGCGTCGCCGCGGGCGACGGGTCCGGTCAGGGCCGCGTCACCGGAGCGCAGGGCGTTGTCGAGGGCGGCGCCGAGCAGCGGGCCGAGCATCCGGTCGGGGGCGGCGACCCCGGCCTTGCGCAGCAGCTCCATCGACTGGGCGACCAGCGTCACCAGGTGGTTCGCGCCGAGGGCGAGGGCCGCGTGGTAGAGCGGCCGGTCCTCCTCCTCGATCCACTCGGGCTCGCCGCCCATCTCGATGACGAGCGCCTCGGCGGCCAGCCGCAGCTCCTCGGGGGCGGTCACGCCGAACGAGCAGCCGGCAAGACGCTGGACGTCCACGGTCGTGCCCGTGAACGTCATCGCGGGGTGCAGCGCGAGCGGCAGCGCACCGGCTCGCATGGCGGGGTCGAGCACCTTCGCGCCGTAACGCCCCGATGTGTGCACCAGCAGCTGCCCCGGGCGCACCGCACCTGTCTCGACCAGGCCGTCGACGAGCGCGGGCAGCGCGTCGTCCGGGACGGTCAGCAGCACGAGCTCGGCGCGGGAGAGTACTTCGGCGGGTGTCACCAGGGGGACGTCGGGGAGCAGTGCGGCGGCCCGTCGCACGGACGCGTCGGAGACTCCGGAGACGGCGACCGGGCGGTGCCCCGCGAGCTGCAATGCCGCCGCGAGAGCCGGGCCGACGCGGCCCGCTCCGACAACGCCGACGCTCAGGCGGGCGGGACGGTCCCGCGGGTCGAGCGGTTCCTGTGGTGCTGTGGCATTCACGCGGCGGGGCCTTCCGTTCCAGTCCGCGGGGGGTACCGGACGATTTCTCGTCATGCTACGCCAGCGCATCTCCACCCCTTGCGGTTGTCCACAGGCTGTGGGCGATCCACGGGAAGCGGGCCGTGGGCGATGATTCGGTGCATGGCTGAAAAGAGCGAGCAGGACGAGCGACGGCGCAGGCTCGCGGCATGGCGGGCCTGCGACCGGGTGCTGTGGCGGGCGTCCGCGGACCGCCGTATCGGGGAACGGCTGACGGCACTGGCGGCGGACGCGAGATCCGTCTACGACCTGGACGAATGGACCGACGTCTACGGCAACGGGGTCGTCGCCGAACTGGAGCAGCGGGTGGCCGAACTGCTCGGCTTCCCCGCCGCGGTGTACTTCCCGACCGGGACGATGGCGCAGCAGGTGGCACTGCGGTGCTGGGCGGGACGTACCGGGAATACGACGGTCGCGCTACATCCCATGGCGCATCCGGAAGTCCACGAGCGGGGCGCGTTCGGGGCGGTGAGCGGGCTGCGCACGGTCCACCCGACGAGTGAACCGCGGCTGCCGACGGAGGACGATGTACGGGACTTCGAGGAGCCCTTCGGGGCGCTGATGCTCGAACTGCCGCTGCGGGACGCGGGGTTCGTGCTGCCCGAGTGGGACGAACTGGTGGCGGTGGTCGAGGCGGCGCGGTCGCGCGACGCGGTCGTCCACTTCGACGGGGCGCGCCTGTGGGAGTGCGTCACGCACTTCGGCCGCCCGCTGGAGGAGATCGCGTCGCTCGCGGACAGCGTGTACGTGTCCTTCTACAAGTCCCTCGACGCGCTCTCCGGCGCGGCCCTGGCGGGCCCGGCGGACCTGATCGAGGAGGCCCGCGCCTGGCGCCACCGGTACGGCGGGATGCTCTTCCAGCAGTACCCGGCGGCGCTGTCGGCGCTGCTGGGCCTGGAGCGCGAGCTGCCGCGCCTGCCGTCGTACGTCGCGCACGCGAAGCTCGTCGCGACGGCCCTGCGCGAGGGCCTGGCGGCGTCGGGGGTGCCGTGGTTCCGCGTCCACCCGGGGGAGCCGCACACCCACCAGTTCCAGGTCTGGCTGGCGTACGACGTGGACGCGCTGAACGCGGCTTCGCTGGCGCAGGCGGAGGAGACGGGCGTAACGCTGTTCCGTCGCTGGTTCACGGAGGGGTGCCCGCCCGGGATCGCGGTCACGGAGATGACGGTGGGGCCGGAGGGGCTGGAGTGGACGGGGGAGGACGTGCGAGAGGCGGTGGAGGAGTTCGCCCGCCGGCTGGGGTGACTCCGGCCGGACCGGTGCGAAGAACCCCGGTCCCGCTCCGGATCAGCCGCAGTTCGCCCGGCTCCGAGGGCCCCGGCGGAGCCGGCGGGCCAGTGCCGCCCAGGCGCGGCCGTGGGCGCGGTGGCCCGAGACGACTGCCTGGAAGCGGCGGTAGTCGCGGAACTCCCGAAGCACCTGCACGTCGTGCAGGCCCGGCTGCGGCGGGGCCTGGTCGCCCCGCTGCGCCGCGCGGTAATTGTCGAGCATGTACTGATGCATGGCGTTCATGCCCTCACGCTGCGCCCGCACCGCACCGCCCGTCGCGCCGATTGACGAGCACCGTCAAACGAGTCGAGCACCACTCCCCGCACCCCGCACCATGGAGGGGTGAGCGTGAGTATCGACATCGCGGGGCTGGCCCCAGAACGCATCGTCTTCGAGATTTCCCCACTCGCCGAGCTCGGCGTTGCGCTGCACGCGCTTGCCGAGCCCGCGCACCATCCCGGGCTGCACGGCTGGGCGACGGCCACCGCCGCCGGGCTCAAGCCCGATCTCGCCGACCGGCTGCACGAGGCCGGGTTCCTGTGGACCTCCACCTTCTCGGACATCTTCATGCCGTTCGCCGGGCTGCACGACGCCAGGACCGGCGCCACGCTCGCCGAAGAGCTGGACATGCTCGACCGGCTCGACGACGAACGCTTCGTCGCCGCCGCCCTGGAGTTCACCTGCACCAGTACGTACGGAACCGGAGGGCCCTCCCCCCTCACCGACCCCGTCCGCCGCGAGCGAGCCCTCGAACTCGCCGCCACTCGAGGCCCCAAGCAGCTCGACTTCACCCGGCGACTGCTGGACGACCCCGCGTCCGTACGGGCCTGGGTGCGCCGCCTCTTCGAGGACTGCGACCAGGCCTTCTTCGCCGACACCTGGCGCCGCGTCGGCACCCAGCTCGCCGCCGACGCCCGACACAAGACCGAGCTGCTGCGCCACAAGGGCCTCGCCGAGGCGCTGCACGCCGTCTCGGCCGCGCTCGCGGTGGACGAGGACCGCACCCGTATCAGCGCCGACAAACTCGCGGACGGGCGCACGACCGCCCTCGACCCCGGCATCGGGGCCGGGCTCTCCCTCGTCCCGTCCAGCTTCGGCTGGCCGCACCTGATGGTGCTGCACGCGCCCGGCTGGCGGCCGGTGATCCACTATCCGGTCGGCTCGCCCACCCTGCCGGGACCGGCCCCCGTCGAGTTGCTCAAGCTCCGGATGGAGGCGCTGGCCCACCCCATGCGCATGCGCATGTGCCGCAACCTCGCCCGCGCTCCGTACACGACGAGCGAGCTGGCCGACGTGTACGGGATCACCGCGCCCGAGGTCTCCCGGCATCTCGCCGTGCTGAAGAAGGCCGGGCTGATCTCCACGCGCCGGCGCGGCCGGTACGTACTGCACCAGCTGGACGTCAGCGCCGTCGCCCGGCTGGGGAGCGACTTCCTGGAGACGGTGCTGCGTTAGGCACCGGCACGACTGCGGCGTACGGAGTTCGACGCGCGCTTCCCCGGCCTGCTCGCACTCGTCCTCAACAGCGACTGGGCGCGCCTTGTTGGATCAACAAAGGGCCCCCGAGGATAGGCCGCCGATCCCAGCAGGACTAAGGTCTGAAAGGGGAACAGAACGATGGGAGGCGGCCGCCAGTGGCACAGGACGAGGCCGTGATCGGCTGCCCCGGAGAGCTACTCATCGGCACCCGTGGATCGGCCGGTCCCGGCGAGATCCTGGTGCGGGTCAGAGGCGGATCCGAGACGTTCCTCGCCTGGTCCGAAGAGCCCCTGCCGAGGGGCGCGACCGTGCTCGTGATCGGATCCCGTGGCAATCGCCAGGTGGACGTCATTGAGTGGGCCGATCCGTTGGATGCGCTCGGCGGCGGCGCCGTCGGCGCTGGTTAAGGAGACGAAGGATGTTCGGTTATCGGGTTCCCGCCCCCGACGAGGCGATGTTGATCTCGGGAGGCAGGCGTGGGCTTGGGGGTGCGCCGTTCCGTGTGGTGACCGGCCACGGCAAGTTCGTGCTCCCGATCTTCCGCAAGACCCGCTTCCTCACACTGTCGATGTGCGAGGCGGAGGTCACCGAGACCTGTGTCACCAGGCAGGGCATCGCACTTCACGTCCGCGCCGTGATCGCTTTCAAGGTCGGCAACGACACCGAGAGCATCGTCAACGCAGGCCAGCGATTCCTCTCCGACCAGGACCAGATGTCGGTGCTGACCGGCCGGATCTTCGCGGGCCATCTGCGCTCCATCATCGGCTCGATGACGGTCGAGGAGATCGTCACCGAGCGGCAGAAGCTCGCGGCCGAGGTCCTGGACACCTCGAAGGCCGAGATGGCGAAGATCGGCCTGATCGTGGACTCGCTGCAGATCCAGTCGATCGACGACGGCGACGTCGGCTACATCGACGCGATGTCGGCCCCGCACAAGGCGGCCATCCAGCGGCAGGCCCAGATCGCCCAGGCCCAGGCCACCCAGGCGTCGGTCGAGGCGGAGCAGGTGGCCGCGCGGAACCAGGCCGAATACGCCCGGCAGACCGCGGTCGTGAAGGCGGAGTACTCGGCGGAGGTGGACCGCGCACAGGCCCGGGCGGCGCAGGCCGGTCCGCTGGCACAGGCGCACGCGCAGCAGGAGGTGCTCGACGCGCAGACCGAGCTGGCTCAGCGCGCGGCCCAGCTCCGCCAGCAGCAACTGGTGGCCGAGATCGTCAAGCCGGCCGAGGCCGAGGCCGAACGGATCAGGGTGCTGGCCGTGGCCGAGGCGGAGCGCATGAAGATCCAGGCCGCGGCCGCCGCCTCGTACGATCGGGTGGCGCTGGACCGGATGCTGATCGACCAGCTGCCTCAGATCGTGAAGGAGGCCGCGGGCGGCCTCGCCGGAGCCAATGTCAATGTGCTCAACGGCGCCGACGGCCTCGGCGAGATCGCGGCGGGCCTGGTCGGCCAGGGGCTGACGATCCTGGACTCGGTCAGGCAGAACCTGAGCGGTTCCGACAACCACCCGGAGAAGGGCAATGGCCGGCTCGGCCTCCCGGGACGCCTGGCTTCAGCCGAGAAGGGCACGGAGAAGACGGAGAAGACGGAGAAGAATGACGGCCCGGTCGTCATCGACTAGGTCCTGTCCGGTCGATCAGGCCGGATGAGGGAGCGGGGTCTGGCGATGGGGGCACCTCCCGTGCCCGAAGGGCTACGGGGGAGCATCGCAAGGCGGAGGCAGGAGCCGACGCGGAGCGTCGGCGACTGACGACAACGCAGCGAGGTGCCGTGCCAGGGCACGCGAGCCCGGCAAGATCGGCCGGACAGGACCTAGAGCTGACACCGTAGTTGCCGTGGGGGCGCGCAGGTCTGGGTCCTGCCGCCCCCGAACGGGCCGCTGATCCACAGCAGCATCGCGTCAGGATGCCTGTCCGCCGCCCGCCCGCACCAGCCCGGTCTCGTACGCCAGCACCACCACCTGCACCCGGTCCCGCAGGCCCAACTTGGTGAGGATGCGGCCCACATGGGTCTTGACCGTGGCTTCGGAGAGCACCAGACGCCCCGCGATCTCGCCGTTCGACAGGCCCTGTGCGACCAGCATCATCACCTCGCGCTCGCGCTCGGTGAGCCGCTCGATCTCCTTGTGCTGCGGCTCGTTGACGCTGCTCGGCAGCATCGGCGAGAAGCGGTCGAGGAGGCGGCGCGTCGTGGACGGCGCGACCACCGCGTCGCCGCTGTGCACCGAGCGGATGGCGCCGAGCAGTTCGGCGGGCGGCACATCCTTGAGCATGAAGCCGCTGGCGCCCGCCTTCAGCCCGGAGAAGGCGTACTCGTCCAGGTCGAAGGTGGTCAGGATCAGCACCTTCGGCGCGTTCGGCTCGGCGCAGATCCGGCGCGTCGCCTCGACCCCGTCCAGCCTCGGCATGCGGACGTCCATCAGCACCACGTCCACGGCCGTTGAGCGGAGGTTCTCGATCGCCTCGGCCCCGTCGCCCGCCTCCGCGACGACGTCCATGTCCGGCTGGGCGGCGAGCACCATGCGGAATCCGGTGCGCAGCAACACCTGATCGTCGACGAGCATCACGCGGATGGACATGTCAGTTGGGTCCTCGGTCTCTAGTGGGCGGGGTCTGGTGGTCCAGTGGGCGGGGTCTGGTGCTCTAGTGGGTGGGCTTGAGGGGAAGCAGTGCGCTGATCCGGAAGCCGCCGCCGGGCCGCGGCCCGGCGTCCAGCGTGCCGCCGACCATACCGACGCGCTCGCGCATGCCGATCATGCCGTGGCCCCGGCCGTCCGCGCCGCCGTCCTCGTACAGCTCGTGCGCGGAGCCGCGGCCGTCGTCCTCGACCAGCAGCCCGAGGCCGTCGTCGAAGTAGACCAGCCGCACACTGGCGCCGGCTTCGGGGCCGCCGTGCTTGCGGGTGTTGGTCAGCGCCTCCTGGACGATGCGGTACGCGGTGAGCTCGACGCCGCTCGGCAGCGGCCGCGGCGTTCCCTCGATCTTGAAGTCGACGGTCAGGCCCGCCCGGCGCACTTGCTCGACCAGATCCTCGATCTGCTGCACATCGGGCTGCGGGACGTACTCCCCGCTCTCCGGTGCGTCGCCGGTGCGCAGGACGCCGAGCAGCCTGCGCATCTCCGCGAGCGCCTGACGGCCGGTGGTCGAGATGGTCTCCAGCGCCTGCTTGGCCTGGTCGGGCGCGGCATCGAGGACGTACGCGGCGCCGTCGGCCTGCACCACCATCACCGAGACGTTGTGCGCGACGACGTCGTGCAGCTCGCGGGCGATGCGCGCCCGCTCCGCCGCGACGGCGACCTTCGCCTGCGCCTCGCGCTCCTTCTCGAGCCGGGTGGCACGCTCCTCGAGCTGGGCGAAGTACGCCCGCCGGGTGCGTATCGAGTCGCCGAGCACCCACGCGAGGGCGAACGGCACGCTCATGACGATCGTGACGAAGATCCTGCCGCCGATGCCGGTGCTCTCCTCCGGCCAGCGCAGCTGCGCCAGGGTGGCCGCGGACAGCCCTCCTGCGAGCGCGAGGCGGGATGTCCAGCGCGGCCCGTCATGGGCGGCGACGGTGTAGATGATCACCAGCATCGCGAAGTCGGCCGGATTGACCCCGACGTCCAGCGCGAGCTGGGCGACGCCCAGCAGCGCGCCGAGGACCAGCATCTTCTCCGGCATACGGCGGCGCAGCGCCACCACCACGCTCAGCAGGAGAACGATGAAACCCGCCGCCCAACGGGTCTCGATCCCGACCGGCACTTGGATCACCCACAGCATGGCGAACCCGAAGAGCACGACAGCCCAGAAGGTGTCGACGCCCGTCGGGTGTCTGCGGATGAAGTCATAGAGGCGCTGCACGTAACCCAGAGTAGGGAAAGCAGATAGGTGCAGGGGTCAACCGGAGGAGCGATCCGGGCGGCGGAGGCGTACTCCGCAAGGTGGAGACTTGTGCCCGTGACGGATGACGTGACGGGTGAGACGTGTAACTGGCGAGGCTGGCGGGAAGCGGCACAGGCCGCCCTCTACGGGCCCGGCGGCTTCTATCTGCGGCCCGAGGGCCCTGCCGGCCACTTCCGTACGTCCGTGCACGCCTCGCCCCTCTTCGCCTCGGCTGTGGCCCGGCTGCTGACGTCCCCCGAACTGACCTCCCTGGGACTCGACGAGGTGGCACTCGTCGACGTGGGCGCGGGCCGCGGCGAACTCCTCACCGGCGTACTGGCTGCCCTTCCGCCCGGCTTCCCCGTCCAGGCGTACGGCGTCGAAAAAGCCTCCCGGCCCGCCGGCCTGGACCCGCGCATCGAGTGGTGCGCCGAGCCGCCGGCCGGGGTGAGCGGACTCCTCTTCGCGAACGAGTGGCTGGACAACGTCCCGGTGGACATCGCCGAGGCCGACCCCGACGGGGTCCCGCGCCACGTCCTCGTACGCCCGGACGGCACCGAGCGCCTCGGCAACCCCGTCACGGGCGCGGACGCAGAATGGCTGGCGCGCTGGTGGCCCGTGACGGAGCCGGGCACACGGGCGGAGATCGGCCGCCCTCGCGACGAGGCATGGGCCGCGGCGGTGGGCACCCTGCGGGCGGGCCTCGCGGTGGCGGTCGACTATGCGCACACGGCCGGTGCCCGGCCGCCGTTCGGCACGCTGACCGGTTTCCGAGCGGGCCGTGAGGTGCACCCGGTCCCGGACGGCAGCTGCGACATCACGGCGCATGTGGCGCTGGACGCCTGCGCGCTTGCGGGCGCGGAACTGCGCACCCAGCGGGATGCCTTGCGAAGCCTGGGCATCACGGGCGAACGCCCACCGCTGTCGCTGGCGTCCTCGGACCCGACGGGATACGTCCGCGCCCTGGCCTCGGCGAGCGAGGCGGCGGAACTGACGGCCCGCGGCGGACTCGGCGACTTCGGCTGGCTGGTGCAGCGCATTCCCGCGGGCAGATCCGGCCCGTCCGGCGTGTGAGGACCCGGGTCCGGGGCGGCTCCCCGGGTGCTTACCGCACGGGGGATACTGGCCGCATGACGGAGACCACGGTCGGCATCGGCGGCGCGGCGGAGAGCACCGACATGGTGCTCAACATCGGCCCCCAGCACCCCTCCACCCACGGCGTCCTCCGCCTGCGCCTCGTCCTCGACGGCGAACGCATCCGGCACGCCGAGCCTGTCATCGGCTATATGCACCGCGGTGCCGAGAAGCTCTTCGAGGCGCGCGACTACCGACAGATCGTGATGCTGGCCAACCGCCACGACTGGCTCTCGGCCTTCTCCAACGAGCTCGGCGTCGTCATGGCCGTCGAGCGGATGCTCGGCATGGAGGTCCCGGAGCGCGCGGTCTGGACCCGTACGCTCCTCGCCGAACTCAACCGGGTGCTGAACCACCTGATGTTCCTCGGCTCGTACCCCCTCGAACTGGGCGGAATCACCCCGATCTTCCACGCCTTCCGTGAACGCGAGGACCTCCAGCACGTCATGGAGGAAGTCTCCGGCGGCCGGATGCACTACATGTTCAACCGCGTCGGCGGCCTCAAGGAGGACCTCCCGGCGGGCTGGCTCGGCCGGGCGCGGCATGCGGTTGCCGAGCTCCGCTCGCGGATGGACATCTACGACCGCCTGGTCCTCGGCAACGAGATCTTCCGCGGCCGCACGCGCGGCGTCGGCGTGCTCCCGGCAGAGGCGGTGCACGCCTTCGGTGTGAGCGGCCCCATCGCCCGTGCGTCCGGCGTCGACTTCGATCTGCGGCGCGACGAGCCCTATCTGGCGTACGGGGAGCTGCAGGACACCCTCAAGGTCGTCACGCGCTCGGAGGGCGACTGCCTGGCCCGCTTCGAGGTGCTGCTCGACCAGACGCACAACGCGCTGGAGCTGGCGGACGCCTGCCTGGACCGGATCGCGGACCTGCCGGCCGGCCCGATCAACCAGCGGCTGCCGAAGGTGCTGAAGGCCCCCGAGGGCCACACATACGCCTGGACCGAGAACCCCCTCGGCATCAACGGCTACTACCTGGTCTCCAAGGGCGAGAAGACGCCCTACCGGCTGAAGCTGCGCTCGGCGTCGTACAACAACATTCAGGCGCTCACCGTGCTGCTGCCGGGGACGCTGGTCGCCGACATGGTGGCGATCCTGGGGTCGCTGTTCTTCGTCGTCGGAGACATCGACAAGTAGAACGCTGCGAGTACGAGCGCTCCAAGGACGACCGCCGGGCTAGCTCACCGCGTTGCGCAACTCGACCACGTCGAGCTGTTCCGTCTCGTCGTGCGCGGTCAGGTCGATGACCTTGCCGACAGCACGGGAGTCCGGGGACTGCTCATCGGCCAGCGCCTCCTCGCCCACCACATCGGCGAGATCCTCGTTCTGCACCGCCTCGATGGCCTTCTGCGCGCCCGCTCCCTCGGCCGTGCCGAAGAAGTCGAAGCCGCCCTCGGGACGCCTGGCGGGGCGCCGCTGCGGGCCGTACGGAACGATTGCGGTCGCGGCAGGGACAGGACGACGGGCGGGAACGGCGGACGACGGGCGGGTGTGCTGCTCTGCTCCGTCGACCGCCGCGTGCTTCCCCTGCGGCTCGTCCGCCTCACGGCGCTCGGCCAGATCTCGGGCACGGGCCTCTTCGACGGTTCGCTTCGCCTCCTGCGCGGCGGCGTTGCGCGACAGTTCGTCCAGCGCCTTGTTGGCGCGCAGATACGTCGCCGGGGTGGGCGTGGTCCCCGCCGGGGGCAGCGCCTTGACCGGGGATGCCGCTTCCAGCGCGAGCTGGCGGCGGTCCTCGAGGACGCCGGCCCGCTCGGTCTCGGCGGTCGCGTACCGCCGCAGCAGAGCCGCGTGCTCGCCGCGCAGGGCGGCCAGTTCGACCCGCTTTGCCCGGAGTTTCGCATCGAGCTTGGCGCGCAGCTCGCGCGATTCGTCGATGTCGGTTTCGAGTTCGGCTATGCGCTCCTCGGTCTTCCACGCGTCGCTCGCGCGGGCGCGGGTGAGTTCCGCGACGCGTCGGCCTGCGTAACGGTCCCAACTGCGCATCAGGACCGCGCCGGTCACAGCCGCGGCCGTCGCCGCGGTGACCAGCGAACGGAGCATGACTGGCTCCGATAGAAACCACGCGCCGGCGGCACAGAGAACCGACGCTCCGGCGACCGCCGAGGGCGGCAGCAGCCTGTGAAGGGGCGGGGAATGGCGGTGGCGTCCACGTGGCATGGCCTGAAATTTACCGTGCGTAGACGCCGAATGGGGTGTCGGCCCGGCAAATCTCTCGTTCAAGAACGCCGGGCCGCACCGCTGCTACTTCTTGAGCAGGCCCTTCGACTCCAGATATGCCTTCGCCGCGTCCTCGGGCTTCGCGCGCTCGGCGTCCACCTTGCGGTTCAACTCGGCAAGATCCTCGGTGGTCAGCACCTTGGTGAGCTTGTCGAGTACGTCGGCTATCTCCTTGGAGCCCGCGTCCTTGGCATTGACCACCGGCAGGACGTTGTCGGCGTTCTGGAGCTTCTTGTCGTCCTCGAGGAAGACCAGTCCGTCCAGTACCGCGTCGGTGGTCGTGGTCAGCACCAGCTGGTCGGCGCCGTCCTTGACCGCCTGCTTGGACTGCGGAGTGCCCACGCCCTTGGGGTCGATGCCCGCGACATCAATGCCGTACGTCTTCTTCAGACCCGGCGCGCAGAAGGGCCGCACCTCGCACTCGTCGCCCGCCGCGATCTTCACCTTGAGCTTCGACTTCCCAAGGTCGGAAAGGGTCTTGAGCTTGTTCTTCCCGGCGAATTCCTTGCTCACCGCGAAGGCGTTCTGGTCGACGGCCGCACCGGCCGGCAGCACCTTCAGTCCCCGCGGCTCGGCGAGCTTGGTGAGAGCCGAGACGGTGGCGGTGACATCGCCGGACGCCACCGGCTTCTCGTCGGGCGCCTTCGGGCCGTTCACCTTCGCGTTGAGGAATTCGGCGATCGTCGCGGCGTATTCCGGTACGACGTCTATCTCGCCCTTCTCCAGGGACGGTTCGTACAGCTCACGGTTCTTCACCGTGGTGATCGAGGTTTTGTATCCGGCATCGCCCAGGAGCTGTGCATAGAGCTCGGCGAGCACCTTGGACTCGGTGAAAGACGCGGCGCCGACGACGAGCGTGCCCTTCTTGTCCGAGCCGCCGCCCGAGGCCGAGCCGCCCTTCTCCTTCTCCAGGCTGTCGCCGCCGCATGCGGCGAGAGAACCCGTCAGGGCCACCACACCGAGTACCGCACCCGCGATGCGCGAGGTCTTGCTCATCAGGTTCTCTCCGTCCACAGCAAAGGGTTGATCGTCGTCACCCGGACGACACGGTCCTACGGAGGGGGTTCAGCAGCCGGTCGGCCGCCACCAGCACCCCTTCCACCAGCAGCGCGAGCAGCGCCGCAAGCAGCGCCCCGGCCACGACCTGCGGGGTGTTGTACGTGTTGAATCCCGCGGTGATGATCCGGCCCAGGCCGCCCTGGCCCACCATCGAGGCGATCGTGGCCGTGGCCACCACCTGGACGGCGGCCGACCTCAGCCCGGTCATGAGCAGCGGATAGGCGAGGGGCAGTTCGACCCGGAAGAAGAGCTGGCCTCCCGACATCCCCATCCCCCGCGCGGCCTCGACCACCGCCCGGTCCACCTCCCGCATCCCCACGTACGCGTTGGTCAGCAGCGGCGGCACGGCGAACAGCACCAGGGCGATGATCGTCGGCAGATAACCGGCGCTGCGCAGCGGCGTGAGCATGAAGAGGGCGAGGACGGCGAAAACCGGGATCGCCCGGCCGGCGTTGGAGATATTGACCGCGAGCGCGCCCCCCTTGCCGAGATGCCCCAGCCACAGTGCGATCGGCAGGGCGATCGCGCAGGCCAGCGCCAGGGACACCCCGCTGACGTACACATGCTCGCCCAGCCGGTGCCAGGCACCGCTCTCCCCGGACCAGTTGGAGCCGGTGGTGAGCCAGGTCCATGCGTCGGCGAGCACACCCATCAGACCGCCACCTTCACCTTCGGCGCCCGCGCTGCCGCCGGCTTCGCCGTGCGTATTCGGGTCCAGGGGGTGAGCAGCCGCTGGAGGCCGAGCAGCAACAGGTCGGCGACGGCCGCGAGCAGCACACAGAGCACGGACGCGGTCAGCACCTGCGCCTTGAAGGTGGTCTGCACTCCGTCGTCGATGAGATTGCCCAGACCGCCCTTGCCGACCAGCGCGCCGACCGTCGTCAGAGCGACCGTCGAGACGGTCGCTATGCGCAGGCCCGCCATCAACGCGGGCAGCGCGAGAGGCAGTTCGACCTCCCAGAGCAGCCGCCCCGAGCCGTACCCCATCCCGCGTGCGGCCTCGCGCGCCTCGTCGGGCACCGCGTCGAGCCCGGCCATGATGTTCCGCACAAGAATCGTGAGCGAATACAGCACCAGGCCGGTCACCACGAGCGCGGCAGAAAGCCCGAAGACGGGCAGCAGCAGCGAGAACATCGCCAGTGACGGAATGGTGTAGAGCAGAGTCGTCAGTCCCAGGACCGGGCCGGCAAACCGCGGTTTCGCACGGGCGAGCAGCGCCAGCGGAAAGGCCACGGCGAGGCCGATCAGGACGGACACCACGGTGATCCAGACATGCTGGATCGTGGCGTCGGTCAACTCCTGGCTGCGGGTGCGGAGATACTCCCCGCAGATCCAGTCATTGGCCGCCAGACAGCTCTGCGCAGCCACCTGCGAACTCATGCATCCCCACCTCCCCAGCCGTGCCGAACGTATGTCTGGCGACCATATCCCTGAGCACTGACAATCGCCGAGGGCCGCCACATTGCAGCAACATGGCTTTCACACAACACCCGTCACAATGGGGAACCATGATCCGATTCGAGCACGTCACCAAGCGGTACCCGGACGGAACGACGGCGGTCGACGACCTGTCGTTCGAGGTCGCCGAGGGCGAGCTGGTCACGCTCGTCGGACCGTCCGGCTGCGGCAAGACCACCACCATGAAGATGGTCAATCGCCTCATCGAGCCCAGCAGCGGCCGGATATTGCTCGACGGGGACGACATATCCGCCATCGACCCGGTCCAACTGCGCCGCCGAATCGGCTATGTGATCCAGCAGGTCGGCCTTTTCCCCCACAAAACGGTCCTGGAGAATGTCGCGACCGTCCCGCACCTGCTCGGCTGGAAGCGCGGCAAGGGCCGTGAGCGCGCCGCCGAACTCCTCGACCTGGTCGGCCTGGACCCGTCGGTCTACGGCGACCGCTACCCCGAGCAGCTCTCCGGCGGCCAGCGCCAGCGCGTCGGCGTGGCCCGGGCGCTGGCGGCCGACCCGCCCGTGCTGCTGATGGACGAGCCGTTCGGCGCGGTCGACCCGGTGGTGCGCGAGCATCTGCAGAACGAGTTCCTCAGGCTCCAGTCCCAGGTCCGCAAGACCGTGCTCTTCGTCACCCACGACATCGAGGAGGCCGTCCGCCTCGGTGACCGTATCGCCGTCTACGGACAGGGGCGGATCGAGCAGTTCGACGCACCGGCCGCGGTGCTCGGCACCCCCGCCACCGAGTACGTCGCGGACTTCGTCGGCGCGGACCGCGGCCTCAAGCGGCTGTCGGTCACCCGCATCGAGGAAAGCGATCTCGACCAGCCGCCCGTCGTCCGCCTCGACGACAAGCTGCCGCGCAAGCTCGGCTCACGCTGGGCCGTCGTTCTGGACGCATCGGGTGAGCTGCACGGCTGGATCTCCGAAGCGCAGGCGCAGCAGAGCGGCTCCGTACGCGAACACGCCCGCCGGATGGAGGCCTGGCTGCCCGTCGGCGCATCGCTCAAGCAGGCCTTCGCCACGATGCTCCAGCACGACGCGGGCTGGATCGCCGTCATCGACGAGGAGGAGACCGGGCGCTTCCTCGGCGTCCTCACCCCGGCGCGGCTGCACGAGGCGCTGCGCCGCTCGATCGACGCGGACGCGCAGGACATCCCTCGTACGGAAGTCGCCCTGGAGTCCATCGAATCGGTTGAATCGGTCGAATCGGTCTCTGCCGTGACGAAGCGCTGAGGCAGTTACCTCAGGGAGTCGTCGAGGCGGTGCCCGTCCCGTTGTCCTCGTCCTCGGGGAGTTTGCAGACCCGCTCCAGGAAGAACGCCGCCGCGATCACGCCGATGCCCGCCACCACCGAGAAGCCCGCGTAGATCGCCTGGTCCCGGCGCGCGGGGATGTCCAGGGAGCCGAGCAGGTACACGCCCGTACCGCCGTACATGCCCGAGACCAGCGCCGCCACCAGCGCGCTCGCCTGGCCGAAGACCACTGCTCGCGCCGCCATCAGAGGCTCGACGCCCTTCGCGCCCGGGCGGCGTTCACGCTGGGCCCGAAGGCGGGCGCGGATCGAGAGCGCCGTCGCGGTGAGGATGACCGCGATCACCGCCAGCACGATCGGCGCGGCCAGCGGCACGCTCGGCAGGGTGCCGAACGCCTCCCAGAGGCGGGCGCCGCCCCACGACAGCACGCCCGCCGCGGCGAAGAGACCGGCCAGTACACCGAGCCGTAGTTGCTTCACCGAGAGCGCCGCCCTTCACCTGTCCTGCGTGTCCGAAGAGCCTAACGACTACTCGGGGAGACGGAGTTCCAGGTCGGCCCGTGCAAGCACACCGTCCTGGGCGACGTCGGCCAGCAACTGGGCGACCGGCCCCAGGCCCGGCAGCAGCGCCTCCGGCTCCACGTCGTGCCACGGCGCGAGCACGAACGCGCGCTGGTGGGCGCGCGGGTGGGGCAGCGTGAGCGACGGGTCGTCGGAGACCACATCGGCGTACGCCACGATGTCGACGTCGATCGTGCGCGGACCCCAGCGCTCCTCGCGGACCCGGTCGAAGGCCTCCTCGATGGCCTGGCCGCGCTCCAGCAGGGAGGACGGGGGAAGCGTGGTCTTGATCACGACCACCGCGTTGAAGTACGAGGGCTGGCTGCCGGGCTCGACGCCCCACGGCTCCGTCTCGTACACCGGAGAGACAGCCTTGACCCGCAGGCCCGGGGTGTCCTCGAGCGCGTCGATCGCGCCCTGGAGGGTCTCCAGGCGGTTGCCCAGGTTGGAGCCGAGCGAGATCACCGCCCGTTTCGGATTGGACAGGGTGACATCGGCCGCGTCGACCTGTTCCACCACGGAGGCGGGCACCGGCTGCACGGTCGGGTCGCTCTGCGTCCCGTTCGAAGAAAACACAGTCATACTCGGCTCCGGGTGATCGTGATGGTCACATCGTCGAAGGGCACCGTGATCGGCGCGTCCGGCTTGTGCACGACCACCTCGACCTCTTCGACGCCGTCGTGCTTGAGGCACTGCTGCGCGATCCGCTCCGCCAGCGTCTCGATCAGGTCGACGGGCTCGCCCTCGACGACCGCCACGACCTCCTCCGCCACAATTCCGTAGTGCACGGTCTTCGCCAGGTCGTCGCTCGCCGCCGCGGGGCGGGTGTCGATGCCGAGCACCAGGTCCACGATGAAGGTCTGGCCCTCCTCGCGCTCCCGTGGGAAGACGCCATGGTGCCCGCGAGCCTTGAGGCCGCGCAGCGCGACACGATCCACGCGAATCACTCCTGCTGTCGTTGGTCTTGCGGGCACAGTGCCGCGTGCGGGCGGCACGGTGTCCACAATCGAATCTACCTGCGAGCACGGACATCGCCCGCCAACGGGGGCTGTGGACGGGGACCCCGCGAGGCGTGGTAGCCGCCCCTACCCGGAGCGCGGATTTCCAATCCCCGAAGCCACGCCTACCCACTTATGAGGGGGTCTCGTCGTCCTCTTCGTCGTCGCTTTCCGCCAGAACGGGTGATCCGTGATGTGACCAGATCTTCCAACCGTCCGATGTGCGACGAAACACGTTGGTGGCGACGACGAGCTGGCCGACGAGGGGCCCGAGCTCGCCGCTCTCCTCGGCGGGGCCGCCGCTGAGGATGTTCTCCGTACACGTCACGAGCGCGGTGTCACCGGAGAGGCTGACCTTCACGTCGGTGAGGAAGAACTGGATGTACTCGGTGTTCGCCATGATCAGGGCGTACGAGCGGAGCACTTCGCCGCGGCCGCTGAGGACCGGCCAGCCGGGGTGGATGCACGAGATGCCCTCGTCCAGCCAGAGACTGGAGAGCTCCTCGAAGTCACCGCGCTCCATCGTCTCGTAGAACGTGGTGTTCGCCGCTTCGACCAGCTCTACGTCGGTACGGCTCACCGGGCGCCCTCGACGGCGCGGGCGACGCGGACGGCGTCGGCCGTGGCGCGCACCTCGTGGACGCGTACGGCCCACGCGCCCTCGTGGGCCGCGATGGCGGACACGGCGGCGGTGGCGGCGTCCCGCTCGCGCGCCGGTGGCGGGGCACCCTCCTTCGCCAGTACGTGGCCGAGGAAACGCTTGCGGGATGCCGCGACGAGGAGGGGGCGGCCGAGCGCGCGCAGCTCGCCGAGGTGGGCGACGAGGGCGAGGTCGTGCTCGGCCTGCTTGGCGAAGCCGAGGCCGGGGTCGATGACGATGCGCTCGGGGGCGATGCCACCTTCGACGACGGCGTCCATGCGGGCGCGCAGTTCGGTGACGACTTCGGTGACGACGTCGGTGTAGACGGCGCGGGAGTTCATGTCCTGGCTGAAGCCGCGCCAGTGCATGACGACGAAGGGGACGCCGGTGGCCGCGACGGCGGGGACCATACGGGGGTCGGCGAGGCCGCCGCTGACGTCGTTGACGAGCAGGGCGCCGGCGGCAACGGCCTGTTCGGCGACGGAGGCGCGCATGGTGTCGACGGAGACGGTGACGCCTTCGGCGGAGAGGCCGCGCACGACGGGGATGACGCGGCGCAGCTCCTCGTCCTCGTCGACGCGGCTGGCGCCGGGCCTGGTGGACTCGCCGCCGACGTCGACGAGGTCGGCGCCCTCGGCGACGAGATCGAGGCCGCGCTTGACCGCGGCGGTGGTGTCGAACCAGCGGCCGCCGTCGGAGAAGGAATCGGGCGTCACATTGACGACCCCCATGACCGCACAGCGATCCCACTCCGGCAGGCCGGTGGCCGTGCCTCGTCCGCGCAACGTACTCATAGGCCCAGCCTAGGCCCGCGGGGCGGGGCGGAAGTCACGCCGGGTCCCCGCCGCCCCGCATCGGCGGGCGGGGCGGCGGGGCCGGCCGTCACGGCGTCACGCCGCGCGGACCTCGTGTTCCGCCTGGTGGACCGTCATGTGGGCACACGGGCGGGGCTGGCGCGGGGGGCGCCGGCGGGGGAAGAGGCGAGGGAGCGCCACGTTCACGAAGCCCTCCGCCTGCATCGCCGCGAAACCTATCCGCGGCAGGTCGCGGGTGTTGCGGAAGACCACGAAGCGGGGCTCCCAGCGGGGCTGGAACTTCGCGTTGAACTTGTACAGCGACTCGATCTGGAACCAGCGCGAGAGGAAGACCAGCAGCCCGCGCCACATCCGCAGCACCGGCCCCGCGCCGATCTTCTCGCCGCGGGCGAGTGCCGAGCGGAACATCGCGAAGTTCAGCGAGACCCGCTCGATCTTCAGGTCCGGCGAGGCCTGCAGCGCGGCGACGATCAGGAGCTCGTTCATGCCCGGGTCGGCCGAGCGGTCGCGGCGCATCAGTTCCAGGGACATCCCGTCCGGCCCCCACGGGACGAAGTGGATGATCGCCTTCAGGTCGCCGTACGGAGAATCGGGGTCCTCCTTGTGCGCCGTCGCGATCACCGCGTCGCCGTCTGCCGGGTCGCCTATGCGGCCCAGCGCCATCGAGAAGCCCCGCTCCGTGTCGGTGCCCCGCCAGTCCGCCGCGGCCCGGCGGATCGCCTCGAGCTCCTCGTCGGGCAGGTCACGGGCGCGCCGTACGCGCGTGGTGTACCCATTGCGTTCGATGCGCTTCACCATCTGGCGTACGTTGCGCATCGCGCGCCCGGTGAGCGAGAAATCCGCGACATCCACCACCGCCTCGTCCCCGAGCTCCAGCGCGTCCAGGCCGGTCTCCCGGGTCCAGACCTCACCGCCGGTCTCCGAGCAGCCCATCACCGCCGGGGTCCACGAGTGCGCCTTCGCCTCGTCCATGAAGCGCTCGATCGCGCCCGGCCAGGCCTCGACGTCGCCGATCGGGTCGCCGCTGGCGAGCATCACACCGGAGACGACGCGGTAGGTGACCGCGGCCTTGCCGCTCGGCGAGAAGACAACGGCCTTGTCGCGGCGGAGCGCGAAGTGCCCCAGCGAGTCCCGCCCGCCGTGCCGCGTCAGCAGGTCCCGCAGCCGGCGCTCGTCGTCCTCGGTGAGACGCGCCGCCGGGTGCTCCGGGCGGAAGGCGAGATAGATGGTGGTGACGGCGGTCAGCAGACCGAGCGCGCCGAGGGAGTAGCCGACCGTCCAGGACACCCCGTCGGCGTAGTCGACGGGACCTTCGAAGCCGAAGAGCCCGTACAGGACATGCTCCAGACGGTCCGTCAGGCTGGGGCTGCCGACCTCGTTGTGGGGGTGCACGCTGACGATGACCAGGCCGAGGCCCAGGGAGCCGGCGCCCATGAGGATGAAGTTGGCGAGCGCCTTCCAGCGGCTGCGCGGGTCGGGCAGCGCGGCGAATTCACTCCGGTGGCGCAGCAGCAGCGTCAGCAGCACCAGCGAGACCAGCGCGCCGATCACCGAGTGGCGGTAGACGAACTGCCCCACGGCCCCGACGGGCAGCAGGATCACCGCGGCCCGCCAGGCACGGCGCTTGTGCCGCTTGAGCCCGTGGGCGAGCAGCAGGAGCAGCACACCGACGCTCAGTGAGAGTGCCGCAGCGAAGGGCCCGGTGGCCCCCGGCAGCACCTCGGCGAGGGAGTGCATACGGCTGTGCCGGAACCGGGGGAAGACCCCCGCGGCAATGTCGATCAGGCCGACGAGTGTGCAGGCCGTGCCGACCAGAGAAGGAACTACTTCCGGTCGGGGGCCGCGCAGAACGCGACGTACCCGATCCGGAACCAATCCTGATTTGTCCCCATCTACCGTTGCAGACATCGCTTCCCGTGACTCCGCGAGAGATCCTGTGTCCGTGCTCCGCTGTTCAGCGGGCTCCGGACGATTTGCGCTCTCTAGGACGGGACTTTCGGGGGGTGGGTTCACTCATTCACAGGAAATTCTCAAGGAAGAAAGCTCACGCGACTCATGGGTCTGACCAGTAACAAAGTTCTGGCCTTGGCCATCCTCGTGGCCGTGCTGCTGTTTGCCGCCACGATCTGGCTCTGGCCGCGGTTCGCGCGGGGCAGCTGGCGTGCCGTGACCGGCAGGATCGGCCTGCTGATCGCCACCCAGTTCGCGCTCTTCGCCGCGGTCGGACTCGCCGCGAACAACTCGTTCCTCTTCTACGGCTCCTGGTCCGACCTCTTCGGCCAGGAACAGGACATGGGCGTGGTCGTCGACCACTCGGCCGGCGGAAAGCGGATCAAGGTCGTCGAGAGGAAGAAGCTGGATGTACCGGGCAGCACGCGGCCCGCGACGGGCGGTCAGATACAGAAGATCGTCGTAGCGGGCGAGAAATCCAGGATTGACAGCCCTGCCTATGTCTATCTGCCCCCGGAGTACTTTCAGCCGAAATACGCGAAAAGCACCTTTCCGGCAACCGTTGTGCTGACCGGATACCCCGGGACCGCCGAGAACCTGCTCAAGGGGCTGAAGTACCCGAGGACGGCCTTCATGCAGGCCAGGGACGGCAAGATGCAGCCGATGATCCTTGTGATGATGCGGCCGACGGTCGCGCCGCCGCGGGACACCGAGTGTGTGGACGTACCGGGCGGGCCGCAGACCGAGACGTTCTTCGCCAAGGATCTGCCGAAGGCGATCTCGCAGACGTATCGCGTGGGGACCAAGCCGCGGAACTGGGGCTTCATCGGGAACTCCACCGGCGGCTACTGCGCCCTGAAGATCGCGTTGCACCACCCCGAGCAGTTCGGGGCGTCCGCAGGCCTGTCCGCGTACTACAAGGCGGCCGACGACCCGACGACCGGCGACCTCTTCCACGGCGACAAGGAGAGGAAGAACCGGTCCAATCTGCTGTGGAGCCTGGACCATCTCCCGCAGGGCAAGTCGTCGTTCCTGGTGACCAGCTCCAAGGGCGGCGAGGGCAACCTCAAGCACACCCTGCAGTTCATCGACAAGGTGAAAGCTCCCGCGCGCGTCTCGTCGATCATGCTCGACAGCGGCGGGCACAACTTCAACACCTGGCGGCGTGAGATCCCGCCGGCCTTGGAGTGGCTGAGCGGCCGGCTCAGCGCGTCGTAGGCCTCAGAAAGGGCCACCGGGTCTTGTGCGCTGCCCCTGGCGGGCGCCGGGCCCACCGGCAATCCGGCTAGCGAGCCATGATCAGGCTCATCGCCTCATTGCGCGTCGCGACGTCGCGCAGCTGGCCGCGCACTGCGGAAGTGATCGTCTTGGCGCCCGGCTTACGGATGCCGCGCATCGACATGCACATGTGCTCGCACTCGATGACGACGATCACTCCGCGCGGCTCCAGTATCTCCATCAACGAGTCGGCGATCTGGGTGGTGAGCCGCTCCTGCACCTGCGGCCGGCGGGCGAATACATCGACGAGGCGGGCCAGCTTCGACAGTCCAGTGATCTTGCCGTCGGTCGACGGGATGTAGCCGACATGCGCCACACCCCTGAACGGGACCAGATGATGTTCACAGGTTGAAAACACTTCGATGTCCTTCACCAGGACCATCTCGTCGTGCCCGAGGTCGAACGTCGTCGTCAGGACCTCTTCCGGCTCCTGCCACAGCCCCGCGAATATCTCCTTGTACGCCCGGGCAACCCGCCCCGGCGTCTCCCGCAGGCCCTCGCGGTCCGGGTCCTCCCCGACCGCGATGAGGAGCTCTCGCACTGCGTTCTCGGCCCGCTTCTCGTCGAACTCGCCGATCGTGCCCTCGCCGTCCAGCGTCACCGGGTCGGTCATCTGTGCCTCGTTCCTCTTGCTCTGGCGTGCGGGCATACGAAATGCCGCGCCCCCCAGGCTAAAACCTGGGGGGCGCGGCATTCATTCCGGGCCCTGCGTGACCACAGCGCCGGACGGGATCAGCCTTCCGGACGCTCCTCCGGGACCGCCTCGATGGCCGGGGCGGCGTCCGTCGGGGCGGAGCCGTTGGCGCCTACGGCGCCGTTGGTCAGTGCCAGCTCCTTCGGCGAGAGAACCGGCGGCCGCGTCGACGGCGTACGCCGCGAGGAACCGGTCCACGCCGGGCGGGCCGGGCGCTTCACGATCGGCGCGAAGATCTCGGCGATCTGCTCCTTGCCGAGGGTCTCCTTCTCGAGGAGCTGGAGGACCAGGTTGTCGAGAACGTCGCGGTTCTCGACGAGGATCTCCCACGCCTCGTTGTGCGCGGTCTCGATGAGCTTCTTGACCTCTTCGTCGACCAGCGCCGCGACCTCTTCCGAGTAGTCGCGCTGGTGACCCATCTCACGGCCCACGAACGGCTCGGTGTTGTCGGCGCCGAACTTGATCGCACCGAGACGCTCGGTCATGCCGTACTGCGTGACCATCGAGCGGGCCGTGGTCGTGGCCTTCTCGATGTCGTTGGCCGCACCGGTGGTCGGGTCGTGGAAGACGAGCTCCTCCGCCGCGCGCCCGCCCAGCATGTAAGCCAGCTGGTCGAGCATTTCGTTGCGCGTGGTGGAGTACCTGTCTTCGTCCGGCAGGACCATGGTGTAGCCGAGCGCCCGTCCGCGGGACAGGATCGTGATCTTGTGGACCGGGTCGGAGTTCGGCGAGGCCGCCGCGACCAGGGCGTGTCCGCCCTCGTGGTACGCGGTGATCTTCTTTTCCTTCTCCGACATGATCCGGGTCCGCTTCTGCGGGCCCGCCACGACGCGGTCGATCGCCTCGTCGAGGGCGTGGTTGTCGACCAGCTTCTTGTCGCTGCGCGCCGTCAGGAGCGCCGCTTCGTTCAGCACGTTCGACAGGTCCGCGCCGGTGAAGCCGGGCGTACGCCGGGCAACCGCGCCCAGGTCGACGTCCGGGGCGACCGGCTTGCCCTTCTGGTGGACCTTGAGGATCTCCAGACGGCCCTGCATGTCCGGACGGTCGACGGCGATCTGCCGGTCGAAACGGCCCGGGCGCAGCAGCGCCGGGTCGAGGATGTCCGGCCGGTTCGTGGCGGCGATCAGGATGACGCCGCCCTTCACGTCGAAGCCGTCCATCTCGACGAGCAGCTGGTTGAGCGTCTGCTCGCGCTCGTCGTGGCCGCCGCCGAGACCCGCACCGCGGTGCCGGCCGACGGCGTCGATCTCGTCGACGAAGACGATCGCCGGGGCGTTCGCCTTGGCCTGCTCGAAGAGGTCGCGGACTCGGGAGGCACCGACACCGACGAACATCTCGACGAAGTCGGAGCCGGAGATCGAGTAGAACGGGACGCCCGCCTCGCCCGCGACGGCACGTGCGAGCAGCGTCTTGCCCGTACCGGGCGGGCCGTACAGCAGCACACCCTTCGGGATCTTGGCGCCGACCGCCTGGAACTTGGCAGGCTCCTGCAGGAACTCCTTGATCTCGTAGAGCTCCTCGACCGCCTCGTCGGCCCCCGCCACATCGGCGAAGGTCGTCTTCGGGGTGTCCTTGGTGATGAGCTTGGCCTTGGACTTCCCGAAGTTCATGACTCGGGAGCCGCCGCCCTGCATCTGATTCATCAGGAAGAGGAAGACCACGACGATCAGGACGAAGGGCAGCAGCGAGAGCAGCACCGAGAGGAACGGGCTCTGCTTCGACGGCGAGACGGTGTAACCCTTCTCGATGTCGCCGGCCTCGTACTTCGTCTGCAGCTTCTCGGCCAGGTCGGCACCCTGGGTGCCGATGTAACTCGCCTGGATCTTGTCGCTGCCCTTGACCTTCTGGCCGTCCTTCAGATCAACCTTGATGATCTGTTCGTCGCCGGTGGTCAGCTTGACCTGGTCGACCTGGTTCTTGTCGATCGCCTGGACGACCTCGCCGGTGTCCACCGTCTTGTAGCCGCCGGACGAGCCGACGACCTGCATCAACACGACCACGGCGAGGACGGCCAGCACGATCCACATGACCGGCCCACGGAAGTATCGCTTCACGTCCATCCATACGGGGCGGAAATCGCCCCGTCCCTCCTGCCCGTAGGTAAATGCTGCTGTGAGAAAAGACTGTTCTTCGGACGGTACCCCAGCATTGTGACCGCGACCGCACGGTACGGCTGACAAACCCGCCCTCCGCATGCTCCAACGGCGGGAAGGGGTCTGGGGTTCCCGGTGGGGTCAGCCGCCGTACACGTGTGGCGCGAGTGTGCCGACGAAAGGCAGATTGCGGTACTTCTCCGCGTAATCCAGCCCATAGCCGACGACGAACTCATTCGGGATGTCGAACCCGATCCACTTCACGTCGATCGCGACCTTTGCGGCATCCGGCTTACGCAGCAGCGTGCAGACCTCCAGGGAGGCCGGCTCGCGCGAACCGAGATTCGACAGCAGCCACGAGAGCGTGAGGCCGGAGTCGATGATGTCCTCGACGATCAGGACGTGCTTGCCCTTGATGTCGGTGTCCAGGTCCTTGAGGATCCGGACCACGCCCGAGGACTGGGTGCCCGCGCCGTACGACGACACCGCCATCCAGTCCATGGTGACGGGGGTGGACAGGGCACGCGCCAGGTCCGCCATCACCATCACGGCGCCCTTGAGGACACCGACGAGGAGCAGGTCCTTGCCCGCGTACTCCGCGTCGATCTTCGCGGCCAGCTCGCCCAGCTTCGCGTCGATCTCTTCCTTGGTGATGAGCACCGACTGGAGGTCGGTGCCCATGTCCTTCTCGTTCACGCGGGTCACTTTCGTTTGCTGCGTCAGCCTTGCCGAATGACCAGTCTGCCACCCTGCCGTCGCGCCTCGACGCGGCCGGGCAGATTGATGGCTCCCTGGCCCCGCCAGCCCGTGATCAGCCGGTCGACTTCCTCGACGTGCCGGGCGAAGAGCGAACCGGCGGGCGCGCCGGCCTCGATGACGGCCCTGCGCAGGATCCTGCGGCGCACGGCGGGCGGCAGCGCGTACAGCTTCACGCACTCCAGGCGGCCGGCGTCGTCCCGTACGGAGGCGTCCGCGTCGGCGGCCCAGGTGTCCAGGGCGTCGGCATCGTCGCGGGAGAGCTGGGCGGTACGGGCCAGAGCCTCAACGACGCCCTTGCCGAGCGCCTTCTCCAGGGCGGGCAGGCCCTCGTGGCGCAGCCGGGAGCGGGTGTAGGCCGGGTCGGCGTTGTGGGGGTCGTCCCAGACGGGCAGCGACTGGGCCATGCAGGCCTTGCGGGCAGTCTGCCGGTCGAGCTGGAGGAAGGGGCGGCGGTAACGGCCGGCCGCCCCCGAGACGGCCGCCATCCCGGACAGCGAGCGGGTACCGGAGCCGCGGGCGAGACCCAGCAGGACGGTTTCAGCTTGGTCGTCGCGGGTGTGCCCGAGCAGGACGGCGGCAGCGCCGTGGCGCCCCGCGGCATCGTCGAGGGCGGCGTAGCGGGCGTCGCGGGCCGCGGCCTCGGGGCCGCCGTCGCGGCCGACCCGTACGGCAATGGCTTCGACGGGGTCGAGTTGCATCGCGGTGAGCCGGGCGGCGACATCGGCGGCGCGGAGGTCGGAGCCGTCCTGGAGGCCGTGGTCGACGGTGATGCCACCGGCCCGGACGGAGAGCTTGCGGGCCTCGAAGGCGAGGGCGGACGCGAGGGCCATGGAGTCGGCGCCGCCGGAGCATGCCACGAGGACGAGCGGCTGCTCGTCTGTGGATGCGGGATGGAACGAGGAGGTCGCGCAGGAGCGCGCGGGGGCCGCGTGGCCCACGGAGCGCACGAGCCGGTCGGAGTGTTCGGTGAGTACGTCGTGGAGTACGCGGCGGACCGCCAGGCGTATCGCCGCGACCGCAGGATGGGGACCCATGTCCGGTGCCCTTCGTGAAAAGTTGGGGGGTGCCTCGGTCGGTGTCGGGACGGGAGGATCAGTCACTCAGAGTGCGTCGATGGTGACAGAACCGGGCCGATACCCGAGCATTGCACGCCTACCCATTGCCTACGGTCCCTCGGATGGGTGATTAGGGGGGCGTCCTTCTGCCGTCGGACGCCACCCGCTCACGACTCTGTTTTACGGTGCACCCGCGCAACCCAGTCCGCAGGTTTGGCGATCTCCGCCTTGGTGGGCAGCGTGTTCGGGGACGTCCAGACACGGTTGAATCCGTCCATACCGACCTCCTCGACGACGGAGCGCACAAAACGCTCGCCGTCGCGGTACTGGCGCAGCTTGGCGTCCAGGCCGAGGAGCTTGCGCAGCGCCTGGTCCAGACGGCTCGCTCCCCGTGCCCTGCGCTGCTGGAACTTCTCGCGGATCTCGGCGACGGAGGGCACGACATCGGGTCCGACGCCGTCCATCACGTAGTCGGCATGCCCCTCCAGCAGGGACATCACCGCGGTCAGCCGACTGAGGATCTCGCGCTGGGTGGGCGTCTGCACCAGCTCGACGATGGAGCGGCCGCTCTCGTCCTCCTCGCCCTCGGGGCGGGCGCCGGAGAGCGACTGGGCGGCCTCCCGGAAGCGCTCGAGGACCGTCATCGGATCGACCTCGGTCTCGCCGAGAAATGACTGGATCTCGCCCTCGAGATGGTCGCGCAGCCACGGCACGCCGGTGAACTGGGTGCGGTGCGTCTCCTCGTGGAGGCAGACCCAGAGCCTGAAGTCGTGCGGGTCGACTTCGAGTTCGCGCTCGACATGCACGATGTTCGGTGCGACCAGGAGCAGGCGGCCGCCGCCGCTGCCCGATTCGGCGGGGTCACCTGCGGGCAGTTCGCGGGTGGCGGGCGCGAAGGTCTCGTACTGACCGAGGACCCGCGAGGCCAGGAACGACAGCAGCATGCCCAGCTCTACGCCGGTGACCTTGCCGCCGACCGCGCCGAGCATCGCGCCGCCGGGGCTGGCGGAACGGCGCTCCTGCATCTTGTCCAGCAGCGGCTTCAGCAGTTCGCGGAAGCCCGCGACGTTCGCCTTGACCCACCCGGCCCGGTCCACGACGAGGACGGGGGTGTCCTGTGGTTCATGGCCTTCCGGGATCATCCGGGTGAAGCCCCGCACATGTTCCTCGGACGCCTTGGCATGCCTGCGCAGCTCGGCGACGACGGCACGCGCCTCGTCACGGCTCACGTCGGGTCCGGGCCGCACGAAGCGGGTCGCGGTCGCCACGGCGAGGTTCCAGTCGACCATCTCGGCACCACCGATGCTCGTCATGCGTCAACCGTACGTTGTCGGCTCTGGGAGCGGTCAGGTGTCGGCAACGCCCGGTTCGCCCATTGGCTCACGAGGCCAGCGCGGCCGCCAGCCGGTCCAGGGCGGGCTGGGCGGCCTCCTGGGACGGGGTGTTCGCGGCCAGGAAGGCGAAGGCGAGGAGGCGTCCGTCCGGGGCGACGACCGTGCCCGCGAGGGTGTTGACGCCAGTCAGGGTGCCGGTCTTGGCGCGCACCAGGCCGGTGCCGGGCGAGGTCTCGGTGTAGCGGCTCTGCAGGGTGCCGCTGAAGCCCGCGATGGGGAGGCCCGTGAGGACCGGGCGCAGTTCGGGGTGGTCCGGGTCTGCCGCGCGGGCCAGCAGCGCGGTCAGCAGGTCCGCGGTGAGCCTGTCGTTCCGGTTCAGGCCGCTGCCGTCGGCGATGCGGGCGCCGGTCAACGGGAGCTTCAGCTTGGCCAGTTGCTTGGTGACGGCCCGTCCGCCGCCCTCGAAGCCCGGCTCCTCGCCGGTGGCGATCGCCGTCTGGCGGGCGAGGGCCTCGGCGATGTCGTTGTCGCTGTTGGTCAGCGTCCGCTCGACCAGGGCCGACAGGGGTACGGAGAGCACCTTGGCGAGCAGGGCGGACCCGGCGGCGGGGCGGCCGGGGGCGGAGGCGGCGGAACTCGCGATGCCGCGGTCTTTCAGCAACCGCTCGAAGGCGCGGGCCGCGTCGCCCGCCGGGTCGCCGCTGCGGTCCGAGGGACCCGTGCTCCGCTCGTCGTACCGTCCCTCGCCCACCATGAGGGCGCTGACCGGTGCGATGTTCCTGTTGGGGCCGATGGGGTGCCGGACTGCGCCCTTGTAGAGCGAGGTGTCGTACGTCAGCCGCACGGAGGCGACTCCGCGGTCGCGCAGGGCACGCGCCGTACGGTCGGCGAGCGTCCGCAGTCCTGCCGTGTCGAGGCTCGCGTCTCCGCCGCCGACGAGCGTGAGCTGCCTGGCGTCTTTGGAGGCGACGACCGTGGTGGGGATGCGGTGGTCGGGGCCGAGCGCGGACAGGGCGGCGACCGAGGTGGCGATCTTGATGGTGGAGGCGGGGGTCATCGGGTCCGACGCCCCCTTCCCGTACAGCCGCTTGCCCGTCGCGAGATCGACGACGCAGGCCGTACGGACCGTCCCGAGACCGGAGTCGCCGAGGAGCGGGGCGAGCACCTTGGCGAGGTCGGCGGGCGCGGTGTTCGAGGACTTGGCCGTGGCGTTCGAGGGGGCGCCGAGTGCGGCGAGCACGCCGGGTGCGCTGGGCGCGGGCGCCGGGTCCTTCGGCCCGGGCCGCTCGTGATGTGCGCCACCCACGGGGCTCTGGGCAGCCGCCCAGTCCCTCTCGGCCTTACGCTGGCCGGAGTCCCAGGGACCCGCCGCGGCCACCGCCCCGGCAGCGAGGGCGAGGCCGACCACGGCGGCGCCCGCGGTGAGCTGCCACGTCCTGACCTCTGGCACCTCGCACCAGCCCCTTTCGCGATCACACACCTGCGTGAGGGACACTTAACCACCAGACGTATGTGTTGATCATGGAGGAGCCACCCGTGGAGTTCGACGTCACCATCGAGATCCCGAAGGGTTCGCGGAACAAGTACGAGGTGGACCACGAAACCGGTCGGATCCGCCTTGACCGTCGACTCTTCACCTCGACCAGTTACCCGGCCGACTACGGCTTCGTCGAGAACACCCTCGGCGAGGACGGCGACCCGCTGGACGCGCTGGTCATCCTTGACGAGCCGACCTTCCCCGGCTGCCTGATCAAGTGCCGCGCGATCGGCATGTTCCGGATGACGGACGAGGCGGGCGGCGACGACAAGCTGCTCTGCGTGCCGGCGTCCGACCCGCGCGTCGAGCACCTGCGCGACATCCACCACGTTTCCGAGTTCGACCGCCTGGAGATCCAGCACTTCTTCGAGGTCTACAAGGACCTGGAGCCCGGCAAGTCCGTCGAGGGCGCGAACTGGGTCGGCCGCACCGAGGCGGAGGCGGAGATCGAGGCCTCCTACAAGCGCCTGGAGGCGCAGGGCGGCGCGCACTGAGCGCGTAGCACGCCGGCATCGAGCTGACGACGGGCGGGGCACCGAAGGTGCCCCGCCCGTAGTGCGTCCGGCGACCGGAGACCTGCGGCGCGTGAAGGATCGGCGCATGCCCATACTGAGCTGACACGGCGACACGAGAGGGAGCGAGGACAGCACGTGGTGGCGGAACCGGAGGGTCCGGAAGACCGGAAGCCTCAGTCCGACGAGGCGCACAGCGCCTTCACCCCGCCGCCCGGGGTCGGTCAGCCGGAGGTCCCCGAAGAGGACCATCCCTCCTCGGAGTTCGCCGTTCCGGAGGGGATCGGCACCGAGGGCCCGGCCGAGCCGGAGGGCTCCGCATTCGCCCCGCCGAGCACCTACAGCACCAAGAACTCGCCGCCCGCATTCACTCCCGCCCAGGGCATCCCGGTGGTCCGGCTGACGAAGGACGCCCCCTGGCAGGACCGGATGCGGGCGATGCTGCGGATGCCGGTGGGCGAGCGGCCGGTGCCGGAAGCCGTGCAGCGGCACGAGGAGGGCGGTCCCGCCGTACCGCGCGTGCTGGACCTCACGCTGCGTATCGGCGAGCTGCTGCTCGCGGGCGGCGAGGGTGCCGAGGACGTCGAGGCGGCGATGTTCGCCATCTCGCGTTCGTACGGACTCGACCGCTGTGAGCCGACCGTCACCTTCACCCTGCTGTCGATCACGTACCAGCCCTCGCTCGTCGACGACCCGGTGACGGCGAACCGGACCGTACGGCGCCGGGGCACCGACTACACGCGGCTGGCCGCGGTCTACCGGCTGGTCCACGACATCAGCACCGAAGAGAGCGAGGTCTCCCTGGAGGAGGCCTACCGGCGCCTCGCCGAGATCCGCCGCAACCGGCACCCCTACCCCGGCTGGGCTCTCACCCTGGCCGGCGGACTGCTGGCCGGTGCGGCCTCCGTGCTGGTCGGCGGCAATGCGCTGGTGTTCCTGGCGGCGGCGATCAGCGCCATGCTCGGCGACCGGCTGGCCTGGCTGTTCGCGGGGCGCGGGCTTCCGGAGTTCTACCAGTTCGTCGCCGCGGCCATGCCGTCCGCCGCGATGGGCGTCGCCCTGACGCTGTCGCCGCTGGACGTACGCGCCTCAGCGGTGATCACCGGTGGTCTGTTCGCGCTGATCCCCGGGCGGGCCCTGGTCGCCGGCGTACAGGACGGTCTGACCGGCTTCTACATCACCGCGGCCGCCCGGCTGCTCGAAGTCGGCTATCTGGTGGTCGGCATCGTCGTCGGCGTACTGAGCGTGCTCTATCTGGGCCTGGCGCTGGGCGCGGGCCTCAACCCGGAGACGGCCATCCACAGCGTCGACCGGCCGGTCGTCCAGACGCTGGCGGCGATGGCACTGTCCCTGTGTTTCGCCGTGCTGCTCCAGCAGGAGCGGAACACGGTGCTGCTGGTGACCATCAACGGCGGCGTCGCCTGGGTGGTGTACGGCGCGCTCGCGAACACCGCGCATGTCTCGCCGGTGGCCGCGACGGCCGCGGCGGCCGGTCTGGTGGGCCTGTTCGGGCAGGTGCTCTCGCGCTACCGGTTCGCGTCCGCGCTGCCGTATGTGACCGCCGCGATCGGACCGCTGCTGCCCGGTAGCGCGACGTACTTCGGACTGCTCGAGATCGCCAGGAACGACCTGAACGCGGGCCTCACCCAGCTCACCAAGGCCGCGGCCCTGGCGCTGGCCATCGCGATCGGGGTGAACCTGGGAGGCGAGCTGTCCCGGCTGTTCATCAGGATGCCGGGCGCGGAGGGCCCGCTGCGCCGCGCGGCCAAGCGGACGCGCGGGTTCTGACCGGCCCGGGAGCCAGGCGGCCCGGAAGCCGGACTCAGCGCTTGGCGTGCCGGCCGCGCTGCGCCGGGGGCAGGTCGGCCGCCGGTCCGGAAACGGCGGCTTCCTTCTTCTTCTTGGAGCGGGCCCGAAGGAACTCGATCGCGATCGGGATCACCGAGATCAGCACGATCAGGACCAGCATCGCTTCGATGTTCTTGTTGACGAACTCGACCTTGCCGAGCGCCGCTCCGAGGAGGGTGACGCCCGCGCCCCACAGGGCGCCCCCGATGATGTTGAACGTGATGAAGGAGCGGTAGTTCATCCGGCTCACACCGGCGATGATCGGCGTGAACGTACGCACGATGGGCACGAAGCGGGCCAGGACCAGCGACTTGGGGCCGTACTTCTCGAAGAACTCGTGCGCCTTCTCGACGTTCTCCTGCTTGAAGAGCCGGGAGTCGGGGCGCTTGAAGAGCGAGGGGCCGACCTTGCGGCCGAAGAGATATCCGACCTGGTCACCGGCGACGGCCGCGAGCACGACCAGCGCGCACACCGCCCACAGCGGAAGGTCGTTGAGCTTTCCGGTCGTCACCAGCAGACCGGTGGTGAACAGCAGCGAGTCACCCGGCAGGAAGAAGCCGATGAGCAGGCCGGACTCGGCGAAGACGATGAGCAGGACACCGATGAGGCCGAACGTCGTGATCAGATAGTCCGGGTCCAGCCAGCTCGGTCCGAGCGCAAGGGTAGTCACGAGGTCCGGGCTCCTGAGTCGATAGTCGGTCGATCGTCGATTCGGCCGTTCGACAGCCGTCGATCCGGCGTGGTCGGCCACCCAAAGCTATCAACGCATCGCATCTGCTCCACGTTCCGTCCGCCCGCCCAGGATGCACTGTGCTCTGTCTGGGACAAAGCTGTGCGTCACAAGCCCGTACGGAAGGTGGACGCAGATGGGCATCGAGGATTACGGCGGCGGACAGGGTCCGCAGTCCGACGTACTGGTCGTCACCACGAACGACGTACCCGGTTTCCAGGTGCAGGAGGTCATCGGCGAGGTCTTCGGCCTCACCGTGCGCTCCCGGCATCTGGGCAGCCAGATCGGCGCGGGCCTCAAGTCGATGATCGGCGGCGAGCTGAAGGGCCTGACCAAGACCCTGGTCGAGACCCGCAATCAGGCGATGGAGCGCCTCGTCGAGCAGGCGCGCACACGCGGCGCCAACGCGGTGCTGATGTTCCGCTTCGATGTGACGGAAGCGGCGGATGTCGGCACCGAGGTCTGCGCGTACGGCACTGCAGTGGTCCTGGCCAAGAGCTGAGGAGCCCCCAGGTCCGAGCCAGGACGCACGGGAGCCGCTCAGCTGTTGCGGACTGCGTTCGCGAGGATCGCGTCACGCAGATGGACGGCGAGCCCCGGCCGGGTGCTGTCGTAGAACGCGCGGAACCGCTCGTCCGACACATACATCTCGCCGAGCCCCGCGTGGATCTCGTAGCTGCACTCGTAGAACCACTTGGTGATGTGCTGCCGGTGCTCCTCGGCCATGTCCATGGCCCGCTCACCGGTCGGCGGCTCGCCCTCCGCCATCAGGGCGTCGTAGCGGGCGCCCCAGTCGGCGACCTCGTCCTGCATGCGCTTCCAGTCGTCTTTGGTGTAGCCCGCGGCCCGCCGCTGCGACTCGGCGTAGGCCGCGGTGCCGCCCCAGCGCTGCTCGGCCTCCTCGGCGTACTGCTCGGGGTCCTTGTCCCCGAAGACCTCGAACTTCTCCTCCGGCGTGAGGTTGATGCCCATCTTCTTCGCCTCCATGGCTTGTTCGACGGCGGCGGCCATCTCCTGCAGCCTGGCGATCCGGCCGGTCAGCAACTCGTGCTGCCTGCGCAGATGTTCGCGCGGGTCCGCGTCCGGGTCGTCGAGCAGCGCCGCGACCTCGTCGAGCGGGAAGCCGAGCTCCCGGTAGAACAGGATCTGCTGCAGCCTGTCGAGGTCGCCGTCGTCGTAACGCCGGTGGCCCGCGTGGCTGCGGCCGCTCGGGCGGAGCAGCCCGATCTCGTCGTAGTGGTGCAGCGTGCGCACGGTCACTCCGGCGAATGCGGACACCTGTCCCACGGAGTAGCTCATCGCTTTCCGCTCCTTCGTTTCTCGGTACGCGTCTCAGCCTCCGGCCTCACGTTGCGTGAGGTGCAAGCCCAACGAGCCTCCCGCCCCATTTGTCCGTATCGTCGCCGTTGATGTCGCCATGGACGGTGAGCGCCAAGAAAGGCGGAAAGACGGATGGCACTCCACAAGGGCCACGCGGGCGCGGACTCCCCCGAGGACAGCGAGCTGCGCAGGCTCTCGCTGAATCCCTTCTACGGGGCTGCCGACCCTGTCAGTGGAATGGAATCCGCCCCGCCCACGCACCGGCTTCCCGACGGCCCGGTGCCGCCCATGACGGCCTACCGCCTGGTCCACGACGAGCTGATGCTCGACGGCAATGCCCGGCTCAACCTCGCCACCTTCGTCACCACCTGGATGGAACCGCAGGCGGGGGTGCTGATGGCGGAGTGCCGGGACAAGAACATGATCGACAAGGACGAGTATCCGCGCACCGCCGAGCTGGAAAGGCGCTGTGTGGCCATGCTCGCGGACCTCTGGAACGCCCCGGACCCGGCCACCGCGGTCGGCTGCTCGACCACTGGCTCCAGCGAGGCCTGCATGCTCGCCGGAATGGCCCTCAAGCGCAGCTGGGCCAAGCGCAACGCGGACCGTTATCCCGGGACCGCCCGCCCGAATCTTGTGACGGGCACCAATGTCCAGGTCTGCTGGGAGAAGTTCTGCAACTTCTGGGAGGTCGAGGCGCGTCTGGTGCCGATGGAGGGCGACCGCTTCCATCTCGATCCGCAGGCGGCGGCCGATCTGTGCGACGAGAACACCATCGGCGTGGTGAGCGTCCTGGGCTCCACCTTCGACGGGTCCTACGAGCCCGTCGCCGAGGTCTGCGCCGCGCTGGACGCGCTTCAGGAGCGTACGGGCCTGGACATCCCCGTCCATGTCGACGGGGCGTCCGGCGGGATGGTGGCGCCGTTCATCGACGAGGACCTGGTCTGGGACTTCCGGCTGCCGCGGGTCAAGTCGATCAACACCTCCGGGCACAAGTACGGCCTGGTCTATCCCGGGGTCGGCTGGGCGCTGTGGCGCTCGCCCGAGGATCTGCCGGAAGAGCTGGTCTTCCGGGTCAACTATCTGGGCGGCGACATGCCGACGTTCGCCCTCAACTTCTCGCGTCCCGGCGCTCAGGTCGTCGCGCAGTACTACACGTTCCTGAGGCTGGGCCGGGAGGGCTACCGGGCAGTCCAGCAGACCTCCCGGGACATCGCCTGCGCGCTCGCCGACCGGTTCGAGGCGCTGGACGAGTTCCGACTCCTCACCCGTGGAGACCAGTTGCCCGTCTTCGCGGTGACCACCGCACCGGATGTGAAGAGCTTCGACGTCTTCGACGTCTCGCGGCGGCTGCGCGAACGCGGCTGGCTGGTGCCCGCGTACTCCTTCCCGGCCAATCGCGAGGACCTCTCCGTGCTGCGGGTGGTGATCCGCAACGGCTTCTCGGCCGACCTCGCCGAGCTACTGATGGACGATCTGAAGCAACTGCTGCCGGAACTGCGAAGCCAGGCACACCCGTTGACCAAGGACACGGCGTCGGCGTCGGCGTTCCACCACTGAGGCTTCCAGGGTTCGTGGGTGCCGTGGGCCACGGGGCGCTGGTCGTTGCTCTGCGGTGGCCGGCCTCGCGGGCGAAGTCCAAGGCCCGCGCCCCGCGGGCTACGCGTCGTCTCCCGGATGCGGCTCACCCGTCGCGTACGGGTTCTCCTCGCCCTCCCCCAGCACCCCCACGAACCGCTCCCCCTCCCCCGCGAACACGTACGCCCCCTCCTCGATCCGCAGGATCAGGCCGCGCGTCCACTCCGCGCCGAAGTCCGCCGAGCCCACCCACATGTTCATGATTTCGCCGATGTGCCCGATCGACTCGGGCCCCTCCTCCGGCGTGTAGTACTCCGTCACCGAGGACCGCCACTCCTCCAGGCCGCGCACCCGCTCCTTCAGCAGCGCCACGGCCTCCTCCCTCGTGAGCTCGACGATGAAGCCGATCCCCGCCGAGAGCACGTCCATCTTCTGGTCGTAGGCCGTCAGGGACTCCCGCAGCAGCTGGAAGAACTCCTCATTGCCCTTCTCGGTGATCTCGTACTCGGTACGCGGCGGCCCCCCGGCCGTGGACGGCGCGATCTCGTGGGCGTGCAGCAGTCCCTGCTTCGCCATCTGCTTCAGCGCGTGATAGATCGAGCCGGGCTTGGCGTTGGACCACTCGTGCGCACCCCAGTACTCCAGGTCGTTGCGGACCTGGTAGCCGTGCGCCCGCCCGTGCTGGCGTACGGCCCCGAGGACCAGCAGCCGGATCGCTGACATCCGCGTACCTTTCTATTCAACTTTGACTAGAGTAGCTGGCATGGCCGAGAAGACGATTCCGATCCTGCCGTGCCAGACCCTCCAGCCGGTGCTCGACTTCTACACCGCGCTCGGCTTCGAGGTGACCTTCCACCAGAAGAGCCCCTACGCCTACGCCATAGTCGAGCACGGCGACATCCAGCTGCAGTTCTTCGGGCTGAGGAAGTACGACCCCGCCGGCTCGATCAGCACGTGCTACGTCCTCACCGACGACGTGGACACGCTCTACGAGTCGTTCCGGACGGGGCTGAAAGCGGCGTACGGAAAGATCCCGACCCGCGGTCTGCCGCGGATCGGGCCGCTCAAGGACATGAGCTACGGAGTACGCCAGTTCCTGATGACCGACCCCGGCGGCAACTGCATCCGCGTCGGGAAGCAGATCAGCGAGGACCTGCACCACAGGCCCGTGCCCAAGGGGACCTTCGCCCGCGCCCTGCACCTGGCGACGCTGTTCGCCGACTCCAAGGAGGATCTGACGGGCGCGGCGAAGATCATCGACCGGGTGCTCGCTCTGGAGGACGAGCAGCCCACGGCCGAACAGCTCGTCCAGCTCCTCGAGTTGCGCGCGGACATCGCCGAGCGGCTCTTCGACGACGAAACGGCGGCCCGTCTGCGTGAACGAGCCGCCGTGGCAAAGGCCCCCTAGGTCCTGTCCGGTCGATCAGGCCGGATCAGTGAGCGGGGTCTGGCGAGGTGCCGTGCCAGGGCACGCGAGCCCGGCAAGATCCGAACGACAGGCCCTAGCCCCAGCCCTGGCCGCTCTCGAGGGCCACAAGGTCGAACGCGCCCTTGCCGTCCAGCGATTCGCGGATGATGTCCGCGTGCCCCGCGTGCCGGCCGATCTCCTCGACCAGGTGCAGCAGCAGCCAGCGCATGGACACCGCACCGTCCTTCGGGAACCAGGGCGCGGGGGGCAGCGGGAAGGTGTCGTTCAGGCTGGGCACCGAGTGGATGAAGTCCTCGGTCTCCTTGGCCACCGTGTCCCAGAAGGCCAGCGTCCCCGGGACCGTCTCGTCGCCGACGAGGCGGAAGCTGTCGCCCCAGGTGTCCTCGGTGCGCTGCTTCTCGTTCGGCCGTTGCTGCGCCATCCGCAGCCAGTTCAGTTCCATCTCCGCGACGTGCTTGAGCAGTCCGGAGAGCGAGAGCTCGCTGGCGCTCGGGCGGCTCGCCGCCTGCTCCTCGGTCAGTCCGAGTACTGAGCGGCGGATCGCGGCGCGCTGCGCCTCGACGAAGGAGAGCAGCGCGCCGCGCTCGTCGCCCTGAGCCTCTGCGGGAACGTGGGTAACCATGGTGTCCGTCCTTCCGAGCTTGGCTGTGCCGTCCTGACAACGACCAAGCTACGGACCCTTGCGGTCAGCTTCTGTCCGCAAGAGGGGCGGCGACCGGGAAACCCCGGAACGGGATCAGAACGGGAACTGCGAGCGCCCGTGCTGCACCGAGATCCACTTCTGGGTGGTGAACGCCTCGATCATCGACTCGCCGTTCAACCGCCCGCTGCCGGAGTGCTTCTCGCCGCCGAAGGGCACGATCGGCTCGTCGTGGACCGTGCTGTCGTTGATGTGGATCATCCCGGTGTTGATCCGCTGGGCGATCCGTACACCCCGCTCGATATCAGCGGTGTGCACCGCGCCGCTCAGGCCGTACGGAGTGTCATTGGCGATCCTGACCGCCTCGTCCTCCCCGTCGAACGGCACGATCAGCGCCACCGGGCCGAAGATCTCCTGCTGGAGGACCGGCGAGTCGGCCTCGATGCCGGTCAGTACCGACGGGCTCACCAGATTGCCATCGGAGCCGCCGTGCAGCAGCGCGGTCGCACCGGCCTCGACGGTCTGGTCGACCAGCGCCGTGACCGCATCCGCCTGCGTGGAGTTGATGAGCGGCCCGATGTGGGTGCCGGGGTCCGAGGGGTCGCCGACCTTGAGGCTCTTGACCTTGGCGACGAACTTCTCGGTGAACTCCTTCTCCACCGACCGGTCCACGAGAACCCGGTTGGCGGCCATGCAGACCTGGCCCTGATGCACGTAACGGCTGAAGACCGCCGCGTCCACCGCGTAGTCGATGTCCGCGTCCTCAAGGACGATCAGCGCGCTGTTGCCGCCGAGTTCGAGGATGGCGCGCTTGAAGTTGGCCGCGCAGACCGTGGCGACATGCCGCCCGACCTTGTCGGAGCCGGTGAAGGAGATCGCCTTCGGCACCGGGTGCTCCAGCAGCGCGTCGCCGATCTCGGCTATGTCGGTGATGACGACATTGAGCAGCCCGGCGGGCAGGCCCGCCTCCTCGAAGACCTTGGCGACCAGGGACCCGCCGCAGATCGGGGTGTTCTGGTGCGGCTTGAGGACAACGGCGTTGCCCAGCGCCAGCGCCGGGGCGACCGACTTGATGGAGAGCAGAAAGGGGAAGTTGAAGGGGCTGATGACGCCCACGACGCCGACCGGCAGCCGGTAGACGCGGTTCTCCTTGCCGTCGACCGGCGAGGGCAGGATCCGGCCCTCGGGCCGCAGTGAGAGCTGCACCGCCTCCCGCAGGAACTCTTTGGCGAGGTGGAGTTCGAAGGCCGCCTTCAGATGCGTACCGCCGAGCTCCACGATGATCGTCTCGGTGATCTCCTGCTCGCGGTCCTCGATGATGCGCAGGGCGCGCTCGAAGACCAGCCGGCGGGCGTACGGATTGGTGGCGGCCCAGGTCTCCTGCGCCCGCTCGGCGGCGCGGTACGCCTGGTCCACCTCGGCGGCGGTGGCGACGGGTATCGAGGCCAGCTTCTCCCCGTCGTACGGGTTGAAATCGATGATGTCCCAGGAGCCGCTTCCCGGCCTCCACTCGCCATCGATGTACTGGTGGGCCAGCTCGGTGAAGAAGGACATGTGATCCGATTCCTTACCGCAGAAGACTGCAGAAGCAGATGCATGCAGATGCCTGATATCACGTCATCGTACTTGTGTTTCAAGTCAGTTGAAGCAGGCCCCGAAGAAGATCCCGGGTCTCGGCCGGATCCGGACTGTCCTCCTGCAGACGCCTCATCACCCGCTCGTACTGCGCCACTTCCTCGCGCTTGTCGAGATACAGGGCGCTGGTGAGTTGCTCCAGATAGACGACGTCGGAGAGGTCCGACTCGGGGAACCGCAGCATCGTGAAGGAGCCGCTCTCGCCCGCGTGCCCGCCAAAGCTGAAGGGCATCACCTGGAGCGTGATGTTCGACTGTTCGGAGATCTCGATCAGATGCCTCAACTGGCCCTGCATCACGGAACGGTCGCCGTAGGGGCGGCGCAGCGCGGCCTCGTCGAGGACGGCGTGGAAACGGGGAGCGCGCTCGGAGACCAGGACTTTCTGTCGTTCGAGGCGGAGCGCGACACGGCGGTCGATCTCGGCGGCGGGGGCGTCGGGGATACCGCGGGAGACGACGGCATGGGCGTACGACTCGGTCTGCAGCAGACCGTGCACGAACTGCACTTCATAGATACGGATGAGCGAGGCGGCGCCTTCCAGGCCGACATATGTCTGGAACCAGCCGGGCAGTACGTCGCCGAAGCTGTGCCACCAGCCGGCGACATTGGCCTCCTTGGCGAGACCGAGCAGGGACCCGCGCTCCGATTCGTCGGCGACTCCGTAGAGCGTCAGAAGATCCTCGACGTCCCTCGCCTTGAAGCTCACCCGTCCCAACTCCATGCGGCTGATCTTGGATTCGGATGCCCGGATCGAGTACCCGGCAGCCTCTCGCGTGATGCCGCGTGATTCGCGCAGCCGCCTCAGCTGCGAGCCCAACAGGATGCGCCGTACCACCGAACCGCTCGACTCGCCTGCGGTCACGACCCCAACCCTCCCCATCGACTCATGGATCCGCCTCGACTCAACTCACAGGTACGCCTTACCGGAGCACCCCCGAACCCCGAGACCCGGGATTCTGCCACCAAAACGCTTCAGCCCGTACTCATTCGATTACGGAAATGAGACGGCCTTGGGAAGGGCTGGAAAGAGATTCGTGGAAGAAATGAGCAAGAACCGGCACGGGGTCGGACAGGTCCGGCGCGTGCACGTGCATCTGCCCTTGCATCTGCCGTACGCATTCGGAACCATGGTCCTCGCGCACCTGCGTGCTCGTTCGTGTTGTAGCGTCACAGCCGCGATTTACGGGAGTGCCTCGCATGGGGATGAATGGATCGACCATGCTCGAGCCGTTACGGCAGGGGCTTCCCCCCATCGATCCCGCCGCGGTCTCCAGCTCCGCCTCGTGCGCCCTGCCCGCCCGCTATGAAGCGGTGCGCGGAGCACGGCTGTTCACCAGGACGACTCTCGGCCAGTGGGATCTGAGCGACCGTTTCGACGATGTCGCCCTGGTTGTTTCCGAACTTGTCACCAACGCACTGCGGCACGCGCTGCCCACGGACACTCACCGGGAGACCCAGGAACCGCCCGTACGGCTGCACTTGATGCGCTGGACGACCCGGCTGGTGTGCGCGGTGCGCGACCCCAGCCACGACAGCCCCGGGACGGCCGGCGAGAGCGACGACGCCCCTTTTCCGGACCCCAGCGGCGCGGCCGAGTCCGGCCGGGGCCTGTTCCTGGTGGACTCCTTCAGCGACAGCTGGGGCTGGCACCCGCTCGCCGGGTCGCTGCACGGCAAGGTGGTCTGGGCGCTGTTCCGCCTGCGCTAGCCCACTAGGTGGTCGAACTCCCCGTCCTTGACGCCCAGAAGCAACGCTTCTATCTCCGCGGGCGTATATACGAGTGCGGGGCCGTCCGGGTGCCGTGAGTTGCGCATCGCCACGTCTCCGCCGGGCAGCTTGGCAAACTCCACGCACGAGCCCTGGGAGTTGCTGTGCCTGCTCTTCTGCCAGACGACACCGCGCAGCTCCGTGGCCGCCATGCCGTTGTACACGTTGGGCACAAGTCGCTCCCGGGGTGCAAGGTGCAGGTGTCAACTATCCCGGATCATAGCTCTGTTCATATGCCGATGCATGAGCGAAAGCGCGAGCAGATGCACGTGCACGCCGGGTGTTCCTTCGGTTACAGCTACGGCTTGAGCGTGTCCAGCGTCTCCCGGCGCCTGAAGGACCTGCGACCGCCGGCCGCCGCCCATGATCTTGTGCGCCATCATCTGGGCCGGGTCGTCCGGGTCGAATCCTTCGTGCACGAGGAAGAGACGTGTCCCGCGCCGTTCTGGCTCCAACGTCCAGGTAATCGTCCAGTCGGCGGGGTTCGGAGCGACCCTCGCGTCGGCCCACCGGACCCGGAGCATGCGCTCGGTCTCGTACGCGAGCACCTCGGCCTCGACCGTGCCGGAGAAGTTGGTGTTCGGCCTCGGCACCGACGTCATCGTGTACCGATGCCCCACCTGGAGCCGGAAGTCGCCGGGCATCAGCCACTGGGCGATCAGCTCGGGCTCGGTCAGCGCGCGCCAGACCTTGGCGGGCGGATGGGCCAGGAACTGGTCGACCCGAATCGTCGCGAGGTCTTCGTCAGGCTCGTACGGGGACGCCGAGGCCCTTGAGCCTGTCGCGGGTGCGGGTGCGGGTGCGTGAGCAGGCGCACGCCGGGTTCCTTCCGGGAGTGCGCAAGTCCTCCTGGTAGCTTGGCGCGGTCTTGAAACCGACTAGGGGGACCGATAAGTGCACAAGCGCGTACGGATGTCAGTCGCCGCGGCGGGTCTTGTCGGCGCGCTCGCGCTGACCGGCTGTGGCAGCAACAGTGACGACGCGAGCAAGGACAAGCCCTCCGCCACGTCGACGGAGGCGGGCCAGGAAGGCGGCGGCTCCCAGGGGAGCCTCGACGGCGCCTGGTCCGGTGTCACCGACGGCAAGGCGGTCGCGCTGTCCGTCTCGGGCAAGACCGCGGCGGTCGTCGCCGACGGTCATGTCTGCACGGGCGAGGTGGCGGACCACGGCAAGCCGATGCTGACGCTGAAGTGCGCCGACGGGAACACCGACCGCACGATGGGCTCGATCGAGTCCAACGACGGTACGAAGCTGGTCGTCTCGTGGGAGGCCGGCGCCAAGGACACGCTCACCAAGACCGACGCGGGCAAGCTGCCGAAGGGACTCCCGACGGGGCTGCCGACCGGCATCCCGACTCCCTGACGCTCCTGACGTCCTGACCTGCGAGGTCAGCCACGGGCCGCGGACCCTTCACGGGTTCGCGGCCCGTCGTCGTGCGGGGCGCCGGTCTCAGGGGGTCAACTTCCCACGCTCCCGCGCCAGATGCGCGGTGTCCGCCGCCGCTCTGCCGTGGACCCAGCCCGCCTCGTCGGTCGCTCCGCGCACACGTGTGGTCGTCGTCGCGGGGAACATCTGCTCCGTGCGGTCCGTGACCGCGACGTCCCGCGCGGCCAGGACCGGCAGCAGGTCGCCTCCGCCGTCGGCCGTCACCGCATCCGTCGCTGCCGTGAGGCGTTCGCCTAGGCGGGCGGCGTACGACATCAGGAAGGACTGGCGGAAGGTCTTCGTCCGCTTGCGGCCGCCCGCGCGCTGCGTCGCCTCCGCGCGGGTCATCGCCGTGGTGCCCTGGACGAGCAGCGAGGTGTAGAGCAGCTCGACCGCCTCCAGGTCGCCGTCGAAGCCGACGACCGTCGAGAAGCCGAAGGCGCTGTTCCATACGCCGCGGCAGCGGTTCGCCGAGGCCACCGCGTCCAGCAGGATCGCCTTGGCCGTTTCGTACGGGGCGTCCACGCCGATGCGGCAGGCCGCGGGCGCGTCGGGGCTGTGGGTCTGCGCGGCCAGCATCGCCTCGTCCAGGCTGTGCCGGGCCATCAGCTCCTGGGCCTTCGCGGTGAGCGCCTCCGCCTCCTGCGGATAGCCCGTCGCCTCCGCCTTGGCGAGCAGCGCCCGGATCCGGCTGAGCATGCGCGGCTCGTGCGGCGCGGGCTCGGCGGAGAAGGGTGCGCCGGGGACCGGGCCGACCGGTTCGATCGCGGGCAGCCGGACCAGCAGGCGGTACAGCTCAAGCACGGCGGTTGCGTACGAGAAGCGGTCCGCGGTGTAAGGGGGCTGCTTCAGCTCGTCGAGCTGGGCGCGCCAGCGCGGGGCGAGGTGCGCGTACCGCCCGCTCTCCCCCGTGATCAGCCCGGCGGCCAGCCGCTCGTGCGCCTCGTCGAGGTCGCGCCGTACGAGCCGTGCGACATCGGCGGGCTGCCAGCCGCGCTCCCAGGCCCGGCGTACGAACTCCTCGCCGCGCAGCCTCAGTTCGGCGTCCGCTGCGGGGTCCGCGGCGAGCAGGGAGGCGCCGGTGTCGAGCCCTTCGTGGCCGTCGGCGTACAACGCGACGGCAAGCGCCTTCTCGACCGTCCCGACCGTGCTCACGTATCCGATGATCCCACGGGGCACGACACCCCCTAACTGTCCCCGCCCTCGTCGATCAAGCGCCGCACCTCGCGGTCGATCAGCCCCAGCCGCGCCTCCGCCACCAGCGGTACCGCCCGCCGCTGCCGCCGGGCCTCGTGGAGGTCGATGTCCACGGTGACCAGCCCGGGCTCCCACTTGGGTGCCTGGGCCACCACCGACCCGCGCGGGTCGACCACCCGTGAACCGCCCCAGAACGAGGCGCCGTTCTCGCTCCCCACCCGGTTCACGAAGACGACCCAGCACTGGAGCATCCGCGCGGTGTAGGTGAGCAGGCTGTCCCAGTACAGGCCGGTGTCCATCGCCTCCGGATCTAGGCTGGCCGCGCTGTTCGCCGGGATGATCACGACCTCGGCCCCGTCCTGCACGGCGAGCCACGGCAGCACCGGCTGCCAGGCGTCATTGCAGATGAGCGTGGCCGCGCGACCGGCACCGTTCGGCAGGTCGTACGCGCGCAGCAGCTGGCCGGGGCTGACGTGTTTGCGCTCCTCCCAGGCCAGATAGTTGGGCAGATACAACTTCCGGTGCGTGTGCAGGAGTTCACCGCCGCTGTAGTACGCGGCCGTGTTGTACGCCCGCAGGGAGGTGTGCTCGTGGAACCCGGCCATCACGTCCGCGCCGTACGTCCCCAGTTTGAGCAGCCGCGGATCGCGCGCCTGCACCGATGTGTCCCGCTGCAGCGCACCCAGGTGATAGCCGTGCAGGCTCAGCTCGGGGAAGACGACGAGATCCACGCCCTGGGCGACGGCCTGCTCGATCTGCTCCCGGGCCGTCTCGAGATTCGCGTCCACATCGCCCAGTGCGCAGTCGGTCTGTGCCAGTGCCACTCGCATACAACGAGCCTGACAGCGGTCGCGCGATCGGGCACCTCCGGTGGGCCCGCCGGACAGGGCCTAGGCGCCGTGGACGCTCTTCTTCGCCAGTTCGTACGCCGGAAGCATCGCGTCGTGCTCCTCGGAGTCCAGGCCCCCGAGGTGCACGACGACCACGCCCTTGGGGGTCGTGAAGGCGATCGCGCGCTCCTTCTTGGGCTCGTCCAGGAACTCGTTGGTGTTGAGGTAGGTCACCTCGGTGGCGGCGTACTGGCCCGCCTCGGCCGGGGCGTACACGACCTTGTCCCGGCTCTTCGCCCCGTCGGCGACGAACGCTTCGAGGGCCTTGCGCGCATCGTCGCCGCTGCGGCCCCCGGTCCAGACGCGCAGAAAGCCGATGTGCCCGGCGGGCTTCGCGTCGATCTCGCAGAGGAGGGTGACGGGGCCCTGCTTGGTCGGGCCGAACTGCTTGTCCTCCTTGACGGGCTTAGGCTTCCAGTCCGCCGCGAGGTCGAACGAGACGGGCAGGGCGCAGGGCGAACCGGCACCCCCGACCGTGCCGCCCTTCGCGGCGGTCCTGGCCGCGTCCCCCTTCCCGTCCCCCTTCGCCACGCCCTTGGCGCTCTCCTCGGCCAGCGGCTGGTCCACCGCCACCTGCGAGGAACAGCCGGTCAGCGCCACCGTCACCAGCCCCGCACCCACGCCGCGTATCAGACCTCGCACCACGATTCCCCACCCCTGGGTCAGTTCCGAGCAAACGTGGTCGATCCTAGATCGTCCTCAGGGAATGATCACCAGCTTTCCCCGCACATGGCCCGTCTCGCTCAGGGCGTGGGCCTTGGCCGCTTCCCCCAGCGGGAAGGCCTCCACGACGGGGATCCGGATCCTGCCGTCCGCTGCCAGCCGGACATGCCCGGCCAGGGCGGTCTCCGGGCGTTCCGTGCCGCCCGCCGAGAAGCGGACCCCGTGCGCCGCAGCGCCCGGGTCAGCGATGGTGATGATCCGGTCCGTCGTGCCGCCGCGCAGTTCGACCGAGGCGGGCAGCGCGTCCTTGCCCGCCGCGTCGAACACCGCGTCCACACCCTGGGGAGCGGCCGTGCGCACACGCTCGACCAGGCCTTCGCCGTACGCCACCGGCGTCGCGCCCAGCTCCCGCAGATAGTCGTGGCCGGACGGGGATGCCGTGCCGATGACCGTCACGCCCGCCGCCACCGCGATCTGGACGGCCGCCGAGCCGACCGAGCCCGTGGCGCCGTGCAGCAGCAGCGTCTCGCCGCTGTGCACGCCGAGCAGGTCGAGCACCCGCTGGGCGGTCTCGGTCGCGACGGGCAGCGCCGCGGCCTCCGCCCAGTCGAGGCCGGCGGGCTTGGGCACGAAGGACTCTGCCAGGGCGTACTCGGCGTACGCGCCGGTGGTCGTCCACCCCACGATCTCGTCGCCTGCCTGGGCGCCCGTGACGCCCTCGCCGACCTCGTCGACGACTCCGGCGAACTCCAGCCCGGGGGTCCGGGGGAACGTGGTCGGGTACTGCTGCTCCATCCAGCCGTAACGGATCTTGTAGTCCAGCGGGTTGACGCCCGCCGCCTTGATCCTCACCCGCACCTGGCCGGGGCCGGGCCGCGGCACATCGGCCTGTACGAGGCGCAGTACTTCGGGTCCGCCGAACTCTTCGAAGACGATCGCTTCCATCTCTGACATGACTGGCTCCTGCCGTCGGGATCAACTGGGCTCAACCTTCGGTCTCCGACAGGCCAGGACCGGCCAGTCTTTCGGACGGTTCGACCTGGCCGAAGGGACAGCCGTGTTCGGTGCCCGCGGCCGTACGCTGGCCGTCATGGAATTGACCGGATCCGTGCCCGCCGCGTCCGCCCTGGCCGCCGCCTACGAGGTGATCCGGCAGCCGCTCGGCGGGATCCTGCCGCGGCTGTCCGCGACCCTGAACGGGCTCGTCCCGCATCTGGCCGCGACGGAGCTGTCCACGCACTGCGCGCACTCCCCCTTCAAGACGTACGGCGAGCAGACCCTGACCGGGCGGATCACCGCGGCCGAGCTCCATCCGCTGGTCGCCTCCGTACCCGCCGGGCAGCCCTGGCAGGGCACGGCCACGATCGGCGGGGCCGAGCACCTAGTGCTCGCGGTGGCCAGCGACGCCACGCCGCGCGGGTCTCTGCTGGTGCTGGTACGCGGTGAGAACGGCACCCCCCTGAGTCCCGTCCCCGCGTCGGACACCGCCGTCGTCCAGGCCATGTGGGACCTGGTCACCAGCCACTTCGACCGCCTCGCCACCGAGGCCGTGCCGGGCACGCTGGCCCAGTCGCGGGCGGCGGCCGGGGAGCGGGCCCGGGTGATCGCCGAGCTGACCGAGACCCATGCGACCGCGCTGTCGGGGCTGCTCGGTGTGCTGCGCAGCCGGGGTCTCGACGACACGGCGGCGCGCACCGCGGCCGTCGAGCTGGCGGTCGACGCGCTGGTCGAGCTGCGGGCCGAGACCGAACGCGACCAGGCCGTCGCCGAGGAGCCCGCCGGACAGGCCTTCGCCCGGCTCGCGGACTCACTGCGGCCGATGCTGCGCTACAGCCCGGTCCGCCTGGAGCTGGGCGCACCCGATTCGGCGCGTCCGCTGGCCGCCGATGTGGCGCACGCGGCGCGCGCCGTCGTACGGGCCGTCCTGCTGACCGTGCTCGACCAGGACGGTGTGAGCCGGGTCCATGTCGGCTGGCATCTCACCGACGGCGAACTGCGCGCGACGGTACGGGACGACGGCCCCGGCGAGATCACCAGCTGCACGCTCGGCCCGCACCGGGTCGGCGAACGCCTCGATGTGCTGGGCGGGCGGCTCGACGTGGACGCCGTGCCCGGCTGGGGCACCACGGTGACGGCGACGATCCCGCTGGGGGCGCCGCAGGCCGCGTCCGCGGATCCGCTCGGCTCACTGGGGGCCCGGGAGCTGGAGGTGCTGACGCATCTGGCCCGCGGGCACCGCAACCGGATGATCGCGCAGGAGCTGCACATCAGCGAGTCGACGGTGAAGTTCCATGTCGCGAACATCCTGACCAAGCTGGGTGTGGCGTCCCGGGGCGAGGCGTCGGCGCTGTTCCACGCGGTGGCGTAGGAGGACGGCTCCGGTCCGTTGTCAGACTCGGCTGCGACACTCGGTCCCATGAGCGAACGATGGGCTCTGGCGGCGGAGGGCGACGGGGCGCGGCTCGTCCCCCTCGGCGCCGACGGCATGCCCGCCGGGCCCGTCCAGGAGGAACCCGATCTGGCCGAGGCCGTCCGCTCCCGCCCTGACGTCGGCAGATGGGTCTGGCGCTCCACCGCCGAGATCTACCCCCGCCTGCTGGCGGCCGGGGTCCGCGTCGAGCGGTGTTACGACATCGAGGACGCCGAGCTCCTGCTGCTCGGCCACGAGGGGCGGCTCGGCGAGCCCCGGTCGGCGGCGGCCGCCTGGGCCCGGCTGCGCAACGCTCCCGTACCGCCCGATCCGCCGCAGCGCGCCGCCGAACCGGGCTCGCAGTCCTCGCTGTTCGAGCCGCAGCCCGTGTCCGTACCGCTCGAAGCGCTCCTTGAGGTCTACGCCGACCAGCAGCGAAGACACGAGGCCGCCGAGCACCCGGGGCGGATGCGGCTGCTCACGGCCGCCGAGTCCGCGGGCATGCTGGTGGCCGCGGAGATGAACCGCGCCGGTCTGCCGTGGCGCGCGGACGTCCACCGGGACGTCCTGCACGAGCTGCTGGGCGAGCGGTATGCGGGCGGGGGCGAACCGCGCCGGCTCGCGGAGCTCGCGGACGAGGTGTCCGCGGCCTTCGGGCGTCGGGTGCGCCCGGATCTGCCGGCGGATGTGGTGAAGGCGTTCGCGCAGGCCGGGATCAAGGTGAAGTCGACCCGGCGCTGGGAGCTGAAGGAGATCGACCATCCGGCGGTCGAGCCCTTGATCCAGTACAAGAAGCTGTACCGCATCTGGACGGCCCACGGCTGGGGCTGGCTCCAGGACTGGGTCCGCGAGGGCCGTTTCCGCCCCGAGTATCTGCCTGGCGGCACGGTCTCGGGCCGCTGGACGACCAATGGCGGCGGGGCACTTCAGATCCCCAAGGTGATCCGGCGCGCGGTCGTCGCGGACGAGGGCTGGCGCCTGGTGGTCGCGGACGCCGACCAGATGGAGCCGCGGGTGCTGGCCGCGATCTCCCGCGACCGAGGCCTGATGGACGTCGCGGGTCACGAGGGTGATCTGTACTCCGCGCTGTCCGACCGCGCGTTCTCCGGCGACCGCGACCACGCCAAGGTCGCGCTGCTCGGCGCGATCTACGGCCAGACCTCGGGCGACGGCCTGAAGAACCTGGCCATGCTCAGACGCAGATTCCCGCTGGCGGTGTCGTACGTCGACGAGGCGGCGCGGGCGGGCGAGGAGGGGCGGCTCGTACGCACCTGGCTGGGGCGCACGAGCCCGCGGGCGGCGGGGTCGGGGGACGACGACGAGGCCGGGATCCCGCAGGAGAGCGAGGAACTCCCCTCCTCGGACACGGAGTTCACCCCCGGCTACGCCTCGTCGAACGCACGGGCGCGGGGTCGTTTCACCCGTAACTTCGTGGTGCAGGGCAGCGCGGCGGACTGGGCGCTGCTGATGCTGGCGGCGCTGCGGCAGGCCACCGCGGGCTTGCGCGCGGAGCTGGTCTTCTTCCAGCACGACGAGGTGATCGTGCACTGCCCGGCCGAGGAGGCGGACGAGGTCGCGAAGGCGATCCGCGAGGCCGGTGAGCTGGCCGGGCGGATCGCCTTCGGGGAGACGCCGGTGCGGTTTCCGTTCACGACGGCGGTGGTTCGGTGCTACGCCGACGCGAAGTGACCGCGTCCGGAAGGGTTACCGGGCCGTGAGCCACACGGGGTCAGTGGCGATGGCCTTCAGCTCCTCCATCGTGATCAGGAGCTGTTTGCCGCTCTTGAGCGACTTGGGAGTCGGGGCGTTGTAGGCGGAGACCTGGATCGAGAGACCGTTCGGCCGGAAGGTGTCGACCTGCCAGTGCAGAACGCCCGGATACGCGCCCGGCTTCTTGACGGCCGCCACCTTCATGCCGTCCGGACGGGTCTCCGTCCAGACCGCGTCCTCGGCGGCCATCCGCAGCGCCTCGATGTAGGTGCGGTCTCCGGTGTTCGAGTCGACCACCACGACGTGCCCGTCGGCGCCGGTGGCGCCCTCGGAGTACACGGTGAGGCGCTTGGGCAACAGGGACTTGAGGATGGGCAGTATGTCGCCCGGTTCAGCTCTGGAACCCGGCTTCACAACACCGAACGCGTTCGGCTCACCGGCTGTGGTGAACGAGCCTTCCACGAACAGCGCGAGATGGCGCAACTTGCCAGGGTTCAGCCGCGGGTTGCGGCCCACCGGCGCCTCCCCGTTCTCCCCCTTCACATTGTGGGTGGCCAGCTCGATGAGGTACCCGTTGGTCGCGACCATCGTGACCGCCCACTTCTTGACACCTCCCGCCCGGCCCGCCTCCGTGTACCCCTTCACGGCACGGTTGCCCTGCTGTGTGGTGCACTCCTCGTACGGCGAGCCCTGCTTGGGCGGGCAAGTGATCAGCTTCTTGAGCGACTTGTCCGCCGGGTCCACACGGCGGACCGAGAGCGTCACGGTCGCACCGCCCCAGCCGTCCTCGAAGACGATGGACGCTGTCGCGGCCTTGGCCTGGCTGGAACTGCCGCTGCCCTGCAGTTTCGGGCGGACGATGCCGATCCCCGCGCGTTCCACACCGTTCTGCAGGATGTTCTTCATCGCGTCGGCCGTGACGTTGAAGTGCCCCGAACCGGCCGGGGGCACCGGGTCGGAGGCCCGGTCCGCCGTGCCGTCGTCGAACGCTCCGCCTGCATACAGCGCGCTCGAGGCCACGAGCGCCACGGTCAGCGCACTGCCGACCACCGCGGAGACACGGCGGCGAGCGAGCCTGCGGCGGCCACGGGCCAGGCCGCCGTCCACCAGCGTGCTGCCGCCCGCCGGTCGGAAGGCCTCTCCGGTACGGCGCAGCGCATCGCCCAGTTCGTCTTCAAAGGGCATGATGAACCACCACTTCTGGGTCGATAAGAGGACAGAGAGCCTTAGTGGGCGGCGAACTCGGCAAGACTTCCGCCCAGTTGCTCCCGGAGCTTCGCGAGCGCGCGCGTCGATCTGGTGCGTACGGCGGCAGAGCTGACCTTCATGGCGTCGGCGGTCTCCTCGACGCTGCGGTCCTCCCAGTACCGCAGCACCACCACGGCACGGTCCTTGGGCGCGAGCTGCCCGAGCGCACCGAGCAGCGCGAGGCGCAGCACCGGGTCGTCACCGGATTGCAGAGCACTTTCTGGGACTTCGCCGAGCGGGCGTTCCGTGGCGGACCGCCGCCGCTGATGCGTGAGGAAGGTGCGTACGAGAACGGTCTGGGCGTAGCCCGCGGGGTTGTCTATCCGCGAGATACGGCCCCACAGCGCGTACATCCGGCCGAGGGTCTCCTGGACGAGGTCCTCGGAGAGATGAGTGTCACCACTGGTCAGCAGGCACGCTGAGCGGAAGAGGTGACTGGTGCGCCCGGCCGCGAACTCCCGGAAGTCCTCCGTGCGGGACCGTCTCATGTCTCTCCCGTTCTCGTGCCCGACCTTCACCTCTCTGACGCGATGGCACCGGCGGAATGTTTCACGCGGACACGGACCGCTTTCCCAGCAGCTCCCGCAACTCCCCCAGCGTCGACTCGTACGCCCCGTCGAACGCCTCCAGCGTCGCCACCGCCTGCCGCCACTGCTCGCGCGCCTCGTCCACCCGCCCCTGTGCGTGCAGCAGCAGGCCGCGCTGGTGCCGGGCGAGGCCCACCATGTACGCGTCGGCGCGGGACTCGGCGCGTTCCAGCAGCAGCGCGCATTCGCACGCGGCCTCCTCGGTGCGGCCGAGGCCACGCAGTGCGCGGATGCGGCCGACGCGGGTCTGGGACTGGCCGTGCCAGTGGCCGTCGTCGCCGAGGATGCGCAGGCTCTCGTCGAAGTGCGCTGCCGCCGCGGCCGGTTCGCCGAGGGTGAGATGGGCGTAGCCGATATTGCAGTGCGCGGTCTCCTGGAGCATCTCGCTCGCCAGCCGCACCCCCGCGGCGAGGCTGCGCTCGTGGTACGCGATCGCGGCACGGGCATCGGTGTGCTCGTACAGATTGCCCAAGTGGCTGAGCACGATCGCCTCGGCGTGCGCGTCACTGAGCCTGCGCGCGTATGTGAGGCTCAGCTCCAGTGCCTTCGCTGCCTCTTCGTGGCGGCCGAGGCTCTCCAGCAGCATGCCGCGATTGCCGAGGCTGCGCTGGAGGCGGCGCTCGTTGCCGAGGGCGCGCCAGACGGCGATCGCCTCCTCGTTGAGTGGCAGGGCCCGCTCGGGCCTGCCGGTGAGGAAGTTCATGCCGGCGAGGTCGCTGAGGGCGTGCCCCTCGGCCGCCGGGTCGCCGGAGGCACGCGCGGCGTCCAGGGCCGTCCGGTTGAGGGCGGCCAGCTCGCGCGGCCTGCCCCGGTGCTGGAGGTAGGTGAAGCAGGCCCGGACCAGCAGCAGGACCGTCTTGGAGACGGGCGCGTACCGCACGGACGCGTACCGCTCGGTGAGCGCGACGATATTGGCGAGTTCGAGATCGCCCCAGGCCAGCGCCTTCTCGGCGGTGCCGAAGGGCTCGGCTTCGCCGATCGGCAGGGGAAGCCGGAACTCGGCCTCCGGTCCGCGCGGGAGCAGGGCGACGCCTGTCTGGCGGGCGGCTTCGGCATACCAGCGCAGGACACGTTCGGTGGCCTGGCACCGGGCGGACTCGTCCCGTTCGGCGAGTTCCCGGGCGAAGTCCCGTACGAGGTCGTGCGGTACGAAGCGTCCGTACGAGACCTCCTCCAGGAGGGCCACATCGACGAGCCGGTCCAGGGCGGCGGCGGCGCGGCGCTCGTCGGTGTCCATCAGCCGGGCGACGGCGGGCGCGCCGTACTCGGGCAGGTCCACCGCGCCGAGGCGGCACAGCGCGAGCGCGGCATCCGCGTCGAGCCCGTCGTACGCGACGGCGAGCGAGCCGCGCACGCTCAGGTCGTCGTACTCGAGATGGTCGAGGCGCCCCGCCTCCGCGTCGAGCAGCCCGGCCAGCACGTCGGCGGAGAGCGCGCGCCGTGCGGCGAGGCGGGCCGCGACGACGCGCAGCGCGAGCGGCAGCCGGCCGCAGCGTTCGACGAGCCGCTCCAGGCCCTCGTCGAGGCCGCGTCCCGAGACGGACCGCAGCAGCGTCCCGCTGTCCTCGGCCGTCAGAGGCGCGAGCGGGAAGCGGGCGGCGCCGTCGAGCGCGGTCAGCGGGGAACGGCTGGTGACGACGACCGCGCAGCCGGGCCCGGCGGGCAGCAGCGGCCGCACCTGCGCGGCGGACGCCGCGTCGTCGAGGACGAGGAGGGTCCGGGTGGGCGCGAGGGTGGAGCGCAGCAGGGCCGATGCCGCGTCCATGTCGTCGGGAATCTGCCGCGGGTCGACGCCGAGGTCGCGCAGCATCGCGGCGAGTGCCTGGCCGGGGTCGAGCGGGGTGACGCCCGGGGTGGCGCCGTGCAGGTTGAAGTAGAGCTGCCCGTCGGGGAATTCGTCGCGCAGCGCATGGGCGACATGCACGGCGAGGGCGGACTTGCCGACTCCGGCCATCCCGGAGACGACGGCGGGGCTTGTGGCGTGCTGCGTGAGGGCGGCTCGCAGCTCGGCGACGAGCGTGTCACGGCCGGTGAAGTGGCCGGGAGCGGGCGGCAGTTGGGCGGGCCGCGGCGGCCGCGACTCGGACGCGGCCGCGGATGCACGCAGCACGGGCGCGGCCGCTGGCGTACGGAGCACCTCCTGGTGGGCCTCCTGCACCGCAGGGCCCGGGTCGACGCCCAGCTCCTCCACGAGCGTGCTGCGCAGCGACCGGTAGGCGGCCAGCGCCTCCGCCTGCCGGCCGGTCCGGTGCAGGACCAGCATCAGCTGCCGGTGGAAGGCCTCCCGCAGCGGGAACTCCGCGACCAGCGCTGCCAGTTCGGGACCGAGCCCGTCATGGCGGCCGAGCTCCAGCTCTGCGTCGTAGCGCCACTCCAGCATGAGCAGCTGCGACTCCCGCAGCCGCTGCACGAAGGCGGGCACACCCTCGTCCGGTTCGTAGAGCCCGGCCAGCGGACTGCCGCGCCACAGCGCGAGCCCGGCCCGGGCGGCCCCGGCGACGGTGTCCCAGTCGCCACGGGCGTGCGCGGCGCGGGCGGTGCGCGCCTGCTCCTCGAAGACCTCGGTGTCCAGCTCGCCCGGCTCGACCCGCAGGAGATAGCCGGGCGGCACGGCCCGCAGCCGGCCGTCCTCGGCGAGGAGTCTGCGCAGCCGGGTCACATGGTTGTGGAGGGAGGCGTGGGCGGACGCGGGCGGCTCGTCGGCCCAGAGCGCGGTCTTGAGCTCGTCGACGGGGACGACGCGGTTCGGCCGCAGCAGCAACGCGGCAAGCAGGGCACGGACCTTGGCGCTGCTGAGGGGGCGCGGCCGACCGTCGGCGTCGTGCACGGCCGGGGGGCCGAGCAGCCCGAACCGCATCCACTACCTCCCGCGCGTCCTTGAGCCAACCGCCCGGCCAGTCGTTAATGAGCCAAGCGTTGGCCACATGTTAGCGATCTGTTGGAGGTGGCTGTTTGGATCGATGCATCGGATCCGGCCCCGTTGGTGCTCGGCGTGGAGAGCCACACTCGGGGGAGTGTCGCCGGCGCGGCCGGATCCGCAGCAGGCCACGGCCCTTGGCCGTTCGCTACTCCCCTGGTCGTACGAGGGGTGTCTCCGCCGGGACGACGCGGTCGAACCCCGTCCCGGCGGATGCTTCCCGCATGACCACCGCAGACCTCCGGCACGCCCTCACACCCCGGCGAACGGGCCCGCGCACCGCCGAAACCCTCTGCTACGGGACCGGCGCCGCGCTGGTCGCCGCCGGCCTCTTCCACCTGGTGGTCTTCTTCGTCGACGGCGGTCCCTGGACGGGCCCGGTCTCCTGGCGCAAGCCCTTCACCTTCGGGGTCTCCTTCGGCCTGACGCTGATCGCGATCACCTGGGTGACGTCGTATCTGCGGATCGGCGGCCGCGTCCGCTCCGTACTGCTGGCCCTCTTCGCCGCCGACTGCGTCGTCGAAGTCGCCGGGATCACCGTCCAGGCCTGGCGGGGCGTGCCGTCGCACTTCAACCGCGAGACCCCTTTCGACAGCGCGGTCGCCACGGCACTCGCGGTCGGCGGGGTGCTGCTTGTGGTGATCCTGACGACGTTCGCGATCGCCTCCTTCAGGCACCGCCCCGAGGGCCCGGCGGGCATGGCACTCGCGCTGCGTACGGGCTTCGCCGTGCTGCTCGTCGGCCTGCTGTCGGGCGCGGCGATGATCGCGTACGGAGTCGTGGTGACCCGCGCCGACAGCCAGCAGGCGGCGTATCACTCCACGCATGCCCTGAAGCCGCTGCACGGGGTTTCACTCCACGCGATCCTGGTCCTGCCGGTCCTGGCCCGCGTGCTGGCGTTCACGTCGTGGCCGGGGACGACCCGCGAGAGGGTGGTGCGGGCGGCGTCGGCAGCATACGTCGCGGCGGTGGCCGGTGCGGGAGTGTGGGCGCTCGTCCAGCTGTGACGTATCGGGGCCCATCGTCCCCCTGCTTCACGATTCCTCCCACGCGCGGCTGGGGCCCTGTGCCCATAGTTGTCACATCGGCTCTGTTTCACGGGTCACTCCTGTGACACGTAGCGACAAAGGAATGTGTCCCATGGACGAGAACGAATTTCTGGCGGAGCGCTTCGAGGAGCACCGCCCCCGGCTGCGTGCGGTGGCCTACCGCATGCTCGGCTCGTCCAGCGAAGCCGACGACGCCGTCCAGGAAGCCTGGCTGCGGCTCAGCCGCCCCGAGACCGGCGAGGTGGAGAACCTCGGCGGCTGGCTCACCACGGTCGTCGCGCGGATGTGCCTCAATATGCTGCGCAAGCGCGCGACCAGGCGCGAGGACCCCTGGGACACGCACCGGCCCGACCCGGTTGCGGACCGCGAGCACATCGCCGACCCCGAGCACCAGGCTGTGCTCGCCGACTCTGTCGGCCTGGCGCTGCTCGTCGTACTGGACACCCTGGCGCCCGCCGAACGGCTCGCGTTCGTCCTGCACGACATGTTCGCCGTGCCCTTCGACGAGATCGCCCCCATCGTGGAGCGCACCCCCGCCGCCACCCGCCAGCTCGCCAGCCGCGCGCGCCGCCGGGTCCAGGGCGCGGAGACAGCCCCCGAAACCGATGTCACCCGCCAGCGCGAAGTCGTCGACGCCTTTCTCGCCGCCTCGCGCGGCGGCGACTTCGACGCACTGCTGACACTGCTCGACCCGGATGTCGTCCTGCGCGCCGACAGCGCGGCCGTCCTGTCGGGAGCGGGCGCGGCGCGCGGCGCCCAGGCGGTGGCCGAGACCTTCTCGGGCCGCGCGCAGGCCGCACAGCCGGCGCTCATCAACGGCGGCGCGGGCCTGGTGTGGGCCCCGGGCGGACAGCCCCGGGTGGTCTTCGGCTTCACGATCGCGGCCGACGGAAAGATCATCGCGATCGACATCCTGGCCGACCCTGAGGGCCTGGGCCGGCTGGACCTGGAGGTCCTGAGCGGCTGACGGCCGACGAGGCGGCCCGGTCGGCACGAAACAGGTGCACTGACCGGGCCGCCTGGGGGCCGGTTCCGCGGCTCTGGGCTGCGGGCCCGTTCCGCGGCTCCGGGCCGCGCGCCGTCAGGCCTCCTGGATAAGACCGACGACATTGCCGTCAGCGTCCTTCACCAGGGCGGTCAGCTTGCCGCCGCCGACGTCCTTCACGTCCTGCAGGGTTTCCGCACCCGCGCCGAGGAGAGCCTGCAGCCTGCCGTTGAGGTCGTCGACGTGCCAGTAGGCGACGGGACCCGTCATTCCCAGGCTGTGGCCGTTGGGGTCCAGGCCGACGTCCTGGCCGGCCACGCGGTAGCCGACGTAATAGGGCTCGTCCATCAGCGGCTGCACCCCCAGGAGCTCGGTGAAGCGGGCCTTGGCCTGCTCGATGTCCTTGACGGGGTAGATGATCGTCTTGATGCCTTCGTTCATGACGTGCTCCTCGTGCTTCCTGTGCTTCTTGTGCTCAGTTCGTACGTGCACTGCCATGACACGACGCGGCGGAGGATTGTGACCGCCGGACACACGAGGAAGCCGTCGGAAGGGGTACGAGCCGAACCAGGGGTACGAAAACCTGTGGTGCATGCCGCACGGATCGCCAACACTGGTCAGGGTGGAAGTCTTCTGCGACGAGTCCGGTTCCGACGGGGAGAATCTCATCGGCGGAAACACCGACGTGTTCGCCCATGCCGGCGTGCACCTGCCCCTTGGACCGGCGGCGGATTCCATCCAGGAAATACGGAACAGGATCCGCTCCCCGGCGGAGGAATACAAGGCGAATCATCTGCTCCGGGGCAAACATCGATCGACCCTTGAATGGATGCTGGGCCCGTCGGGGCCGATCCATGGGAATGCCAATGTCCATCTGACCGACAAGGCATTCTTCGTCGTCGGCCGGCTCGTCGACCTCCTCGTCGGGGAGAACGGCCGGCCGGCAGGCGCCATGGCTCTCACCCTCTACCGCGAGGGACCCCTCACGTTCGGGCCCGAACAGTGGCAGGCCTTCCTGTCGTCGTCCAACAACCTGATGCGCACGAAGAACCGCTGGGACGCGAGGACGCCGGTCGAGTCGTTCTTCCAGCTGGTGGACGCCCTGCGACCCGCGACCGCAGGCCACCGAGTCGGCGACATCATGGAATTGCTTCGCGAGGCCCGTCCTCGCGCCGACTCTTTCTGGGCGCAGACCCTGGAAAATCCGGCGATGATTCCGGCGCTGGATCCCCTCATTCCTGCCGTCGTCCGGACGGTCGCTTACTGGGGTGAGGGCGGAGAGCCCATCTCCCTCGTCCACGACGAGCAGAACGCGCTGACGGAAGAGCGCATCGCATGGCTCAAGGAGCATCTCCGGTCGCCACAATGCCGATTGACCAGTGTGAGGCTCGTCGATTCCCGCTCGGATCCGCGCGTACAGCTGGCCGACTTCCTGGCCGGAGTAGCGCGAAAAATAGCCTCCGACGAGCTCAACGGCCGGGGCGACACGGAGCTGACGGCGCTGCTGCGGCCGTATGTGGACGCGTCCTCGATCTGGGGCGACGACCGAAGCTGGTCCCTGCTGGGACCTGCTCGCGCGTCGGCGGCCCCAGACAAGAAGCCCAGGTCAGTGGAGACTGACCTGGGCTTCATCTGAGCCGCCTTCGGGATTCGAACCCGAGACCTACGCATGACGAGGCCACCAGAGATCATGCCGAGCTGTGCCCGGCGGTCCCCCTTGCGCTCCCCTGGCCGCGATTCGTTCTTGCCGTGAGCCGAGGGGAGGCGGCACAAATGCCCGGGAATGCCTCGCCCTCCGGGCATCTGTGCTCGGCCTCAGGCTCTCGGGGTGTCCTGCGGGGCCAGCGCCCCTCGTATCACGTGGGTCACGTCGCACGGGAACTGGGCCAGCGCGACCGAGAGTTGCTCTGCCACGTGGGACGCCGCGGACACCGCCCCGTGGTCCTCCTCCGTCAAGTCGTGCAGCTGGCTGATGCTCATCGTGACTCCTTCGGCGCGGCGGGGCGCTGCTGGTGGTGGTGGGTGACGCGCTGGAACGCGGCGGCGAGGGCGACGACCCGCTCCTCCGCCCAGTGCGGGCCCACTATCGACATGGACAGGGGCAGGCCCTCCCCAGTGAAGCCGATCGGCACGACGGCGACCGGATGCCCGGTAACGCTCCAGGCCGTGGTGTGCATGGAAGCAAGGTATGTGGACGGATCCAGCGGGTGGATCCTGTCCAGGGGCGGCGCGCCGAGGTGGCAGGTCGGCGCGACCAACAGGTCGATCTCGTCGAACATCGCCTCGACCTGCCTGGTGAGCGCGTCGCGCACGCGCTGGGCCCGGAGGTAGGCACGGGAGGAGATCGACTCGCCGGCGGAGAACACCCAGCGGGCTCCTCGCCCATACTCCGCCCAGTGCTCCACAAGTGCGTCGTGGTGCACCTCGTGGGCCTCGGCGAGCATGATCACATTCCCCACCACGTTGAGCATGGGGTACGCGGGGACGGTCACCGAGGAGCGGCTCAGCACGAGGGACTCCAGGTCCTTCAGCGCCTGCTCGAAGACGCCCGGCTGGGCCGGGTCCACGCCACCGTCCGCGTGCTCGGCAAGCATGTCCACGCCGATCCGGAATCCGGACACGTCCGCGTCCAGGGCCGCGACGTAGTCCCCGACCGGGGTGGACGAAGCCCACGGGTCTCGCGGGTCGGGCCCGGCCATGGCCTGGAGCAGCCGGGCGCACAGGTCGGCCGACCCGGCGACGGGCCCGACCGTGTCGAGGGACGACGCCAGCGGGTAGACGCCCGAGGTCGGCACGCGCCCCCGGGTGGCCTTGAGGCCGGTCGTGCCGGTGTACGCGGCGGGGATGCGCAGGCTGCCTGTGGTGTCGGTGGCGATGGCGGCGTCGAAGCAGCCGGTCACCACGCCGCTGCCGGATCCGGCGCTGGAGCCGCCGGCCCAGCGGTCGGGCGACCAGGGGTTGCGGCTGACGGGCCCGGCGCCAGTGCCGTCCTGGATACCGAGGGCGTACTCCAGGGTGGCGGTCTTGCCGACCACGACCGCCCCTGCATCCTTGAGCCGGGTCACCGCAGTGGCCTCAGACTGCCCCTGCGGCCAGTCGGCCAGGGACACGTGGCTGCCGCCCGTGGTGGGGGCCGAGGACTCGAAGACGATGTCCTTCACCCCGAGGGTCACCCCGGTCAGGGGACCCCGGCGAGGATTCTCGCGGTGGGCGCGCAAGGCTTCGTCGTGCAGCGGGGTGACGAAGATCCCCAGTTGCTTGGAGACATCGTCTGCCCTGCTGCGCGAGCGCTCGATGGCCTCCTCGACCGGATCGGATGCGACCGCTCCGGGAGCGGCCGACGGGCTGCTGGTCGTGGTCATGATGAAGGTCCCTTCAGGACTGCTGGGTGGCCGGCTTGGGCGCGCGGGTGAGTCCGCGCAGGAGGAGCGCGACCCCGACGGCGAGGACCGCGCAGACCGCGAGGGCGAGGAAGCCCTGGCCGACACCCGCGGTGGTCGCGTCAGCGGCGGACGAGCCCGCCTCGCTCCGGTCGGTCGCGACGGTCGCAAGGATCGTGCCGATCACTGCGATGCCCAGGGCCGAGCCGGTCTGGTTGAAGGTGTTCAGCAGCCCGGAGCCGACGCCCGACTCCTCCATGCGGACGTGGGAGCTGCCGATGCCGTACAGGGGGGCGAAGCAGCTCGGCAGGCCCGCTCCGATGACGGCGAGCGCGACGATGGTCAGCGCGGTGCTCGACGTCCCGGTGGCGAGCACCCCGGTGCCGATGAGCTGGGCGGTGGCTCCCATCAGATACACACCGCCGGGGCCGAAGGCGCCGACGAGCTTGGGTACGACGAAGGCGACCACCAGCGACGCCAGTCCCATCGGCAGCAGTGCGAGGCCGGCGGCGAAGGCGCTCATGTCGTGGGCGCGCTGGAAGAAGATGCTCGCCAGGTAGGAGCTGCTGATCATCACAGCGGCGGCGAGCAGCAGGCCGATGCTGCTGAGCCAGTACGTCGGGATGCGCAGCAGGTGCAGCGGCAGCAGCGGGTCGGACTTGCCGAGTTCCAGCGCGGTCAGTACGCCGAGGAGAACCACAGACAGTCCGATGCTGGCCCACGCGGTTGTGGTCGTGCCGTCCTGGAATCGGATCAGGCCGAAGGACAGGGAGGCCAGGCCCGCTGTGGCGAGCGCGGCCGTGGGGACGCGCAGGCTGCGGGTTCCGGTGGCGGACAAGGCGGGCAGGGAACGCAGCGCCGCGACGCCGGCGGCCAAGCTGACCGGGATGTTGATGAGGAACGCCCATCGCCAGCTGACCGCCGTCACGATGAGTCCGCCCAGGACGACGCCAATGGTCGCGCCGAGCACGCCCAGTCCGCTCCAGGCCGTCAGTGCGATCTTCCGCTGCTGCGGGATCTGATACACCGCCAGCACGATCGACAGCGCCGACGCGGAGAGCAGTGCCGCGCCCACGCCCTGAATCGCACGCCCGGCGACGAGCATGTTCTGACTACCCGCCAGCCCGCACAGGGCCGACGCGGCCGCGAAGACCACCAGTCCGGTCAGGAAGGACCGGCGCCGTCCCAGCACGTCAGCCACCCGGCCGCCGAAGAGCAGCAGGCTTCCGTACATCAGGACGTACGCGCTGATCGTCCACTGCAGGGCCGATGCGTCCGCCGGGAGCTGCGCACCGATCGACGGCAGCGCGACGTTCACCACCGTCGAGTCCAGCATGACCATCAGCTGGGCCACACCCACCACGGCCATCGGCGTCCAGGACGCCTGAGCCTGCTTCTGTTCTGTCTCCATAGAGGAGATCGCCTCAGTCATCGTTGTCTCCTTTCGGTGAGCAATTTATATTCATGCGAATGTATAGACAAGGCCGGTTCGCCATCCTAGACTGCGAGGCGTGGCGAACACTCCTCTCGGCGACCAGTGGCTGTCCCTGGTACGCATCTGCACGCGCATGAACCAGGCGATCGAGCACACGCTGGCCGACCGGCACGGGCTGTGCGTAGGCGCCTACGAGATCATGGACGTGATGGGGCGCACGGACGGCTGGATCCGCCTCGGTGAGCTCACCGCACGGGCCTCCCGCAGCCAGCCGCAGGTGTCCCGGCTCCTGGCCCAGATGGTCAAAGAGGGATACGCGGACCGCGAGCCGTCACCGGGCGACGGCCGGGGCGCCCAGGTACGGCTCACTCCTGCGGGTCGCAAGGCGTTCCAGAAGGCAGCCGCCGAGGTGGAAGGCGTGCTGGAGAAGCTGGCCGAAGAAAGCACGAACGCGCGCGCCTTGATGTCCCGGCCCCTCCCCGACCTGGATCCCCTGTCCGAACCCGACTCCCCGTCTGACGGAAAATCCCCCGTCGTCAGCGGGGCCGGACGGCGGGGCTGAGAGCATCGTCCTCAGCCCCGCCGGAATCCGGATCACGCCTGCGCGCCAAGGTCAGACGGCCGTGAGCGGCCGTTCCTGCGCAGGAACGCGCTTCTGGGTCACGGGCTTGTGACTGCGGCCCTGTTCAAGCCGGCCGCCGACCGGGCGCAGGTCCGTGACGACGAACGACCGTCGCAGCCAGCGGTCGTCGCCGTCGTAGCGCGGCGTGAAGTCGGTGCGACCGTGCACCGCCCGACGGTTGTCGATGACCACGAGGTCGCCCGGCTGAAGGACCAGCCCCTTGAGCGACAGCAGCATCGCATCTTCGAGCCGGTCCAGGGCCGCTTGCGCCGGCGGTGTCGTCGCGATCGTCGCATTGAAGTCGACACGGAGATCGGGGCATCCGGGCCCGGAGGAGAGCACCGGCATGAGGGGCGTGAGCACCTCTGCCGACTCGTCCTGCACGAACGACGTGCTGAAGCGGATTCTGAACTCGGGGCGGCGCAGCGCCGCCACCGTCTCAGCGTCCAGAGAGGGCAGGACGTCGCCGATCCCGGCCGTGACGGTGGCCGCGACCCCGTCGTGGTCTGCCCTGAGACAGATGAGGCTCAGGAAGTGGGGGGCGGAGGGGTGGAAGCCGTCCTCGGTGTGCAGTTCCAGCAGGACGGAGCCGCTGTTCTCCTGGCGCCGTTCCGCCCCATGCTTTGGGCAGACGTCCTGCACCAGGTCGCCGCCCTTCTCGTCGCTGTACGAGATGGAGCGCCCCAGCACGGACATCACCATGAGCTGGGCGAGCGTCGCCACGGGAATCCGCGTCCACGGCGGCTCGTCCTCCGTCCGGTCGGGCGTCGGCGGCAGCTCGCCGATCGGCAGACCTGTGAGCAGCAGGCAGCCGCTCGGGTTGCCGTTGTCCCGGAACGAGATCAACTCCCGCCGCACGGACGCCGGCAGAGCGGCCGCCGCCAGCTCGACGGCGTGCAGCAGGTCGGTGTCGTGCAGGGAGCACCCTTCGTACGTCCCCGCGACCGCCATCGCCGACTGCGCGATGCGCTCCGAATCGTCATTGGTCAGCGCGATGCCCCCGAGCCGGGCATCGGCGTAGGTGAACTCCTTGCTCATGTAACGTTTCTCTCCTGTGCCATTCACGACGTACGAAGTGAGAAGCGGCGGCCGGCCCGATAGGCCGGGCCGGGGGCGAACCCGTTCCACGCCTGCGCCGGGGGCAGGTACCTCAGGAAGCGGGCCCGCTCCCACTGCCGCGCGAGGTGGTCGACGACCCGGCGCCCGCGCGTCATGGTGACGTGGTGGATGTCGACCGCGACGGTACGGGGCAGGGTGCGCCCGTCGACCAGCACATTGGCCATGTGCGCGACCAGCGCACCGAACTGAGTGGCTGCCTCGACGAGTTGGGGGACGCTGTAGTCCGGAGCACTGAGCCCCCGCCTGAGCTCGCGGTACATCTCGCCGGGGATGTAACCGCGCGGGGCTATGCGGAAGATGACTTCCCAGGTACCGAGCCGGTCCTCGTCACCGGGCATCAACTGCCCGTCGAAGATGCTCCTGACCACCCGGTAGTCGAAGCACTGAGCGGCGAGCATGCCCGCCATGTCCCAGGCCGTCACCAGCGGCTTGCGCTGCCGGCACGCCTCCCGGTGCAGATGAACCTTCGCGGCGAGACCCGAGGCCGTGGTCACGTCGACTCCGTCGACAATGACGTCCGCCTGCGCGACCAGCGCCGCAACGTTCGCGGCGGTGATCCCCTCGGGCACGACCTCCGCCTTGATGTGCGGGTTGATCGCGCGGAGGTTACGGGCACCGACCGACGCCTTGTTCTGGCCGAGATCGTCGACAGTGGCGTTCTGCCTGTTGAGGTTGTTGAGTTCGTACATCCCCACGTCCGCGAGCACGAACTGCCGGTATCCCATGCGGCCGAGCGGCTGTACGGTGGCGCCGCCGATGGAGCCGCAGCCGGCGATCAGCAGGCGGGCGTCGCGGATCTTCCGCTGCAGCGCGGCGGACACGAGCCCCTTGTTGCGCTGCGTCAGAGAGGCGTAGAAGGCCTCCTCGCCGAGCTCCCGCGCCTGTTCTGTGGTGCACACGTCCAGCAGGGTCATGCCCTTGCCTCCATGAACTCGACGAGCCGGGCACGCACCGAACCGTCCTGTCCCGACATGAGCACCTCTTCGAGGTGGGCCAGCGTCGGCTTCAGGGTGTCCGCGTACCGGAGAATGAAGGGGTACGAGCGTTCCTCCTGGCTCCACATAGGGGCGAACAGATCAGCGGGGTCCGGCGGCAGGGACGCGAGATCCAGCCTCTGGGCGGCAAAACCCAGCAGCCGCAGCTGATGGATGGCCCCGTCCGACTTTCCGTCGCCGACGACCGCCCCGTTCTCGTGGGAGAGGACCTCCGCGCAGGCGGCCGCCCAGGCAAGGTAGACCCACCAGGGGACCGAGACCGCGGCCTGCGACCTCGGCATCGCGTAGTCGCGAACCAGGCGCTTGCCCTCCCACACCAGGGATGAGGAAGTCGCGGCTCCCAGGTGGTCGGCCAGCCGGAAGCCGTAGTCCCGCTCAATGACGAACGGCCGGTGGCCGGGGTCGCCGAGCACGGTCTCGCCCAGATCGCGGGCAGCAGCCAGGGTGCCGTAGCCGCGCAGCCGCCCGGTGTCCGCCTCGACGACCAGGGTGTGGAAGTCCCGCAGGGCCACCTCGTCGTACGGCTCGACGCGCAGGCCACGCTCCGCCACGACCGCGGCGTTGGCCCAACCGCGTTGCAGGTACTGCATGAGGCGGAACCGGTAGACCCGATCCAGCAGTTGGGTCGGCAGCTGCGCTCCGCGTAAGGTCAGTACCAGCAGCCCTTCCGGGCTGACTGCCCGGAAGACGGGATTGCCGGTCAACGCCCCTTCCAGGTCCGGCAGTTCCAGACCGTGACGGTCGCGCAGGAGCTCGTCCTTGTACCGGTCGGCGGCCGCTGCCGTCATCGCGTCTCCGACACGTCGAACAGCTCGCCGGTGATGACGAGCGCCAGCGCCTCGGGGGTGCCTTCGTAGATACGGGGGCCGTAGGCGTCACGCAGAACACGGTCCATGCCGTCGCCGCGCTGGAACGCCTGGGCACCGATCAGGGCCATGGCGGCGTCGGCGTTGTCGATGGCGGCGCGGTCCGCGACCAGCTTGGCGACCGCGGGCTCGTACGCGGGCGTCGGGATGACGTTGTCCGCCTTGACGGCGGCGTCGAGGTACAGCGCCCGGGACGCGGAGACACGGGCGGCCATGTCAGCGAGCTTGCGCGCGGACATCTGGTGCTCGTACAGCATCTTGCCGCCCTGCTTGCGCTCGCCGCACCACGCCATGGCGCGCTCCAAGCTGTGCCGGGCTATGCCGGTGGAGACCGACGCGCAGGTCACGCGGGTCACGTTGCCGACCGCGGCATTGAGGTCCCAGCCGCCGTATTCGTCGCCAATGACGTTCTCCACGGGGACCCGGGCGTCGGTGAAGACCAGTTCGCCGGCCGGGGCGGTGCGGTAGCCGACCTTGTCGTGGATCTCGCCGCGGGTGACGCCGTCCTGCTCCAGGTCGACGACGAAGCACGTCAGACCGGTCGAGCCGGGCGAACCGTTGAGGTTCGCCAGGACCGTGGCGTAGGTGGCGACCGGGGCGTTGGTGATGTAACGCTTGGTGCCGTTCAGGAGGTACGTGTCGCCCGAGAGCTTCGCGCTGGTCATGTTCTGCGCAAACGGGGCATGCTGCGGCAGGACGAGGTCCGTGCCGTTCAGCTGCTCAGCCACCGCGTTGCACGCAAGGACCGGCTCGTCGCCCAGGAACGCCGGCAGGTATCGCTCCTGCAGGCGGGCGTTGCCGGAGAGCAGGATCGGTGTCTGGAACAGACCCGTGGCACCGAAGACCAGCGCCATGCCGGGGTCGGCGACGGCCAGCTCTTCGAGGACGAGAGCGACGGCGAGTTGGCTCAGGCCGAGGCCGCCAAGGTCGCGGGGCATCGCCATGCGCAACAGACCGATCTGCTGACCTGCACGAACGGTCTCCCAGTCCACCTGCCCTTTCTCGATACTGTCGCGCTCGGCGGCACCCGGAGCGATCACCTCACGGGCGAACTCCACCACGGACCGCAGGACGGCCGCCTCGTGGCTGTCGAGCAGCGGGTGGTCGGCGGGGGAATGCATAGCAGTCACAGAATCTCCTCGTCAGGGGCGGCAGTTCAGCGTTCGAGCGCGAAGGTCGACAGAGCCTGGCCGAAGGCGAAGGTCTGCATCACGGGACCGTGGGCGGACAGGCGCCGGCCGGTGACGGACCTGAGGAAGCTGCGCCGTCCCGCGGCGATGTCCTGCAGATCAGCCCAGCTGATCCGCAGTACGTGGGTGGGGGTGGCATTGGTCACCTGCCCCTGCGGGTCGAGGGTCACGTCGGCCGTCGGGCCGCTGATGACGAAGCGCACGGTGGCACCCGCGACGCCCCAGGCCGGGGTCGCCTGGGCAGCTGCGCTGAGCGACTCGATGGCTTTCTCGGGTGAGGTCGGCATGGCGTTCCCTTCGCAATGGCGTTCGATGAGCCACCATCCTGAGGGGAACACGCGTGCCACTTCACCGTGATCAAGGAACCTCGCCGCCATATAGTTACTTTCCGGTAACTCAGCAAACCCACGGGGGGACAAGTGAAAGTGGCAGGAGAATGCGCTGCCCGTCAGATCATGGATCGCATAGGCGAACGCTGGACGATGCTCGCGTGCCAGGAGATTGCGGCGGGGGTCACACGTTTCTCGGACCTCAAGACATCCGTGGGAAACGTTTCGGCCAAGGTCCTCTCCGAGACCCTGGTCCGGCTGGAGCGGGACGGACTCGTCGAGCGCCGGGTTCTCGACAGCCGGCCACCTCAGGTGACGTATCTGCTGACGCCGTTAGGTGAGGGCCTTCTCAAGATCGTCCGGGACATCGTCGACTGGTCGGTGGAGTACGCGCCTCTCATTGAGGCCGCCCATCGCTCCTTCGACGGAAGGTGAGTCCGCCTCGGCCTTGAACGCAGGTGCCGGCACGGGGGCGACGACGACGCCGGCCTGACCCGCCGTCCGGTCATCGCCGAGGTAACGGCCCTCGCAGGACCGGGGTCGGCCCTGGCGAGATGGATCATGGTCGCGGAGCGGTGCTGATGGGTCTCGAGGTCGCGTGCTGGGCGGTGTTGGGATATCGCCCAGCCCCGGCTGCGTTCCTCCGACCACCAAGACGCTGTCGACGCAGGCAACCGGCGACCGGTGGCCGCACATGCGCTCCCCTTGCGCTGCCCTTCGCAGGCCAACGCCCCCAAAGCGACCAACCATCAGGCCGGAAATCGCAGAAGCCCAGGTCAGAATGGGTCTGACCTGGGCTTCACCTGAGCCGCCTTCGGGATTCGAACCCGAGACCTACGCATTACGAGTGCGTTGCTCTGGCCAACTGAGCTAAGGCGGCAAGCTGCGGATATACGCGTCCTGACGAAGACACGTTCGCATCAGCAGCGGCGCCAAGTCTACAGGGTTGTTTCAGGTGCCCCGAACCACGTCCGGGCCACCCGGAACGCTCTGTCGACGCGCATGCCTCGCAGCGGATCCCCGCATACTGGCCCAGGTGGGCCATATCCGGCATACTGTTTCTTTTTGCCCCGAAGGGACGCGCTGGTGCCCCGCGGCTTCAAGGCGACCGCGGGCCACTGGCAGCGGCTCAGCGGCAGCGCTTGTCCTCCGGCGGAACCGTGCCTTCCAGCAGGTAGGTGTTGATCGCCGTGTCGATGCAGTCGCTGCCCCGCCCGTACGCCGTGTGGCCGTCGCCCTCGTACGTCAGCAGACTCCCGGAGGACAACTGCCCTGCCAGCCCCTGCGCCCACTTGTAGGGGGTGGCCGGGTCCCGGGTGGTGCCGACGACCACGATCGGGGCCGCGCCCTTCGCCTCGATGCGTTGCGGCGTGCCGGTCGCGGGGGTGGGCCAGTACGCGCAGTTCAGCGAGGCCCAGGCGAAGCCCCTGCCGAAGACGGGCGAGGCCTTCTCGAACTCCGGAAGTGCGGACTCCACCGCCTCGGGGGCGGTGAAGGCGGGCGGCGAATCAAGGCAGTTCACGGCCGCGTTGGCGTACATCAGGTTCGCGTAGGTGCCGTCACCCTCGCGCTCGTAGTAGCTGTCGGCCAGCGTGAGCAGGGAAGCACCGTCCCCGGCCAGGGCGTTGGCGAGGGCCTCACGGAGCTGGGGCCAGGCGGCCTCGTCGTACATCGCGGCGATCACTCCGGTCGTGGCCAGCGACTCACCGAGCTTGCGGCTCTCGCCGGTGTCGACGGGCTTGGCGTCGAGCGCGGAGAAGAAGGCCTTGAGCCGGACCGATGCGTCCGCGGCAGAGGTGGTTCCGAGGGGGCAGTCCTTCCGCTTGACGCAGTCCCCTGCGAAGGACTGGAACGCGGTCTCGAAGCCCGCGGTCTGGTCGCGGTTCATCTCACGGGCCGGCAGCGAGGGGTCCATCGCGCCGTCGAGGACGAGACGGCCGACGCGGTCGGGGAACAGTTCGGCATAGGTCGCGCCGAGGAAGGTGCCGTAGGAAGCCCCGACGTACGACAGCTTCTCGTCGCCCATCACGGCGCGCAGGATGTCCATGTCACGGGCTGCCTCGACGGTCGAGACATGGGGCAGGATGTCGCCGGAACGCCCCTTGCAGCCCGCAGCGAAATTCTTCAGCGACGTGGCGAGGCGAGCCGTCTCGGCGGCGTCGTCGGGCGTCTGGTCGACCTGGGTGTACGCGTCCATCTGCTTGCCGCTGAGGCACTCGACGGGCTCGCTGCGGGCCACACCGCGCGGGTCGACGGCGACCATGTCGTACCGGGCGCGGACCGGGGCGGGGTAGCCGATGCCCGCATACCCCTGGAGATAGTCGACGGCGGATCCGCCGGGGCCACCGGGGTTGACCTGCAGCGTGCCGAGGCGCTTGCCGGGCCCTGAGGCCTTCTTACGGGCGACGGCCAGTTTCACGGACTCGTCGCCCGGCGCGGCGTAGTCCAGCGGGGCCTTCATCGTGGCGCAGTCGAAACCGGGGACACCGCACGGCCGCCACTTCAACTGCTGTTCGTAGTAGGGCTTGAGCGCGGCGGCGGGGGCGGCCCGGCCGGGTGCGGCGGACGCGGACGCACTCGGCGACGAACTCCCGCCCGTACAGCCGGAGATGAGTAGACCGGCCGTGGCCAGCGCGAGGGCGGAGGTGCGGAGCAGGCGCCTGGTGTCCATCCTCGGAGCGTAGTCGCAGGGTGGGGGCCGTGCCTGCCCATGCCCTTACGGGTGAGCCGGTCAACATCTGAGCCGCTCAGCCCGCGCGCAGTGCCACAGCCATCGCCTCGACCGCCAGCAGCGGCGCGACATTGCTGTCCAGGGCCTGACGGCAGGCGACCACCGCCTCTATCCGCCGCAGGGTGCCCTCGGGCGTCGAGGCGCGGGCGATCCGGTCGAGTGAGTCCCTTACATCCACATTGGCGAGCGCGACCTCCGAACCCATCTGGAGGGCGAGCACATCGCGGTAGAAGCCGGTCAGATCGGTGAGCGCGAGATCCAGGCTGTCGCGCTGCGTACGCGTCTTGCGGCGCTTCTGTCTGTCCTCCAGCTCCTTCATCGCCCCCGCGGTCCCCCGCGGCATCCGCCCCCCGGCCGACGCGCCGAGAGCCGCCTTCAGGTCCTCCGTCTCCTTGACGTCGACCTCCTCGGCGACCTGCTTGGCATCCTCGGCTGCGGCGTCGACCAGCTCCTGCGCGGCCTTGAGGCAACCGCCGATGTCCTCGACACGCAACGGCATCTTCAGCACGGTCGCCCGACGGGCCCGGGCCCGCTCGTCCGTCGCCAGGCGGCGGGCCCGGCCGATGTGCCCCTGCGTTGCGCGGGCCGCGGACATGGCGACATCGGGCTCGATCCCGTCCCGCCGGACCAGCACGTCGGCGACGGCGGCTACCGGTGGCGTACGGAGGACGAGATGCCGGCAGCGGGAACGGATCGTCGGCAGCACATCCTCGATGGAGGGCGCACAGAGCAGCCACACGGTGCGGGGGGCGGGCTCCTCGACGGCTTTCAGCAGGACATTGCCCGCGCCCTCCGTGAGGCGGTCGGCGTCCTCCAGGATGATCACCTGCCAGCGCCCGACGGCCGGGGAGAGCTGGGCACGGCGGACGAGCTCGCGGGTGTCCTTGACGCCGATGGAGAGCAGGTCCGTACGAATCACTTGCACGTCGGCGTGCGTACCGACGAGGGTGGTGTGACAGCTGTCGCAGAACCCACAGCCCGGCGCCCCGCCCAGAGCCCGGTCGGGACTGGTGCACTGCAACGCCGCGGCGAACGCCCGAGCGGCGGTGGACCGCCCCGACCCCGGCGGCCCGGTGAACAGCCAGGCATGCGTCATCTTGGACGCGTCCGGCGGCTGCTCCCCGCGAGCCTCGGCGGTGACGCGGGCGTCGGCGTCCCGAGCGGCGGCGGAGAGCTGCGCATGAACGCGCTCCTGACCGACGACGTCGTCCCATACGGTCATGGGCCGTCACCCGCCTTTCTTGATGGGGACTCCATTGTGGGGGAGGGGTCTGACAGTGGGATGCAGGCTGGGGTTTGTCCCCTCCCCCCTTCCCGAACCGGGGCACCGGCCTGGGTTCACGAGAAGGGGGCCGCGCAGCGGGTGGAGCCGGGACGTAAAAGGTGATTTGTGGCGCAGGGACGCCCGCACACACCGTCACGCCAGAGACGCGCCGTAAATCATGCAGTCCCGGCGCAACCCCGGAGCGGCCCCCAGACGGTCACCGACACGGCACCGGGCAACCCCAAAGACCCGCAGACCCACACCCCTCAGCGCCGCCCCCGGCCGCCGTTCTCGTCGTCCTCGTGCGGGCCCAGCAGTTCGTCCGCCAAGGTCGGGAGGTCGTCCAGTGGCGTTTCCTCCGCCCAGTCCGAGCGGCGGCGCGAGCGGCCCGAGTCCGGGTCGACCTGGGGAATCTCCCGGGTGCGCTCGTCCGCGCCCGCGTCCCGTACCGGAGGCAGCACGGCCGTCTCATCAGCCGCCGGCCCCGGCGCCGGAGCCGGTACCTCCTGCGTCACCTCATCCGGCGACGCCGCGACCACCGGCGTAGGCACCGTCACATCGTGAGCCGAAGCCGAAGCCGCGGAAGCAGAAGCCGCTGACGCCGAAGCAGACGCCGCCTCCTCCGCCCGCCGCGCCTCCTCCGCCCTCAGCAGCGCCTCTTCCGCCTTGCGCTGCTTCTCGAGGCGCCGTTCTTCCGCCTCCGCCCGCAGCCGGGCCTCCTCCTCCGCCTGCCGGCGCCGCCGCTCCTCTTCCTCCCGGCGCGCCTTCTCCTCGGCAAGCCGCCGCGCCCGCTCTTCCTCGGCGAGCCGCCGCGCTTCCTCCGCCCGCCGCCGGGCTTCCTCCGCCTGCCGCTCGGCCTCGCGCTGCCGCGCCTCCTCCAGCTCGCGGCGCTTGCGCTCCTCCTCCTCGGCGCGGAGCTTCGCGAGCTGTTCCTGCCGCTCGCGCTCGATCCGCTCTTCCTCCGCCTTGCGCGCGGCCTCTTCCTCGGCCCTGCGCCGGGCTTCCTCCTCGGCCGCCTTGCGCGCCTCCGCCTGCGCCTTCACCTCGGCGTCGGAGAGCGGAAGCATCTGGTCGAGCCGGTGCCGTACAACCGTGGTGACGGACTCCGGCTCCTGCCCCGCGTCCACCACCAGATACCGGCCCGGATCCGCCGCCGCCAGCGTCAGGAATCCGGCGCGCACCCGCTGGTGGAACTCCGCGGGCTCCGACTCCAGCCGGTCCGGCGCCTCCGTGAAGCGCTCCCGCGCCCTCTCCGGGGACACGTCGAGCAGCACCGTCAGATGCGGTACGAGCCCGTCCGTCGCCCACCGGTTGATACGGGCGATCTCCGTCGGCGACAGATCGCGCCCCGCACCCTGGTAGGCGACCGACGAGTCGATATAGCGATCCGAGATGACGATGGCGCCGCGCTCCAGCGCGGGCCGTACGACCGAATCGACGTGCTCCGCCCGGTCCGCCGCGTACAGCAGTGCCTCAGCACGGTTCGAGAGCCCCGCCGAGGACACGTCGAGAAGGATCGACCGCAGCCGCTTCCCGATCGGCGTCGCCCCCGGCTCACGCGTGACGACAACCTCGTGGCCCTTCGTCCGGATCCACTCGGCGAGCGCCTCGACCTGCGTGGACTTCCCGGCCCCGTCGCCGCCCTCTATGGCGATGAAGAACCCGGTCGGGGACGGTGCCTGCGCCGGGTCCGCCCCGCCACGCAGCGCGTCGCCGACATCGCGGCGCAGCGGCACACCGGACCGGTCATCCGTCTTGGCGAGGACTATGGCCGCCACGGGCAGCAGCAGCGCACCGACCAGCATCAGCGTGAACGCCGCGCCGCCGTGCGCGAAGACGAAGTCCCCGCTGGCGAGCCGGTGCGGCCCGATCGCCGCGGCGAGCAGCGGGGCCGCCAGCGCGCCGAGCCCGATGGCGACCCGTACGACCGCCTGGAGGTGTTCGGTGATCCGGGGCCGCCGGAAGTCCTCGGCCTCCTGGTCGATCAGGTCGTGCCCGATGCCGGCGGCGACACCGGCCGCGAGACCGGCCAGCACCGCGATGAACAGCACGCTCGCCGTGTCGGGCACCAGACCCATGGCCAGCAGCGCGATGCCGGTGACCGCGAGCGCGAGGGCAAGCAGCCGACGGCGCGACAGCGTGGGCAGTACGGCCGCGGCGCCACGGATGCCGAGACCGGCGCCACCGGTCAGCGCGAGCACGAGCAGCGCGAAGGCCGCGGGGCCGCCGCCGAGGTCGAAGGCGTGCAGTACGGAGACGGCAACGGCGGAAGCGATCGCGGCCGCGACCGACGCGCAGGCGAGGACGAACAGCGGTATGGCGCCCGTACGCCCCTTGTCCAGGCCGTTACCGGTGGACGGACGGCGCAGCCCTTCGAGCGGCGAGCGCGGCCGCGGGGTCTGCGAGCCGGGCAGCTCGACGAAGTACAGCGTCGACACGGACGCGGCGAAAAGACCGGCCGCGACATACGAACCGAGGGCCGCCTGGTGCAGCGAGAACCAGTCGATGCCCGAGCCGAGCAGAATGCCGATCAGCGTGGCCACCAGCAGGACCGCGGCCCCGGCGGGAATGACAGCGAAGCCCGTACGCAGCCAGAGCCTGCGCAGCGCGTCCAGGTGATCCGGCAGCGGGCGCACGGCCGCGCCCTCCAGCGGCGGAGCCGGGAGCAGCGCGGGAGCGGCGCCGTCCCGGGCGACGGTCCAGAAACGCTCGGCGACGCCTGTCACGAAGACAGTGACCAGCAGAACCGCCGGGGCGTTGTCCGGGGTCCAGTCGATCCACAGGGGCGCGACGATGAGGAGCGCAAGCCTCAGCCCGTCCGCGCCGATCATGGTCCAGCGCCGGTCGAGCGGCCCCTTGGACGAGGTGAGGGTCGTCAGCGGACCGAGCAGTACGGCGCCGAAGAGCAGCGTGGCGAGGACCCGCGCGCCGAGCACGGCGGCGACGGCGAAGGCCGCCCCGCGGTAGCCCTCCCCGAAGGTGCCCGCCGGCACGGCGGCCTGCAGCGTCAGCAGCAGCAGGACAAGAACGGCGACGGAGTCACCGATCCCGCCCACGACCTGGGCGTTCCACAGCCACCTCAGCGGAGGAAAGCGCAGCAGGGCGCGCACCGCGCGCTCACGGGAATCCGCGGCAAGTGCGTCGGATGCGTCGGAGTCTGAAGCAGTCTCTGAGGCGGTGCTCACGACCGCCTGCTGCTCGGCTGGCTGCTCGGCTCGCGTCATCCGCCCAGCCTATCCGGAGCGCCCCGCTCCCCGGAGGCCTGTCCGAACATACGGGCGCTTTGTGCGGAGGGTGCGAAAACTCCCCACACAAAGCGCCGGGACAAAGCGCCCGGACAAAGCACTCACAGGCACGCCCACAGGCAAGCCCGCTACTCGTCCGTCGACGCCTTCGCCGACGCGGCCGTCTTTTTCGCGGCCGCAGCCGACGTCGTCTTCTTGGCAGCGGTCTTCTTGGCCACCGCCTTCTTGGCGACAGTCTTCTTCGCGGCGGCCTTCTTCGCAGGCGCCTTCTTGGCCGGAGCCTTCTTCGCCGTCTTCTTGGCGGGCCCCTTGGCCCGCTTCTCGGCGAGCAGCTCGTAGCCCCGCTCGGGCGTGATGTCTTCGACACTGTCGTCCGTGCGCAGCGTCGCGTTCGTCTCGCCATCGGTGACATACGGACCGAAGCGCCCGTCCTTGACCACCACCGGCCGCTGGCTGACCGGGTCCGTGCCCAGCTCCTTCAGCGGCGGCTTGGCCGCGGCCCGCCCGCGCTGCTTGGGCTGTGCGTAGATCGCCAGCGCCTCTTCCAGCGTGATGTTGAAGAGCTGGTCCTCGGTCTCCAGGGAGCGCGAGTCCGTGCCCTTCTTCAGGTACGGGCCGTACCGGCCGTTCTGCGCGGTGATCTCGACGCCGTCCGCGTCCTTGCCCACCACGCGCGGCAGGGACATCAGCTTGAGCGCGTCCTCGAGCGTGACGGTGTCCAGGGACATCGACTTGAAGAGCGAGGCCGTTCGCGGCTTGACCGCGTTCTTGCCGGTCTTCGGGGTGCCCTCGGGCAGGATCTCCGTGACGTACGGGCCGTAGCGGCCGTCCTTCGCGACGATCTGGTTGCCGGTCACCGGGTCGGCGCCCAGCTCGAAGTCGCCGCTCGGCTTGGCCAGCAGCTCCTCCGCGTACTCCACGGTGAGCTCGTCCGGAGCGATGTCGTCCGGAACGTCGGCGCGCTGGTGGCCCTCCGAGTCCTTCTCACCGCGCTCGATGTACGGGCCGTAGCGGCCGACGCGCAGCACGATCCCCTCGCCGACCGGGAAGCTGGAGATCTCCCGGGCGTCGATCGCGCCGAGGTCCGTCACCAGTTCCTTCAGGCCGCCGAGGTGGTCTCCGTCGCCGTTGCCCGCGCCGGACGCGGCGCCCGCGTCGTCGCCCACGCCGAAGTAGAAGCGCTTCAGCCACGGCACGGCCTGCGCCTCGCCCCGCGCGATGCGGTCGAGGTCGTCCTCCATTTTGGCGGTGAAGTCGTAGTCGACGAGCCGGCCGAAGTGCTTCTCCAGCAGGTTGACCACGGCGAAGCTCAGGAAGGAGGGCACGAGCGCCGTCCCCTTCTTGAACACATAGCCGCGGTCCAGGATCGTGCCGATGATCGACGCGTACGTCGACGGGCGGCCGATCTCGCGCTCTTCCAGCTCCTTGACCAGCGAGGCCTCGGTGTAGCGGGCCGGCGGCTTGGTCGCGTGGCCGTCGACCGAGATCTCCTCGGAGGACAGGGCGTCGCCCTCGGCGACCTGCGGCAGCCGCCGCTCGCGGTCGTCGAGCTCGGCGTTCGGGTCGTCGGCACCTTCCACGTAGGCCTTCATGAAGCCGTGGAAGGTGATCGTCTTGCCGGACGCGGTGAACTCGGCTTCACGGCCGTCCGCGGCGCGGCCGCCGATGCGGACGGTGACGCTGTTGCCGACCGCGTCCTTCATCTGGGAGGCGACGGTCCGCTTCCAGATCAGCTCGTAGAGCTTGAACTGGTCACCGGTCAGACCCGTCTCGGCCGGCGTGCGGAAACGATCACCCGAAGGACGGATCGCCTCGTGCGCCTCCTGCGCGTTCTTGACCTTCCCGGCGTACACCCGCGGCTTCTCGGGCAGATAGTTGGCGCCGTACAGCTGCGTGACCTGTGCCCGGGCCGCCGAGATGGCGGTGTCGGAGAGCGTGGTGGAGTCCGTACGCATATAGGTGATGAAGCCGTTCTCGTACAGCTTCTGCGCGACCTGCATGGTGGCCTTGGCCCCGAAACCCAGCTTGCGGGAGGCCTCCTGCTGCAGCGTCGTCGTACGGAAAGGTGCGTACGGAGAGCGGCGGTACGGCTTCGACTCGACAGCCCGTACCGCGAACGAGGCATCGGCCAGCGCGGCGGCGAGCGCCCGGGCGTTCGCCTCGTCCAGGTGCAGGACCTGGCCGGACTTGAGCTGCCCGTCCGAGCCGAAGTCGCGGCCCTGAGCGACGCGCCGTCCGTCGACGGTGTTCAGCCGGGCCGTGAAGGTGGAGGGGTCGGAGGCGTCCCCGGCGCGGCCGGTGGAGAAGGTGCCGGTCAGGTCCCAGTACTCGGCGGAGCGGAAGGCGATGCGCTCGCGCTCACGCTCGACGACGAGACGGGTGGCGACGGACTGCACACGCCCGGCCGACAGCCGCGGCATGACCTTCTTCCACAGGACCGGCGAGACCTCGTAGCCGTAGAGGCGGTCGAGGATACGGCGGGTCTCCTGGGCGTCGACCATGCGCTTGTTGAGCTCGCGCGGGTTCTCGACGGCCTCACGGATCGCGTCCTTGGTGATCTCGTGGAAGACCATCCGGTGGACGGGGACCTTGGGCTTGAGGACCTCGAGGAGGTGCCAGGCGATGGCCTCGCCCTCGCGGTCCTCATCGGTGGCGAGGAAGAGTTCGTCGGACTCGGCGAGCTGCTCCTTGAGCTTCCTGACCTGGGCCTTCTTGTCGGCGTTGACGACATAGATCGGCTGGAAGTCGTTCTCGACGTCGACACCGAGGCGACGCACCTCGCCGGTGTACTTCTCGGGCACCTCGGCGGCGCCGTTCGGGAGGTCGCGGATGTGCCCCACACTCGCCTCGACGACATAGCCGGGGCCGAGGTAGCCCTTGATCGTCTTCGCCTTGGCAGGCGACTCGACGATCACGAGTCGGCGGCCGCCCTGTGCGGTCTCGCTGGTCGGGGACAACTTCGCTCTTCTCTCCGGTCGACGCTCGGTGGGCGCTCACGGCAGTACGGCACTGGGTGCGGCACGGCTGTGACGCTGCTGTCGCTGCGGAGTGTGACGGTACAACCCGCCCCCGTGTCAAACGGCAAAAGCCCGCAACGGCCACTCGAACGGTAACCCGAGTCCGGCCATTCCTGCCGCCCGGACCGGCACGAAAGCGCTTCGGCGCCCAGATGCCCCCAGATCAGACCCGGCCGAAGCACCAGAGTCCGAGGGCGAGGAACACGGCGCCGAAGAGTGTGGCGAGTGCGACGGCCGTGGCGGGACTCACTCCGTGTGCGACCGGGGCGCGGTGGCGCACCCGCACTCCCGTCCACAGCAGCAGCCCGGCCCCGAACAGCGTGAACGCCGTCCCCGCGAAGATCGCTGGCCCGCTCTCCATGCCCGTACCCGGTCCTTCCCTGAAGCCGAGGTCTCCCGGAGGCCGAGGCTGGCACCTCCGGGCGTCGTGGGCACGAATTCCGGGTGAACGCCGCGTGGGTTCACCCGCCCGGTCGGGGTGCCGGGCCGGAACCCGGCCCGGCGGGGCAGGGGCGGAGGCCAGCCCTCCCCTTCTTCTTTCTGATGTTGCTCTTGCTTTTGATGTTGGCCGGTTTCACTTCATGGACGGACGGGTTCCAGAAAACCCTCCTCGACGAGCTGGCGCAGCGCCTGCGGGGTGCGGTCCCGCAGCACCACCGGGTCCTCGTCGAGCAGCTGGGCGATCGCGTCCAGGATCCGTCCGGCGCTGAGGGACCCGTCACACACCCCGGCGAAGCCCGCGCCGACCGTGTCGACCTTGGTGGCGCGCCGCATACCGCGGTTCTGACGCAGCACCACATGCTCCGGGTCCTCCGCGCCCGGCAGGCCGACCTGCTCCTGCACGATCTCCGCGGCCAGCGTGAAGTGTCCGGCGAGCAGCGCCGCGTCGTCGTGCGTACGCAGATAGTCCTGTCGCTCGAAGTGCGCCTGCACGCTCGCGCCGAGCGGCTGCTCGACAGGGTGCGGCCACTCCTCGGTGACGATCGACGGGCGCTCGGATCCGGACTTCCTGAGCGTGATCCAGCCGAAGCCGACGGCATTGGTCTTCCGCGCCTCGAACTCGTCCAGCCACGCGTCGTACCGCGCGTCGTACTGAGCGGGGTCGCTGCGGTGGTCCCCGCTGTCCCGCAGCCACAGTTCGGCGTACTGCGTCACGTCCTGCACCTCGCGCTGGACGATCCAGGCGTCACAGCCGCGCGGCACCCAGGAGCGCAGCCGCTCCTGCCACTCCTCCCCCTCCACGTGCTGCCAGTTGGCGAGGAACTGGGCGTATCCCCCGTCGTTCAGCCTGTCCCCCGCCTGCTGAACGAGCGAGCGGCACAGATCGTCCCCGCCCATCCCGCCGTCGCGGTAGGTCAGCCGGGCGCCGGGGGAGATCACGAACGGAGGGTTCGACACGATCAGGTCGAACGTGTCCTTGCGGACCGGCTCGAAGAGCGAGCCCTCGCGCAGATCGGCCTCCGGGGCCGCGGAGAGCGCCAGCGTGAGCCGCGCGAAGTGCAAGGCGCGCGGGTTGAGATCGGTGGCTGTGACGCGGGTCGCGTGCTGGGCGGCGTGCAGCGCCTGGAGGCCGGAGCCGGTGCCCAGGTCGAGCGCCGAGGACACCGGCGTACGAACGGTGATCCCGGCGAGCGTGGTGGACGCACCGCCGACACCGAGAACGACGCCCTCGCCCTGGCCGCTCGCACCGCTCGCTCCGCCGACCGCGCAGCCCAGGTCCGAGACGATGAACCAGTCCTGGCCCTCCGGACCGCTGTACGGCCGCACATCCACCGTGGCGCGTACCTCGTCGCCGTCCCGCACCACCCAGCCGTCGGCAAGGCATTCTTCGAGGGGCAGGGCAGCACGCGCCCGTCCGGACGCGACGGAGCGCTGGAGCAGAAACAGCCGTACGAGCGTGTCGAGGACGCCGTCCCCGCGGGTGGCCCGCAGGGCAGGCACCGTCTCGCTGCGGGCGAGAGCGGCATACGCGGGGGCGCCGAGCAGCTCGAGCAGTCCGTCGGCGGTGAAGTCGGCGGCGAGAAGGGCTTCACGCAGCCGGGGCGAGCGGCCGGGCGAAGGAAGGCCTGGGGCAGGGCTGGTCGTACTCACCTGCCCATTGTCGCGGCCGCCACTGACAAACGCCGCACGGCCGGGCCCCCTTTCGCCCGTCGGTCGTTACCGCTCGCCCGACGTGCCGGCCTAGGACTTCGCCGAAGCCTTGGAGGAAGCCTCCGAAGACGCCTTCGAGGACGCCTTCGACGAGGCCGATCCCGAGGGCGACGCCGGGGTGGAAGGAGCGTCCGAACCGGAGCCGCCGGCAGGGGGACTCGACACCTTCACCGTCTGGCAGCCGGGCTGCTTCGCCATCGCCTTGCCCAGGTCGCCGGACTGCAGCTTCTTCACCGCGTCCTGCTTCATCTTCTCGATCTTCGCCAGACCGTCCGCGACGCCCTGCAGCCCGTCCGCGAACTTCTGCTGGTCCTTCGCGTTGAGCCCGTCGACCTGCTTCTTCAGATCGAGGTAGGCCTTGGCGGTTGCCTGGAGTTCGCTGACCGCGTCCTGCTGGACCTTCGCGCCGTCGTCGATCGGCGGCGTGCCGCCTGCCTTGACGGTGTTGGCCAGCGCGGTGTTCACATCGGCAAGGTCCTGGAAGGCCTTCGAGTCGGCGGCCTGGATGTCTGCAGGCTTGCCGTCCGCCGCGGTCGAGATGATGGCCTGCTCGGCACTGGCCCTCTTCTTGATCTGCGGCTGTGCCTGGTTGCAGAACGTCTTGGCCCAGTCATTCACCTTGTTGTCGCTGCTGTTGTCGGAGCAGCCCGACAGCGCCAGCACCAGTACCGAACCGCCGGACAGTGCGGCCGCAAGCTTCTTGTTCACCGGATTGGTCCCTTCCAAGGCTCTCGGCCCCGGAACATACACGCCAAGTGGGCGACAACCGCGCGTCGTGCGCCCAGTATGTTACCCATTAGAGCCATTTGCACCAAGGGAGACAAGGCTCACGACGGCACGCAAACGGGCGGACAGCACGTCAATACGCGCTGCCCGCCCGCCTTTTGAGCAGGTGTTACGAAACCACCGCGGGATCAGGTGACTTCGCGCTCCGCTCCGCATGGTTGCCTTCGTCACCCACGGCGATGCCGCGCCGCTTGGAGATGTACACCGCGCCGATGATGACAAGGATCGCCAGCACCGCAACCAGCGCCCTGATCCCGGCGCTGGAGTCGTCCCCGTAGCTGAACTGGATCACCGCGGGCGCAATCAGCAGCGCCACCAGGTTCATCACCTTCAGCAGCGGGTTGATGGCCGGTCCTGCGGTGTCCTTGAACGGGTCGCCGACGGTGTCGCCGATGACGGTCGCGGCGTGGGCCTCGCTGCCCTTGCCGCCGTGGTGGCCGTCCTCGACGAGCTTCTTGGCGTTGTCCCACGCACCACCGGAGTTGGCGAGGAACACGGCCATCAGCGTGCCGGTGCCGATCGCGCCCGCGAGGAAGGAACCGAGGGCTCCGACGCCGAGCGAGAATCCGACGGCGATCGGGGTCAGTACGGCGAGCAGACCCGGTGTGGCCAGCTCGCGCAGCGCGTCCTTGGTGCAGATGTCGACGACGCGCCCGTACTCCGGCGTCTCGGTGTAGTCCATGATCCCGGGATGCTCGCGGAACTGCCGCCGCACCTCGTAGACCACGGCTCCCGCCGAACGGGACACCGCGCTGATCGCGAGCCCCGAGAAGAGGAAGACGACCGCGGCACCGAGGATCAGGCCCACCAGGTTGTTGGGCTGCGAGATGTCCATCACGAGGTTCATCGGAGCGCCGTCGCCGACCTTCTCGCCGACATCCCTGGCCGCGGTCGCGATGGCGTCGCGATACGAGCCGAAGAGCGCGGAGGCGGCGAGTACGGCCGTGGCGATGGCGATTCCCTTGGTGATGGCCTTGGTGGTGTTGCCGACGGCGTCGAGGTCGGTGAGCACCTGCGCACCGGCGCCCGTGACGTCGCCGGACATCTCGGCGATGCCCTGGGCGTTGTCCGAGACGGGTCCGAAGGTGTCCATGGCGACGATGACGCCGACCGTGGTGAGCAGACCGGTACCGGCAAGGGCCACCGCGAACAGCGCGAGCATGATCGACGTACCGCCGAGCAGGAACGCCCCGTACACGCCCAGGCCGATCAACAGCGCGGTGTAGACGGCGGATTCCAGACCGATGGAGATACCGGCCAGCACGACGGTCGCGGGTCCGGTCAGCGAGGACTTGCCGATGTCCCTGACAGGACGCCGGGTGGTCTCGGTGAAGTACCCGGTGAGCTGCTGGATCAGGGCCGCCAGCACGATGCCGATGGCTACGGCGAGGAGCGCCAGAATCCGCGGGTCTCCGGCGTGCGACGTGATCGCGGCCTCGGTGACACCGTCCAACTCGGCGTATGTGGACGGCAGATAGATGAAGACGGCCGCCGCCACCAGGCCGAGCGAGATCAGTGCGGAGATGAAGAATCCGCGGTTGATGGCAGACATCCCGCTGCGGTCGGCGCGCCGCGGGGCGACCGCGAAGATGCCGATCATCGCGGTGACCACGCCGATCGCCGGAACGATCAGCGGAAAGGCGAGTCCGGCGTCGCCGAATGCCGCCTTGCCGAGGATGAGTGCCGCGACAAGCGTGACGGCGTACGACTCGAAGAGGTCGGCCGCCATACCGGCACAGTCACCGACGTTGTCGCCCACGTTGTCGGCGATGGTGGCGGCGTTGCGCGGGTCGTCCTCCGGGATTCCCTGCTCGACCTTGCCGACGAGGTCGGCGCCGACGTCGGCGGCCTTGGTGAAGATGCCACCGCCGACACGCATGAACATGGCGATCAGCGCGGCGCCGAGGCCGAAGCCTTCGAGCACCTTGGGCGCGTCGGCCGCGTAGACGAGTACGACGCAGGAGGCACCGAGCAGGCCGAGGCCCACCGTGAACATGCCGACCACGCCTCCCGTTCGGAAAGCGATCTTCATGGCCTTGTGCGAGACGGCCGTCAGATCCTTTTCGGGCTCGCCCTCCGCCGGTGTTGCCTCACGCGCGGCCGCAGCCACGCGCACATTTGCCCGTACGGCAAGACGCATGCCGATGTATCCGGTGGCCGCCGAGAAGAGCGCACCCACCAGGAAGAACACCGAACGTCCGCCACGCTGTGACCAGTCGTCCGCCGGAAGAAGCATCAGCAGGAAGAACACCACGACGGCGAAGACGCCGAGGGTACGCAACTGCCGTGCCAGATATGCATTCGCGCCCTCCTGCACGGCTGCCGCGATCTTCTTCATGGAATCGGTGCCCTCGCCGGCGGCCAGCACCTGGCGCACCAGCACCTGGGCGACGATCAGTGCCGCCACCGCGACCGCGGCGATGACAATCACGATCAGCCGGTTGTCGTCTGTGAGTACCGCTGCTGCGAGAGAAGTGGGGTGGTCGGTCAGTTCTGGGTTGAAGAGCCCCGCCATTCGTCCTCCTTGACGCAAAGAGCTCAAGATGTGGACGGATTGTAGGTAGCGGAACCTGATCAAAACAGGGCGCGGCAATTGGAATTGACCTTGACTTGCTACTCAGCAAATGATCGCGTCCCGAAACGCCCCCCGAAAGAGGTAATGGGGCAAAGGCGTTGACGCGCGGTAAATGATCTAGAGAAAAGGAAAGAGGCCCTGCTCAGCAGGGCCTCCACCAAAGAAAACGATCAACGGGCCGGCAGTTCGGCGCCATTGTCGATCATCCGCGATCAGGGCACGACGGTGACGGGCGTCGTCGGCCAACTCATCCGGATCACGCCCCCCTCATCGGTGGACGTGACCTCCACGTCGTCGACGAGGCCGCTGATGACCGCGAGGCCCATCTCGTCCTCGCCGTCGGAATCCATGTCCTCATCCGTGGCATCACGGGCACCAGGGACCGCCGAGGACCCCTCAGAGCCCGCGCTCGGGACCTCGTCCCCGACCTCGATGGAGAAGGTCTTCTCCTCCTCGGTCAGCACGACCCTGACGGGGGCTGTGATGCCATGGCTGCGGTGCAGCCCGACCGCACGGCTGCACGCCTCGCCGACCGCGAGGCGGACCTCGTCCAGCACAGCCTCGTCGACCCCGGCCCGGCGAGCCACGGCAGCGGCCACCAGACGGGCGGTCCTGACATGCTCAGGCTGGGCGCTGAAGCGGAGTTCAACGGTGGCCATGCGATCCCCCTCGGACGTACGGGCGTGCATCTCAGGGGCCCGGGCTGGATGCCCGGTGCCCCCTCTTCTTCCGGCAGTCTCCGGCCGACCGTCAGTCGGTGGCCGCGACAGCTTCGTCGACCGTGGTGTGGATGGGGAACACCTTGGTCAGACCCGTGATCCGGAAGATCTTGAGAATGCGCTCCTGGTTGCAGACCAGGCGCAGCGAGCCTTCATGCGCACGTACGCGCTTCAGGCCGCCCACGAGCACGCCGAGGCCGGTGGAGTCGAGGAAGTCCACGCCCTCCATGTCGACAACCAGGTGGTAGCTGCCGTCGTTCACCAACTCGACCAACTGCTCGCGCAGCTTGGGCGCGGTATACACATCAATCTCGCCACCGACCTCGACGACCGTACGGTCGCCACCAGGTCCGGACACATTGCGAGTCGACAGGGACAGGTCCACGGATCCTCCAGCACCTTGCTATCGAGCGGCCGCCCCCTCAGGTCTCCCCGGCGGAGCCGGAGACGGTCGCCAGCCGCGATGGCATTCAATCACTTACGAGCAGCCATGCACGACGCCTTGGGACCATTGTCCGTCACGCCAGTGACACACTCGGTGCCGATGGCCAAGAATCTCCGTCCCAGACGACCCGCCGAGAGCGGGGACAACCGCCCCTCTCCCAGTACGGTCCTCGACCGGCTCACCGCGGGGGCGAGCCGTGCCGCGCGCATCACTCATACGGAGCACTTGCCCCCCAGGCCCGGTCGCCATGCCGTCTGGCCCGACCGCATCCGCCCGGAAGTGATCAACGCAATTCAGCAGGCGGGGATCGACCATCCGTGGGCCCACCAGGCGGAAGCCGCCGAGTACGCCCTGGACGGCGAATCCGTCGTGATCGCCACCGGAACCGCCTCGGGCAAGTCCCTGGCCTATCTCGCGCCCGTGCTCACCACCCTCCTGGGCGGGGCCGAGGCCCCCAATGGACGCGGTGCCACCGCCCTCTACCTGGCCCCGACCAAGGCCCTGGCCGCCGACCAGTGCCGCGCCGTGAAAGAGCTCGCCAAGCCGCTCGGCAACCGGATCCGCCCCGCGGTCTACGACGGCGACACCCCCGTCGAGGAACGCGAGTGGGTCCGGCAGTACGCCACGTACGTCCTGACCAACCCCGACATGCTGCACCGCGGGATACTTCCCTCACACCCCCGCTGGTCCTCCTTCCTGCGCTCCCTGCGCTATGTCGTCATCGATGAGTGCCACACCTACCGGGGCGTCTTCGGCTCACATGTCGCCCAGGTGCTGCGCCGCCTTCGCCGCGTATGCGCCCGCTACGGTGCGAACCCCGTCTTCCTCCTCGCCTCCGCCACCGCCGCGGAACCCGCCCTGGCCGCCGGCCGCCTCACCGGCCTGCCGGTCAAGGAGGTCGCCGACGACGCCTCACCCCGCGGCGAGCTCGTCTTCGCCCTCTGGGAGCCCCCGCTCACCGAGCTGCACGGTGAGAAGGGCGCCCCAGTACGCCGCACCGCCACTGCCGAGACCGCCGACCTCCTCACCGACCTGACCGTCCAGGGAGTGCGCTCCGTCGCCTTCGTACGCTCCCGGCGCGGCGCGGAGCTCATCTCCGTCATCGCCAAGGAACGCCTGGCCGAGGTGGACCGCTCACTGCCCCCGCGTGTCGCCGCCTACCGGGGCGGCTACCTCCCTGAGGAGCGCCGCGCGCTGGAGCGGGCCCTGCACTCCGGCGAGCTCCTCGGCCTCGCCGCGACCACCGCCCTCGAACTCGGTGTCGATGTCTCCGGCCTCGATGCCGTCGTCATCGCCGGATATCCCGGCACACGGGCCTCGCTCTGGCAGCAGGCGGGCCGTGCGGGCCGCTCCGGCCAGGGCGCCCTGGCCGTGCTCGTCGCCCGCGACGATCCGCTGGACACGTTCCTCGTCCACCATCCCGAGGCACTGTTCCAGCAGCCGGTGGAGTCCACCGTCCTCGACCCCGACAATCCCTACGTCCTCGCCCCCCATCTGTGCGCGGCCGCGGCCGAGCTTCCGCTGACGGACGCCGACCTTGAGCTCTTCGGCCCGGCGACCGCCGAGCTCATGCCCCAGCTGGAGGCCGCCAAGCTGCTCCGCCGCCGGGCGTCGGGCTGGCACTGGACGCGCCGGGAGCGGGCCGCCGACCTCACCGACATCCGGGGGGAGGGCGGCCGCCCGGTCCAGATCGTGGAGGCCGCCACCGGCCGGCTACTGGGCACGGTCGACGAATCGGCCTCCCACACCGCGGTCCACGACGGCGCCGTCCATCTCCACCAGGGCCGTACGTACCTGGTGAAGCACCTGGACCTGGACGACTCTGCCGCCCTCGTCGAGGAGGCCAACCCGCCGTACTCCACCACCGCCCGCGACACCACCTCCATCTCCGTACTCGAGACCGACACCGAGATCCCGTGGGGCGACGGGCGCCTCTGCTACGGCTCCGTCGAGGTCACCAACCAGGTCGTCTCCTTCCTGCGCCGCAAACTCATCACCGGTGAGGTGCTCGGCGAGACCAAACTCGATCTTCCGCCGCGCACCCTGCGCACCCGAGCCGTGTGGTGGACGGTCACCGAGGACCAGCTGGACGCCGCCAGGGTCAATCCGGAGCAGTTGGGCGGCGCCCTGCATGCCGCCGAGCACGCCTCCATCGGAATGCTGCCGCTCTTCGCCACCTGCGACCGCTGGGACATCGGCGGCGTCTCCGTACCGCTCCACCCGGACACGCTGCTGCCAACCGTTTTCGTGTACGACGGCCATCCGGGTGGCGCGGGCTTCGCCGAGCGGGCCTTCCACACTGCTCGTGAGTGGCTCACAGCCACGCGTGAGGCGATCTCCTCGTGCGAGTGCGACGCGGGCTGCCCGTCCTGCATCCAGTCCCCGAAGTGCGGCAACGGCAACGACCCCCTGCACAAGCGCGGCGCGGTCCGGCTCCTCACGGAACTGCTCCGGGGAGCCCCTGCGGCGCCGGGGGCCCCGGCGGCCCCGCCCGCGACCTGACCGCCGGGGCGTACGGGCCGAAGCGGGCCTGTGCCGTCACATCGGCGATCTCCCCCTGCACCACGCAGCGCACCACCGCAGCGCCCTGTGCCCGGGCCACCACGGAGGCCTTCTCGCAGGCGGTTGCCGTGCCCCGCAGGGCATGGTCGGCAGCGGCCAGCGCGGCCAAGTCGGCAGCGGAGCCTGCTCGGTGGCGGGCAACGACGGCCTGCCCCATGGCGAGGACGACGGCGAAGACGGCACACAGCACGGTGGTTGCCATGGCCACCCACACGGTCGCCAGGCCCCGGTCCCGGTGCGGGTCCCGCCGTAGGTGCCGAGGCCGGTTCAGCCAGGGCCGCTTCGGGCGCCGGTTCAGGTTCCGGGGGCCGGGGCTGTGCCGGTTCATGAGGCGGCCTCCTGGCCCACCGTGTCCTCGGCGAACGCCGCCGCCTCCGCGCTCAGCGTCAGGGCCAGGGTGCCCGGGCCCGGGGCCTTCGCCTCGACCCGGACGCGCCACAGGTCACCCGCCCGCCCCAGCATGACCCTCGCACCACTGGGGGCCGCCGAACGGGCGGCCGCCAGCGTGGCCGCCCGCGGCTCGGACCTGGCCGCCGCACGCGCCCCGGCCCGGGCCGCGTCCACGCACTGGATCTGCGCGGAGGCCGCCATCAGCGCCCAGACCAGGGCCATGGCGAAGACCACCAGGGCGGGCACGGCGACGGCCGCCTCCGCCGTCACTGACCCCCCGTCGCGCGCCCTGCCACGCATCCCGCCACGCGCCGGGCCGCATGTCTCAGAACTGCGCATCGAGCGCCTTCCCGATCACCGACTGGAGCGCCCCCGAGACGGCTCCGCTGGTGACGACCTTGTACAGAACGGCAGCGAAGGCACACGCCGCGATCGTCCCCATCGCGTACTCGGACGTGGTCATGCCCGAGTCCTTGCGCATTGCGTCCTTCCGCAGCGAGTCCTTCCAAACCCTGCGCGACAGCCCACGCAGCCATCCCCGCACCGGATTCCACATGTCAACCCCCAAGAGATCTCGTTCAGTTGCGTGCACGCAGTTGCACGCACCCGCGTGCTCAGTTGCCGTTCAGCAGTCCGTCCGCCAGGCCGATCACGACCGGAGCCACGCCCACCGCGAGGAAGGCGGGCAAGAAGCACAGCCCCACCGGCGCTGTGATCAGGACCTGCGCCTTGCGCCCCAGTGCCGCGACCTCCCGCGCCCGGTCCGCACGGAAGCGCTCGGCCAGCCGGGACACCGGCTCCGCGGCCGGAGCCCCGGTGGAATCCGCCCGCTCCAGGCAGCGGCCCAGCGCCTCCGCGCCCGGTATCCGCCCGAACCACCCCCAGGCCCGCGCCGGCTCACCCCCGAGCCGCAACTCGGCCGCCGCACGAGCCAGCCGCTCGCCGACCGGCCCGCCCAGCGACTCCCCGACCGCCTCCGCCGCCTCGCGTGGACCCGCCCCGGCCGAGATGCAGGCCGCCAGAAGGTCGGCAGCAAGCGGCAGTTGACGGCTCGCCTCCCGGCCCTCGGCCACCGCGGCAGGCTTGCGGCTCCGCTGCCACCGCCATACGCCGTACGCCCCGCCGAGCCCCACGGCGCAACCAGTCACCCCGCCGACGAGGTCGTAGCCGGTGATCAGCGCCCCCAGTGGCGCCGCCCAACGCCTCGCCAACGCCCCGCATGCCGGCCGCCATCGCTGCCGCTCGCGCTCCGAGCGCTCCACCGTCAGCAGCGCCTCGATCCGCCTGCGCACCGCACGCTCGCGCCGTCCTGCCGCGATCGTGAAGGCCAGGAAGGCCACCGCGGCGGTCACGCACACGGCTGCCCCCAGCCTGTGGACGGCGTCGCCCGTCATGGCTCGCCTCCCTGGCGGACGATCCGCCCGGCCCAGCAGAGCCCCGCGGCCTCAAGGACGCCGCCCACGACCAGGCACATCAGGCCCGCCGGGGTGTGCAGTAGGACCCGCAGTGGCTCGGCGCCCAGGGCCCAGCCCATCCCGAGACCCGCGAGCGGAAGCAGCGCAAGGAGCCCGATGGTCGACCGCGCACCAGCCAACTGGGCCTTCAGATCGGCTTGTTGGTCCCGCTCCGCCCGCAATGCCGCCTCCAGCCGGTCAAGCCCGGCGGCCAGACCCGCGCCGCTGTCCACGGCCACCCGCCAGCAGGCAGCGACTCCCGCAAGCCCGTCGGCACCTGGTTCCCGCGCCGCCTCCCGCAGCGCCTGGGGAACATCACCCCCGAACCGCGCGGCGGCGAGCACGGCGGCCTCCGCACCGCCCAGCACCCCCGTGGATCTCGCGGCGAACAGCAGCGCCTGCCCCGGCTGGAGCCCCGCCCGCAGCTCGCCGGCGACCGCGCCGCACAAGGTGATCACCCCCTCGGCGCGCCTCTCCCGCTCCCGCCTCAGCTCGCGGGCCCGCAACTGCCGCCTCACCAGCGGCACCGCCACCGCCCCCGCGATCAGCGGCAGCACCGACTCACCCAGCACGGCAATGACCAAGGCCACCGGCAGACACAGCCACTCCCGCCGCAGCCTGACCTCCGGCAGCACCCGATCCCACGCCCACCACGGAGAGACCTTCACCGCACCGCCGCCCGCCAGCAGCAACCGCGCCCGCCTGAGCTCCCGGTCCCGCCCGACCGTCAGCCACGCCGCCGCCCCCGCGCACACCGCGGCCGCGTACACCTGCTGGCCGCCCATCACAGCGCACCTCCGATCAGCGACCGCAGCCGCTCCCAGCCCCGCCCGTACGCGAAGGCCTCCGCGCCCCAGCGCAGTGCGGGCTCGGTCACCACCAGCCCCGCAGCGTCCCGCTCCAGGACATGCACCTCGGCGATCCGGCGCTGCCCGTCCCGGTCCCGTACGAGATGGATCACCACCGCGAGAGCGGCCGCCAACTGGCTGTGCAGCGCCGCCCGGTCGAGCCCCGCCGCCGTCCCGAGCGCCTCAAGCCGAGCCGGCACGTCCGCCGCGGCATTGGCGTGGACCGTCCCGCAGCCGCCCTCGTGCCCGGTGTTGAGCGCGGCCAGCAGTTCGGTGACCTCCGCACCGCGCACCTCCCCGACGACCAGCCGATCGGGCCGCATCCGCAGCGCCTGGCGCACCAGGTCCCGCAGCGTCACCCGGCCCGCGCCCTCCTGGTTCGCCGTACGCGACTCGAGCCGCACCACATGCGGGTGTTCGGGTCTGAGCTCCGCCGAGTCCTCGGCCAGTACGATCCGCTCGCGCTGCCCCACGAGCCCGAGCAGACTCGACAGCAAGGTCGTCTTGCCCGATCCCGTACCGCCGCTGATCAGGAACGACAGCCGGGCGTCGATCAGCGCCCGCAACACCCGGTCCCCGCCCGGCGGCACTGTCCCCGCCGCGACGAGTTCCCCCACCGAGAACGCCCGGGGCCGCACGACCCGCAGCGACAGACATGTCGAGCCGACCGCCACCGGCGGGATCACGGCATGCATCCGGGTCCCGTCCGGCAGCCGGGCGTCCACCCAGGGCCGGGCGTCGTCCAGCCGCCTCTCCGCCACCGCCGCGAGCCGCTGTGCCAGCCTGCGCACCGAGGCCGTGTCGGCGAAGGTCACATCGGTGAGCTCAAGTCCCCGGCCCCGGTCCACCCACACCCGGTCGGGCGCGGACACCAGCACATCCGTCACGGACGGGTCGGCCAACAGGGGCTCCAGCGGCCCCGTCCCGACCAGTTCGCACCGCAACTCCTCGGTGCCGCCGAGCACTTCGGCGTCCCCCAGCAGGCGCCCTTGTGCCCGCAGCGCGGCCGCGACCCGTGCCGGTGTGGGCTCGGCGCCGCTCTCGGCGAGCCTCTGTCGCACGGCGTCCAGCAGTCCGGTGCTCACGAGACCACGCCCCCCGTCAGTGCGCGATCCCAGAAGGCCGCGCAGAACCGGGCCAGCGGCCCTCGCACGCCGCCCGGTGGAGCGCCGCCGTCCTGTGCGGCCAACAGGCCTGCCTCCATCGGCAGTTCACCCGCCAGCGGCAGTCCCAGTGCGTCCGCGACCCACTGCTCGTCCAGCCCCGCCGCGAACGGCCCGCGCACCACCACACGCAGGTCCTGGAGCACCATGCCCACCGTCGACGCCACGCGGTTCGCCGCGGCGACAGCCCGCAGCTCGCCCGGCACCACCAGCAGTCCGAGATCCAGCTGGGCCAGGGCCTCGGCCACGCCCTCGTCCACCCGGCGCGGCAGATCCACGACCACCACACCGCCGCGCCTGCGTGCCGCGGCCAGCACCGACCGCATCGCCTCCGGCGGAATGACCACCGAATCGCCCCGGTCCCAGCTGAGCACCCGCAGGGCGTGCAGCTCGGGCAGCGACTCCTCCAGCGCCCCGCCGGCGACCCGACCCTTGGAAGCCGCGAAATCCGGCCATCGTCTGCCTTCCGCCTGCTCTCCGCCGAGCAGCACGTCGAGCCCTCCGCCCAGCGGGTCGCCGTCGACAAGCATGGTGCGCCGCCCGGCCCGGGCCGCGGTCACCGCCAGCGCGCAGGCCAGCGTGGACGCCCCGGCCCCGCCCCGGCCGCCGATCACCCCCACAGTGAGCGCCTGTCGTCCCACCCCCTCGACCACATCGGCGATCCGGTCGACGAGCCAGCTCTCCGCGTCGGGCAGCCGCAGCACACAGTCGGCCCCGATCTCCACCGCCCGCCGCCAGACGTCCGGGTCATCCTGGTCGCGGCCCACGAGCAGCACACCCCGTCTGCGCGTGGCGCCCCGGCAACGCGCGGCCGCGTCGTCGCCGACGAGGACCAGCGGCGCCCCCTCCCAGCTTCCCCTGCGCTCGGGCACCGAGTGATGGACGTCGGGCTCGGCTCCGGCCGCGGCGCACAGCCGCAGCAGATCGTCGAGCAGTTCCATGTCTTCGGTGACGATCAGCGGCCCGTCCCGCCGCCCTTCGGCGACCGGCGGCCGTGTCGATGTGATGGATCCAGCCACGTTCTCCACCCCCTACTTACTTCGATCTCGCTTCGTGCCGAGATCTGGATTCCTGCGGTCCGCGAACTACGCGGCTGGAATCACGGTGCAGCGCACCGGAAAATCGTGTGGATCTTGCTGAAAAACTGTGGACAACTAGCCACTTGTGAATATCCCGCTAGCTCATACCGGTGACTCCCGGGAGCAGCACTTTCGCTACGGACAGTGACGGTGCAGGGTGATGGAAGGCCGCAGCCGGCACAGCTCGCACGAGGGGAGAACGATCAAGATGGATCGCAGCAGAGGGACGAAAAGGCGTCCGGACATGCGACGACCCCCGCCGGGGGGGAGAGCGGGGGTCGTCTCTCCGGCCGACTCGGGGGGGGAGGAGCCGGACCGGGTTAGCACGGTCGCGAACGATCCGTGACTTCCATGGTGTACCCGAGAGCCTTCTCAGGCAAACCCACGCGCCCCAGCGTACGCCGAATGGCGGGCACCTATGCTCAGGCTCGTGGAAAACCACTCCTTGCCGCGCACAGCCGCCTTCTTTGACCTGGACAAGACGGTCATTGCGAAGTCTTCGACGCTGACCTTCAGCAAGTCCTTCTACCAAGGCGGGCTGATCAACCGCCGCGCCGTACTGCGTACCGCCTATGCCCAGTTCGTCTTTCTCGCGGGCGGCGCCGACCACGACCAGATGGAGCGGATGCGCGAGTACCTCTCCGCGCTCTGCAGGGGCTGGAACGTCCAGCAGGTCAAGGAGATCGTCGCCGAGACCCTCCATGACCTGATCGACCCGATCATCTACGACGAGGCCGCGTCCCTCATCGAGGAGCACCACACCGCGGGCCGCGATGTCGTCATCGTCTCCACCTCCGGCGCGGAGGTGGTCGAACCGATCGGCGAGCTGCTCGGCGCCGACCGGGTGGTGGCCACCCGCATGGTCGTCGGCGACGACGGCTGCTTCACCGGTGAGGTGGAGTACTACGCATACGGCCCGACCAAGGCAGAGGCCATCAAGGAGCTCGCCGCCTCCGAGGGGTACGACCTGTCGCGCTGTTACGCCTACAGCGACTCAGCCACCGACGTCCCCATGCTCGCTTCCGTCGGCCACCCGTACGCCGTGAATCCGGACCGTGCGCTGCGCCGGGAGGCGACCGCGCGCGACTGGCCAATTCTCGTATTCAACCGGCCAGTCCGCCTCAAGCAGCGGCTGCCCGCGTTCTCGATTCCGCCGCGTCCGGCCCTGGTCGCGGCGGCCGCGGTCGGCGCGGCGGCCGCGACCGCCGGACTCGTCTGGTACGCCACTCGGCGCCGCACAGCGGCCGCTCAGATTGCCGCCGCTACCGCTGTGTAAATATACGTCCCTATTTGAACCTAAAAGTAAAGATGTGCAGCCAGGGGTTCCGCTTCCCCTCGCGCAGGAGTACAAATGAATCAACGGCCCGCGAGACCAAGGACATCCGAAAGGATCACCTTTAACGCATGAAGGCCCCACGGACCGAAGCATGAAAACTGAGCACCCACGCGACGTCGACCCGTCGATTACGGGCCAGCCGCACCAGGTGACGGGCAGAAGTTCCCGACCTGATGGGCAACATATCGAGGACGCTTGGTAACTCGGCGGACATGCCAGCGGCGGTACCAATTCCGGTACCGCCGCAACCCTGTTCGGGCCCTTTTGCAGGCTTATGCAGGCGCAGTTCAGGCAGCGCCGCGCTGCAATGCCTCACACACCGCGGTCGACTCCCTGACCCCGAGTTCCACCGCGCGCCCGCAGTGCGCGATCCAGGCGGCCATCCCGTCCGGCGTGCCCGACAGATACCCCTCGAAGGCCGCGACGTACGCCGCCCGGCCCTGCTCGGCGTGACCGACCTCGGCGGGGCAGATCGACTTCGGGTCAAGTCCGCTGCCGATCAGCACGATGCGCTCGGCCGCCCGCGCGACGAGACCGTTGTACGAACCGAACGGGCGCAGTGCCAGCAGCTCCCCGTGGACCACGGAAGCGGTCACCAGAGCCGGGGCCGAGCTGCCCGCGATGATCAGTTCTGCCAGCCCGTCCAGCCTGCCGGCCACCTCGCTCGCGTCCGGCAGCGGGGCCTCGATCAGCGGCTCGTCGACTTCCTCACCCGCGAGGCGGGGCCTGCCCACCGCGGCGTCGTCGCCGGCACCGCTCGCCGCGACCAGATGCAGCCTTGCCAGCACACGCAGCGGCGACTGCCGCCAGATGGACAGCAGTTGACCGGCCTCGGCGGTGAGCCGAAGGGCCGCACCGACCGTGCGCGCCTCGGGTTCGCTGCCGAAGTCGGTGCGCCTGCGGACCTCTTCGAGCGCCCAGTCCGCACCGGACAGCGCGGCGGAACCGCGGGCTCCGCGCAGCGCGGCCTCCGATGTGACCTCGTTGCTGCGGCGGCGCATGACTCGATGGCCGTAAACCCGGTCGACGGCTTTGCGTACGGAGTCCACGGAGTCGGCGACGCCCGGCAGGGAGCCGAGTGTGGCGAGGGGGTCGACCGACGAGGCATTCGTACTCATAGGTAGCGAGGCTACGCGCCCATGGCACACACCCCACCTTGGAGTGGTCTTCTTCACGCAGCTTGACCACACCATGCGATCAATCCACTACCCTAGGTGAACATGAAGATCGCTTTCGTGGGGAAGGGCGGCAGCGGCAAGACCACGCTGTCCTCGCTCTTCATCCGCCACCTTGCCGCCAATGAAGCCCCCGTCGTCGCGGTGGACGCCGACATCAATCAGCATCTGGGGGCCGCGCTCGGTCTCGATGAAGGGGAGGCCGCCGCGCTGCCCGCGATGGGCGCGCATCTGCCGCTGATCAAGGACTATCTGCGGGGCTCGAACCCCCGGATCGCCTCCGCCGAGACAATGATCAAGACCACGCCCCCGGGGGAGGGCTCGCGGCTGCTGGGCGTCAGCGAGGACAACCCGGTCTACGACGCCTGCGCGGTCAGCGTGCACCTCGACGACGGGGACATCCGGCTCATGGCCACGGGCCCCTTCACCGAGTCGGATCTCGGGGTGTCCTGCTACCACTCCAAGGTCGGCGCGGTCGAGCTCTGCCTCAATCACCTGGTCGACGGCCCCGAGGAGTACGTGGTCGTCGACATGACCGCGGGGTCGGACTCGTTCGCCTCCGGGATGTTCACCCGCTTCGACATGACGTTCCTGGTGGCGGAGCCGACGCGCAAGGGAGTCTCGGTCTACCGCCAGTACAAGGAGTACGCACGGGACTTCGGCGTCGCGCTGAAGGTCGTCGGCAACAAGGTGCAGGGCCCGGAGGATGTGGACTTCCTGCGCGAGGAGGTGGGCGACGACCTGCTGGTGACCGTCGGGTACTCCGACTGGGTCCAGGCGATGGAGAAGGGACGGCCGCCGCGCTTCGAGCAGTTGGAGGTCGAGAACCGCATGTCGCTGCAGATGCTGCAGAACGCCGCGGAGGACTCGTACGAGCATCGCGACTGGGAGCGCTACACGCGCCAGATGGTGCACTTTCATCTGAAGAACGCGGAGAGTTGGGGGAACGCGAAGACGGGGGCCGACCTGGCTTCCCAGGTCGACCCCGCCTTCGTACTCGGAGAGCGGATGACCGACGTCAGTGCCGCTCAGCCTGCTTGAGCGCGGCTGAGCGCGGCGCGCCCGCCGGCTGGGCGGCGAGGAAGGCCGCCCAGCCGCCCTTCGGGGCCTGGCCGACCTTGAGCGTACGCATCTTCTGCAGGACCTGCGGGTCCTGTGCGTCCAGCCAGTCGGCCAACTCCCGGAAGGACACGCACTTCACGTCGCGCTTCACACAGACCCTCGCGATCGTCTCGTCGACGGCGCGCATGTACGTGCCGCCGTTCCAGGATTCGAAGTGGTTGCCGATGGTCAGCGGCGCCCGGTTGCCGTTGTAGGCACGGTCGAAGGCCTTCACCAGACCGTCGCGCATCTGGTTCCCCCAGTACTTGTGCTTCGAGGGGTCGCCCTTGGTGGTCCCGGACTGGTTGGCCATGAAGTTGTAGTCCATGGACAGGGTCTCGAAGGACCGGCCGGGGACAGGGACCATCTGCAGTGAGAGGTCCCACAGGCCGAGGTCCTTCTTGGGCCAGATCTGGTCGTTGATGCCGCTGGTGTCGTAGCGGAAGCCCAGTTGGCTGGCGGCGCGCACGAAGTTGGTGCGGCCCTCGAGGCAGGGGGTTCGGGCGCCGATGAGCTCCTTGTCGTAGTCGAAGGGCAGCGGCTGCTCGTTCTTGAGGCCCGAGTTGGTCCGCCAGTTCTTGACGAAGGACTTGGCCTGGCTGATCTCGCTCTTCCACTCGGCGACGGACCACTGGCCGACGCCGCCGTCCTTGCCGCAGAAGTGGCCGTTGAAGTGGGTGCCCACCTCGTTGCCGTCCTGCCAGGCGCCGCGCAGCTCGCGCACGGTGTCACGGATGCCCTGGGTGTCGTTGAAGCCGATGTCGGAGCGGCCGGGCGAGTGCTGGGGCGGGTCGTAGAGGTCCGCCTTCTCCTCGGGCAGCAGATACACGCCGCTGAGGAAGAAGGTCATCGTCGCGTCGTACTTCTTGCCGATTCTGCGGAAGTGCGAGAAGAGCTTCTGGCTGTCCTCGCCGGCACCGTCCCACGAGAACACCACGAACTGCGGCGGCTGTTGACCCGGCTTCAGGCGCTCCGGCTTGAGCAGGCCCGGCTGGACTCCGGTGAACGCGGTGGAACCGTCACCGATGAGGCGTACCGCGCTCTTGGGGGCCGCGGCGCCCTTCTTCGCTCGGGGGGCGCCCTTCTTGGCGGCGGCCGAGTCGTCGGCCACGTTCGATGCGGAGCAGCCCGCGATTCCTGCGATCAGCGCCGTGGCGACTGCGCCTACGGCAATCCTCCTCGTGGCGGCCTTCATCCGCCCACCCACTTTCTTATGCCTATATGCCTGTACGACGCATTGCCTATGGCGCCGTCAAGCTCGCATCGCCGTGGGTGAAGGAAGGGTGCGACGAGCCGCGATGAAATTACTAATCACCAGAACGGGTGAAATACTGCCCCATTTGCCCTGAAAATCATGCCTCACTCTTTACTCTGCATTACGATCCATTTACCGAGAGTTGAGAATCCCGCCGCTGCACGCCGTGACCCACGGCCGCGTCCCCACATTCCGCGACCGCGCTGCCCCGGAGGAGACGGGAACCATGTCTGCCTGCGCCCCCACTCGCACCGACAACCCCTCCCGCACAAGCCGAAAGCCCGGCAAAACCCGAAAGTCCCGCCCGGCGTCCGACGGAAGCGACCGCCACCGCTTCCGCATCGCGGGCGCCGATCTGTCCGCCTCGATCTCCGTCTTCCTGATCGCGCTGCCGCTCTCCCTCGGCATCGCACTCGCCACCGGCGCACCCCTCCAGGCCGGACTGGTGGCCGGCGCCGTCGGCGGGATCGTCGCCGGCCGGCTCGGCGGGTCGCCGCTTCAGGTCAGCGGCCCCGCGGCCGGGCTGACCGTCGTCACCGCCGATCTGATCCAGCAGTACGGCTGGCGCACCACCTGCGCCATCACTGTTCTCGCCGGAATCGCCCAGCTCGGCCTGGCCGCCCTGCGGGTGGCCCGCTCGGCTCTCGCCGTCAGCCCGGCGATCGTGCACGGGATGATCGCCGGCATCGGCGTCACGATCGCCCTCGCACAACTCCATATCGTGCTCGGCGGCACGCCGCAGAGCTCCGCCATCGACAACGTCCGTGCGCTTCCTGCCCAGTTGGCCGGTCTCCACCCGGCCGCGGCCATCGCCAGCGCCCTGACCCTTGCCGTACTCCTGCTGTGGACGCGGATTCCCGGGCGCGCGGGCCGGATGGTACGGAAGATCCCGGCCGCTCTCGCCGCGGTGGCGGCTGCGACCATGCTCGCCACCTTCGCCGGGCTGAGTCTGCCGCGCGTCGATCTGCCGTCCTGGCGCAGCCATGCCCTGCCCGAGCTGCCCCAGGGACCGGTGCTCGGCATCCTCGCCGCGGTCCTCACCATCACGCTGGTCACGAGCGTGCAGTCACTGCTGTCGGCGGTCGCCGTGGACAGGCTGGTGGCTGCCCGCAAGGAGCATCCGCTGGTCCACCGCTCCAAGCTCGACCGCGAGCTGGCCGGGCAGGGCGCGGCGAACGTCGTGTCCGGCGCGCTGGGCGGGCTGCCCATCGCCGGTGTCTCGGTGCGCAGCGCGGCCAATGTGTCGGCGGGCGGGGTCAGCCGGCACTCCACGATGCTGCACGGGCTGTGGATCGTGCTGGCGGCGCTGTTCCTGGTGCCGCTGCTCGATCTGATCCCGCTGGGCGCCCTGGCGGCGCTGGTGATGGTCGTGGGCGTGCAGATGGTCAGCATCGCGCATCTGCGCAGCGTGCGGCGGAACCGCGAGATGCTCGTGTACGCGGTGACGCTGGCGTCGGTCGTGCTCGCGGGCGTACTGGAAGGTGTGGCCGTCGGGATCGCGGTGGCCGTCGCGGTCGCTCTGCGGCGGCTGACCCGGACCCGGATCACCGCGGACGAGCAGGAGGGGGTCCACCGGGTGCGGGCGCGCGGCCAGTTGACCTTCTTGGCCGTGCCGCGGCTGAGCCGGACGCTGGGACAGCTGCCCCAAGGAGCTGCCTGTGTCATTGAGTTGGACGGTTCTTTCATGGACCACGCGGCATACGAGGCGCTGCACGGCTGGCAGGCCTCGCATGTCGCGCAGGGCGGGACGGTGGAGTTCACCGGCCGGGCAGGGGGGCGGATCAGCGAGCCCGCCTCGGAGACGCACGGCTGCTGTCGCCCCTGGACGCCCTGGCGCAACCATCATTGCGATGACCGCCCCCGGCGCGCGAAGGCGCATCAACTGGCCAGCGGGCTCAGCTCGTTCCAGCGCAATACGGCGCCACTGGTGCGCGACGAGCTGGCACGGCTGGCGCGCGAGGGGCAGCGGCCCTCGCAGCTCTTCCTCACCTGCGCCGACTCCCGCCTGGTCACCAGCATGATCACCGCGAGTGGCCCGGGCGATCTGTTCACCGTACGCAACGTAGGAAATCTGGTTCCGCTTCCCGGCGCGGAGAGCAGCGACGACTCGGTGGCCGCCGCGATCGAGTACGCCGTCGATGTGCTGGAGGTCGACTCCATCACCATCTGCGGGCACTCCGGCTGTGGCGCGATGCAGGCGCTGCTGAACGGGCCGTCCGGAAGCGTCCAGACACCGCTGCGGCGCTGGCTGCGGCACGGGCAGCCGAGTCTGGACCGGATGAGGAGCAGGCACCGCTCCTGGGCGAGGATCTCGGGCCGTATGCCCACCGATGCGGTGGAGCAGTTGTGTCTGACGAATGTGGTCCAGCAGTTGGAGCATCTGCGCGCCCATGAATCGGTGGCCCGGCGGCTCGCCGAAGGGACGCTGGAGCTGCACGGCATGTACTTCCATGTCGGCGAGGCCCAGGCGTATCTCCTCGCGAGCAGCGACGAGCACGAGATCGACGAGGTCTTCGACCGGGTCGCCCCTGCTCCTTTCGCCCTTCAGAAGTCGCGCGCCTGAACCGTGCGTCCGCCACGTCCGTGAGAACGTATGGCCCCTCCTTCCCACCGCCCGGGGAGGAGGGGCCGCCCACAGGCCCCTGCGGCTCAACAGGTCTAAACCAATCTCCGGAAGGCCCTTGTCACCCGGCCGTCTGGCTGATGAGCTATGGCCTGGGACACATAGGCACATAGGACGCCCTGGGAAAGGGAGATGTCGTGAGCAACGAAAGCCTGGCCAACCTGCTCAAGGAAGAGCGGCGGTTCGCACCGCCGGCGGAGCTGGCCGCGCACGCCAACGTGACGGCGGAGGCGTACGAGCAGGCCAAGGCGGACAGGCTTGGCTTCTGGGCCGAGCAGGCAAGGCGGCTCAGCTGGGCCACCGAGCCGACCGAGACCCTCGACTGGACCAACCCGCCCTTCGCGAAGTGGTTCGCGGACGGCAAGCTGAACGTCGCGTACAACTGCGTGGACCGCCATGTCGAAGCGGGCAACGGCGACCGGATCGCCATCCACTTCGAGGGCGAGCCGGGCGACCACCGCGCGATCACCTACGCCGAGCTCAAGGACGAGGTCTCGCGCGCCGCGAACGCCCTGACCGAGCTCGGCGTCGAGAAGGGCGACCGGGTCGCCGTCTATATGCCGATGATCCCCGAGACCGTCGTGGCGATGCTGGCCTGCGCCCGCATCGGCGCCGCGCACTCCGTGGTCTTCGGCGGCTTCTCGGCAGACGCGCTCGCGACCCGTATCCAGGACGCCGACGCCAAGGTCGTCATCACGGCCGACGGCGGCTACCGGCGCGGCAAGCCGGCCGCGCTCAAGCCGGCCGTGGACGATGCGATCGACCGCGTGGACAACGTGGAGCACGTCCTCGTCGTACGCCGCACCGGTCAGGAGGTCGCCTGGACCGAGGGGCGCGACGCGTGGTGGCACGACCTCGTCGAGCGCCAGTCCGCCGAGCACACCCCCGAGGCCTTCGACGCCGAGCACCCACTCTTCATCCTCTACACCTCGGGTACGACGGGTAAGCCGAAGGGCATCCTGCACACCTCCGGCGGCTACCTCACCCAGGCGGCCTACACCCACAACGCCGTCTTCGACCTCAAGCCGGAGACGGACGTGTACTGGTGCACGGCCGACGTCGGCTGGGTGACCGGCCACTCGTACATCGCGTACGGGCCGCTCGCCAACGGCGCGACGCAGGTCATGTACGAGGGCACGCCGGATACCCCGCACCAGGGGCGGTTCTGGGAGATCGTGCAGAAGTACGGCGTCACGATCCTCTACACGGCGCCCACGGCGATCCGTACGTTCATGAAGTGGGGCGACGACATCCCCGCCAAGTTCGACCTGTCCTCGCTGCGGGTGCTCGGGTCGGTCGGCGAGCCGATCAACCCGGAGGCGTGGATCTGGTACCGGGAGCACATCGGCGGGGGCAAGGCGCCGATCGTGGACACCTGGTGGCAGACGGAGACCGGCGCGATGATGATCTCGCCGCTGCCGGGTGTGACCGAGACCAAGCCGGGCTCCGCGCAGCGGGCGCTGCCGGGTATCTCGGCGACCGTCGTCGACGACGAGGCCAACGAGGTTCCCAACGGAGGCGGCGGCTATCTCGTGCTCACCGAGCCGTGGCCGTCGATGCTGCGCACGATCTGGGGCGACGACCAGCGCTTCATCGACACGTACTGGTCGCGCTTCGAGGGCAAGTACTTCGCCGGTGACGGCGCCAAGAAGGACGACGACGGCGACATCTGGCTGCTGGGGCGCGTCGACGACGTGATGCTCGTGTCCGGGCACAACATCTCGACGACCGAGGTCGAATCGGCGCTCGTCTCGCACCCGAAGGTCGCCGAGGCGGCGGTCGTGGGCGCGGCGGACGAGACGACGGGTCAGGCGATCGTGGCGTTCGTGATCCTGCGGGGTACCGCGAGCGAGGACGAGAACCTGGTGAACGACCTGCGCAACCACGTAGGCGCGACGCTGGGGCCGATCGCGAAACCGAAGCGGGTGCTGCCGGTGGCGGAGCTGCCGAAGACGCGTTCGGGCAAGATCATGCGGCGGCTGCTGCGGGATGTCGCGGAGAACCGGCAGCTGGGCGATGTCACGACGCTGACGGACTCGTCGGTGATGGACCTGATCCAGTCGAAGCTGCCGAGCGCGGCGAGCGAGGACTGAGCCGGGGCGTGCAGGGGGAGGGGGTCCGGTCGCGGCGCGGCCGGACCCCCTCCGCTTTGCTGCCGGGTCCGGCCCCAACGACCCCGCAGCGGCAGCACGCGCAGCCCCCGCGACAGCGCGACGCTCACCCCTTATGCACCTAAAGTGAGGCTCACCGGATACGTCCTTGCGCTCTTAGGTAAGCTAAGGACCGCGTCAATGACGCAGCAAGAAAACCTAGGTGCGCCGGGAAGTCTGGTCGGCATGTGCTCTGTCCTGCCCACCCGACCGGAGGTTTCCCGACGTGGCCGCGCCGCCCACCCCCCGCACGTTCCTCGGACGTCTCTCCCTGCCCGAGCGGAACTTCGTCGCGAACGCGCTGCGGGCCGAGACCGTGGGTGGCGTCCTTCTTCTCGTTGCCGCCGTGACCGCCCTCATCTGGGCCAATACCCCTCTCGGCGACAGCTACGAATCCGTACGTGACTTCCACATGGGCCCCTCCGCCCTCGGCCTCGATCTCTCGATCCAGCACTGGGCCGCCGACGGACTGCTCGCCGTCTTCTTCTTCGTCGCCGGGATCGAGCTCAAGCGCGAGCTCGTGGCCGGTGAGCTGCGGGACCCCAAGGCCGCCGCGCTGCCGGTGATCGCCGCGGTCTGCGGGATGGCCATGCCCGCGTTCGTCTATCTCCTCGTCGTCACCGTCGGCGGTGGGTCCACCGACGGCTGGGCCGTGCCGACGGCCACCGACATCGCGTTCGCACTCGCCGTCCTCGCGGTCATCGGCACATCCCTCCCGTCCGCCCTGCGCGCCTTCCTGCTCACCCTCGCCGTCGTCGACGATCTCTTCGCGATCCTGATCATCGCCGTCTTCTTCACCAGCGACCTGAACTTCGCGGCGCTGGCCGGTGCCGTCATCGGCCTCGGCGTCTTCTGGCTGCTCCTGCGCAAGGGCGTACGCGGCTGGTACGTGTACATCCCGCTTGCCCTCGTCATCTGGGGCCTGATGTACAACAGCGGAATCCACTCCACCATCGCCGGTGTCGCGATGGGCCTGATGCTGCGCTGCACCCGGCGCGAGGGCGAGGAGCACTCCCCCGGCGAGCACATCGAGCACCTCGTACGGCCCCTGTCGGCGGGACTCGCCGTACCCCTCTTCGCGCTGTTCTCAGCGGGTGTCATCGTCACCGGCGACTCGCTCACCGATGTCTTCACCAAGCCCGAGACCCTCGGCGTCGTCCTCGGCCTGGTGGTCGGCAAAGCCATCGGCATCTTCGGCGGCACCTGGCTCGCCGCCCGCTTCACCCGGGCTGAGCTCAATGAAGATCTGGCCTGGCCGGACGTGTTCGCCGTCGCCGCGCTCGCGGGCATCGGCTTCACCGTCTCGCTCCTCATCGGCGAACTCGCCTTCGCCGGCAACCCGGTGCTCACCGACGAGGTCAAGGCCGCCGTCCTCATGGGCTCCCTGATCGCCGCCGTCTTCGCCGCGATTCTGCTCAAGCTGCGCGTACGGAAGTACAGCGCGCTGGTCGAGGCCGAGGAGCGCGACGAGGACCGCGACGGCATCCCCGACATCTACGAGCAGGACAACCCGGAGTACCACCTTCGGATGGCAGCCATCTACGAGGAGAAGGCAGCGGAGCACCGCCGTAAGGCCGAACTGGCGGGGGCGTCGCGCGACAGCGGCGACAGTCCGGCATGATCTGTCATCGGAACTGAGATCGGAACTGACATCGGATCCGTCGATGAGGAGAGGGAGTCAGCGATGAGCGACCCCGACAACACCGCGGCGAACGTCGTCGGCGCCGAGCGCAGTCTCGGCCAGCTGGTCGCCTCGGCGACCGCCGAGATGTCCGCGCTCGTGCACGACGAGATCGCACTGGCCAAGGCGGAGCTTCGGCAGGACGTCAGGCGCGGCGCGATCGGCGGTGCGGCCATCACCATCGCGGGAGTGTTCGCGCTCTTCTCGCTGCCGGTGCTGAGCTTCGCGGCGGCGTACGGGATCCACAATCTGGGCCTCGGCCTGGCGTGGTCGTTCCTGATCGTCGGCGTGGCATTTCTGCTGCTCGCGGGCCTGCTGGCGCTGCTGGCCGTCGCCAAGTTCAAGAAGGTCAAGCCGCCGGAGAAGTCCATCGCGTCGGCCAAGGAGACGGCGGCCGTACTGCAGGGCGTCAAGCCGCACACCCGGCCGGCGCAGGACAAGGTCTCTGTCTGAGGACGCGGTCGCCGGGCCCGTGAGCACCGGCGGAGCCCGTCCCGGGGGCGGCCCGTCGCCCTGTCGCGCACGGGCATGGCGAACGTGGGGTGCTCAGGTGTGGCACGCTCGTCTGCATGACGGCCCCTGATACCGGTTCTGGAAGCCCCGTGCGCATCGATGGTCCCTGGACCCATCGCGACGTGGCTGCCAATGGTGCGCGCTTCCACATCGCCGAGATGGGCGACGGACCGCTGGTGTTGCTGCTGCACGGCTTTCCCCAGTTCTGGTGGACCTGGCGGCATCAGCTGACCGCGCTCGCCGACGCCGGGTTCCGGGCGGTGGCAATGGATCTGCGGGGCGTGGGCGGCAGCGACCGTACGCCGCGGGGCTACGACCCCGCGAACCTCGCGCTCGACATCACGGGCGTGGTGCGCTCGCTCGGCGAACCGGACGCGGCGCTGGTCGGGCACGACCTGGGCGGCTACCTGGCGTGGACCGCGGCCGTGATGCGGCCCAAGCTGGTGCGCAGGCTCGCGGTCTCCTCGATGCCGCACCCGCGGCGCTGGCGCTCGGCCATGCTCTCCGACTTCTCGCAGAGCCGTGCGGGCTCGTACATCTGGGGCTTCCAGCGGCCGTGGATTCCGGAGCGTCAGCTCGTGGCGGACGACGCGGCCTTGGTGGGCAAGCTGATCCAGGACTGGTCCGGTCCGCAGCTGCCGGACGAGGACGCGGTGGACGTCTACCGGCGGGCGATGAGCATCCCCTCGACGGCGCACTGCTCGATCGAGCCGTACCGGTGGATGGTGCGCTCGATGGCGCGGCCGGACGGGATCCAGTTCAACCGCCGAATGAAGCGCCCGGTGCGGGTGCCGACGCTGCATCTGCACGGCTCCCTGGACCCGGCGATGCGGACACGCAGCGCGGCGGGCTCGGGCGAGTATGTGGAAGCGCCGTACCGCTGGCGGCTGTTCGACGGCCTCGGCCACTTCCCGCACGAGGAGGACCCGGCCGGGTTCTCCAAGGAGCTCATCAGCTGGCTGAAGGACCCCGAGCCCGACCGCTAGACCTTGCGGGGACGAGGGCCACTGGTTCGAGGGACCGTCCCCGGACACTGCCGGGGGTCCGGGGGTTGTCCCCCGGGAAGGCACAGTCCGCACGAGGAGGACCCGGCCGGGTTCTCCAAGGAGCTCATCAGCCGGCTGAAGGACCCCGAGCCCGACCGCTGGCCCGGAGCGCCGGCCCGAGTGGGTTCCGGCGCCCAGGGAACTCTTGTACGACGAACAGCCAAATGCCCGGCGCATAGGCCAATTGGCCGCCCCTGGCGCGGTTACCGACCATGGGGCACGGGCACACGTCGGTGTATGGGCTGGACGTACGACTACGGTGACGCAGCACGCAACCGCCGCTCGGCCAATGGGCCGGCCACCCACGAGAGGGGTGGCTCCCAAGGTGAGGGCCATGAGCATCCCGGGCAGGGGATCGGCATTCCGCGCATTCTGAGGCGCCGCGCCCGCTGGGTCTCGGCCCGGCTGCGGCATACCCGCGGCTGACGCCCCGGCGCCTTCGGCTCACTCGTACGGCTGACCGTTACAGCGCGCATCCCTGGCTGTCGACCTGCTGGTTGGCCGTCAGACCGAACGAGATGTCCTCACGGATCTCGTCGGCCGACAGCGCGTAACCGGTGTTCGGGTCGTCCAGCGAACGGGCGAAGATAACGCCGTACACCCTGCCGTCGGGCGTGAGCAGCGGGCCGCCGGAGTTGCCCTGACGGACCGTCGTGAACAGTGAGTAGACATCACGGCGCACCGTGCCACGGTGGTAGATGTCGGGGCCGTTGGCGTTGATCCGGCCGCGGACACGGGCCGAGCGCACGTCGTACGAGCCGTTCTCGGGGTAGCCCGCGACGATCGCGCTGTTGCCGCTGCGGGCGTCGGAGTCGGCGAACTGGAGCGGCTTCGCCTTGAGATCGGGCACGTCCAGTACGGCGATGTCGCGCTGCCAGTCGTAGAGCACGACCTTCGCGTCGTACAGCTTGCCCTCGCCGCCGATCTGGACGGTCGGCTCGTCGACGCCGCCGACGACATGCGCGTTGGTCATGACCCGGCGGTCGGAGAAGACGAAGCCGGTGCCTTCGAGCACCTTGCCGCAGCTCTGCGCCGTGCCGACGACCTTGACGATGGAGCGCTGGGCGCGGGCGGCCACCGGGCTGCCCGCGAGGGCCGGGTCCGGGGCCTGGACCTCGGTGATCGGCTCGTTCGAGAAGGGGCTGAAGACCTGCGGGAAGCCGTTCTGCGCGAGGACGGATGAGAAGTCCGCGAACCAGGTGTTGGCCTGACTGGGCATCACGCGGGAGACCCCGAGCAGCACCTTGGAGTTACGGACCTCCTTGCCGAGCGTCGGCAGGGCGGTCCCGGCGAGCGCGGAGCCGATCAGCCAGGCGACCAGCAGCATCGCGACGACGTTGACCAGCGCGCCTCCGGTCGCGTCCAGGGCGCGCGCGGGCGTCCATGTGATGTACCGGCGCAGTTTGTTGCCCAGGTGCGTGGTGAACGCCTGGCCCACCGAGGCACAGACGATCACGATGACGACGGCCACGACCGCTGCCGTGGTGGACACGTCGGAATCGTTCGTCAGCTGGCCCCAGATCACGGGCAGCAGATACACGGCGACGAGACCGCCGCCGAGGAAACCGATCACCGACAGGATGCCGACGACGAAGCCCTGTCGGTAGCCGACGATCGCGAACCACACGGCGGCGACCAGCAACAGAATGTCCAGCACGTTCACCGTCATTTGCCTCGCATATTCGTCGCCGTGTGCTCCGTCCGGCTGGAGCGGCTGGAAGTCAGCCTGTCATGAGCGCCAGTCGAGCGGGACCTGCTTGGCGCGGTCCCATGGTCGTTCCCATCCTGCGAAGTGCATGATGCGGTCGATCACACCCGCGGTGAAACCCCAGACCAGCGCCCCCTCGACCATAAAGGCCGGGCCGCTGTGCCCGCTCGGGTGCACGGCCGTCGCACGGTTGGCCGGGTCCGTGAGATCCGCCACGGGCACCGTGAAGACCCGCGCGGTCTCGGCCGGATCGACCGCTCCGACCGGGCTCGGGGTGCGCCACCATCCCAGTACGGGCGTGACGACGAAACTGCTCACCGGGATGTAGAGCTTGGGCAGGACGCCGAAGATCTGGACGCCTGCCGGATCCAGGCCGGTCTCCTCCTCGGCCTCTCGCAGCGCGGCGCGCAGTGGCCCGGTGGTGGCCGGATCGCCGTCCTCGGGGTCGAGCGCACCGCCCGGGAACGAGGGCTGACCAGGATGCGAGCGCAGGCTCCCGGCGCGCTCCATGAGCAGCAGCTCGGGGCCCGTGGCGCCCTCGCCGAGAAGGATCAGGACGGCGGACTGCCGGCCACGGCCGCTCTCGGGCGGCAGGAAGCGGCTGAGCTGCTCGGGCTGGACGGTGTCCGCGGCGCGCACGACGGGGTCGAGCCACGCGGGCAGCCCCTCGGTCGTGACCTCTACCTCGTGGTCGTAGCTCTGTTCGTACGTCTCTTCTCCAGCGCGCATCAGTGGCACCCCCTCGTTCACAACGCCTTGGGGCGCTTGGATCGTTCCGTGGCTCGTACGGCGTGCGGTCCGGGCTGCGGCGTCACCCGGTCGCCCCCAGGGGCGGGGCAGGCTTGCCCGGGTAGTCCGGGGGCGGGTTCAGGCGCTGGCCGGGCTGACCGCCCTTCTCGTACTTGAGCAGCTTCTTCGCCTTCTCGGGGTCCGTCTCGCCCTCTCCGTACGCCGGGCAGAGGTGGGCGATGGGGCAGACGCCGCAGGCGGGCTTGCGGGCGTGGCACATACGGCGGCCGTGGAAGATCACCCGGTGCGAGAGCATCGTCCACTCGCTCTTGGGGAAGATCGCGGCCATCTCCGCCTCGATCTTCACCGGGTCCTCCTGCTCGGTCAGCTTCCAGCGGCGCACCAGGCGCTGGAAGTGGGTGTCGACGGTGATGCCGGGCACTCCGAACGCATTGCCGAGGACCACGAACGCGGTCTTGCGGCCCACTCCCGGCAGTTTCACCAGGTCCTCGAGGCGGCCGGGGACCTTGCCGCCGAAGTCGTCGCGGAGGGCGGCCGCCAGGCCCATGATCGACTTGGTCTTGGCGCGGAAGAACCCGGTCGGGCGGATGAGCTCCTCGACCTCCTCCGGATTCGCGGCGGCGAGATCCTCCGGGGTCGGGTACTTCGCGAAGAGCGCGGGCGTGGTCTGGTTCACCCGCAGGTCAGTCGTCTGGGCGGACAGGACCGTGGCGACGAGCAGCTCGAAGGGGTTGGTGAAGTCCAGCTCCGGGTGGGCGTACGGATAGACCTCGGCGAGCTCCCGATTGATCCGGCGCGCGCGGCGGACCATCGCCAGCCGTGATTCCGGTTTGGGCGTTTTGCCCGATTTCTTTGGCCCAGGTGAGGGCTGTTCGCCCACAGCGGAATTTTGCTTTCCGGACACGCTCCCAGCCCCCTTGGCCTGCGCTCTCACCGGCGAATTGGACACCCGGCCACCCTACGGGCCACCACTGACATCCGCCCCGGTCACAGCCAATCGGGACCCAATCGGGCCCCTGCCGCACGAACAGGCGCTCCAGTGCGTCAGACTTGGCGTGACTGATCGCACGGTTTTACGGCCAGGGATCCGACCTGCGCCCGCACCCTGCGCGCGCGGTCCGGCATCATGGGGCCACGGTCCCTGAGCAGGTCGACAAGGAGAGAACACGTGGACGACGTTCTGCGGCGCGCCCCGCTCTTCGCGGCGCTCGATGACGAGCAGGCCGCGGAGCTCCGCGCCTCGATGAGTGAAGTGACGCTCGCCCGCGGCGACGCGCTCTTCCACGAGGGCGACCCCGGCGACCGCCTCTACGTGGTCACCGAAGGCAAGGTCAAGCTCCACCGCACGTCCCCCGACGGCCGCGAGAACATGCTCGCAGTCCTCGGCCCGGGCGAGCTCATCGGCGAGCTGTCCCTCTTCGACCCCGGCCCGCGCACCGCGACCGCCACCGCGCTCACCGAGGTCAAGCTCCTCGGCCTGGGCCACGGCGATCTGCAGCCCTGGCTGAACGCCCGGCCGGAGGTGGCCACCGCGCTGCTGCGCGCCGTCGCCCGCCGGCTGCGCAAGACCAACGACCAGATGTCCGACCTGGTCTTCTCCGACGTACCGGGCCGCGTGGCCCGCGCGCTCCTCGACCTGTCGCGGCGCTTCGGCGTGCAGTCGGAGGAGGGCATTCACGTCGTCCACGACCTGACTCAGGAAGAGCTGGCCCAGCTGGTCGGCGCCTCCCGCGAGACCGTGAACAAGGCACTGGCCGACTTCGCGCAGCGCGGCTGGCTGCGGCTGGAAGCGCGGGCCGTGATCCTGCTGGACGTGGAGCGCCTCGCCAAGCGTTCGCGCTGAGCATCTGCGGGACATAGCCGAGCTTCGGCAGACGTACGAGAAAGGCCGCCCGGAGGGATCCGGGCGGCCCTTCTCGCATCTGTACGTCAGTTCTTCGACGTGCCGTCCACGATCAGCGGGTTACCGCTGCCGCCGCCGCAGGGCACCGCGTACACCGGGTGCTTGGCCGCCGCCTCCTTGAAGGCGTCGATGCACTGGTTGGTCAGCACCTTGTCGGTGAGCGAGTTGTTGAGGATCTTGTTGGCCCTGGCGATGCCCTCGGCCTCGATCCGGCGGCGCTCGGCCTCCGCCTTCGCCGTCCGCGCCGCCTCGGTCGCCCGCTCCGTCGCCTGCTGCTGCTGGATCTTGCGGTCGATCTGGTCCTGGAGCCGGTCGGACGGCTTCACATTGCGCAGATTGACGGTGGTGACGTCGATGCCGCGCGGGGCGAGGCGCTCCTTGATCAGATCGCCGATCTCGGAGTTGATCTTCTCGCGGGCGGAGGTGTAGCCCTCTTCGCTGGTGTGGCGGGCGAAGACGTTACGGACGATCTCCCGGCTGTCGGGGTAGACGAGCCGCTGCTGGATGGCGTCCTCGCTGCCCGCCAGCTTGTAGAGCTCGATGGCCTTGGCTGGGGTCACCGCCCACTTCACGGTGATCTCCACGTACATCACGCCGCCCTGCGAGGAGCGCACCTCGACCACGTCCTTGTCGGAGAGGTTGAGGTCGACGGGACGGGTCGAGAACGTCGTGACGTTGGTGAACGGCGAGGTGATGTTCATCCCCGGCGTCATGGGCGAGCCGACCTTGCCGAAGGTGACCGGGACGCCGACCTCGTAGGCGCTGACGATGTGCACACAGCCGGCGATCCCAGCGAAGAGGCCCGCGAGCAGCGCCCCCAGGGCGCCGAGCTTGAGTCCGCGGCGCTCGCTGCCGCGGCCGACGAAGAACAGCACCGCTGCGGCGATGATGAGCAGGATGAACAGCACGAACACGAAAGTTCCCCCCAGGAACGAATGCCAGAAGTAAGCGGAGCGTAAAGCATGGGTCAACGCTTCCGGCGCGAGGGGGCCTGTCGGCGGTTTCGGTGCGGAACAGGGCTCGGATCAGCCCGGGCTCAGATCAGGCCGCGGTCGGATCAGCCCGGGCTCAGATCAGGCCGTGCTCGCGCAGATACTCCAGCTGCGCCCGCACCGACAGCTCCGCCGCCGGCCACAGCGACCTGTCCACATCCGCGTACACATGCGCCACCACATCGGCCGCCGTGACGTACCCGTTCTCGACCGCCGTCTCCACCTGGGCGAGCCGGTGCGCCCGGTGCGCCAGATAGAACTCGACCGCGCCCTGTGCGTCGTCGAGTACGGGCCCGTGGCCCGGCAGCACCGTGTGCACCCCGTCGTCGACCGTGAGCGAGCGCAGCCTGCGCAGCGAGTCGAGGTAGTCGCCGAGCCTGCCGTCCGGGTGCGCGACGAGGGTCGTACCGCGCCCGAGGATCGTGTCTCCGGTCAGTACGGCCCGGTCGGCGGGCAGATGGAAGCAGAGCGAGTCGGCGGTGTGGCCGGGCGTCGGCACGACCCGCATCTCAAGGCCGCCGACCCGGATCACATCGCCTGCCGCGAGCCCCTCGTCGCCGAGCCGCAGCGCCGGGTCGAGGGCACGGACCTTCGTACGCGTCAGCTCCGCGAAGCGCGCGGCGCCCTCCGCGTGGTCGGGATGGCCGTGCGTGAGCAGGGTCAGGGCGACCCGCTTGCCCGCCTTCTCGGCGGTCGCGACGACGGCCTCCAGATGGCCGTCGTCGAGCGGGCCCGGGTCGATGACGACAGCGAGCTCGGAGTCGGGCTCGGAGACGATCCAGGTGTTGGTGCCGTCGAGGGTCATCGCGGAGGCATTGGGCGCGAGGACATTGACGGCGCGTGCGGTGGCGGGCCCGGAGAGCACGCCACCACGTGGCTGCCCGGGCAGAGCCGCTGCTTCGGTCATCGTGGGCCCCTCGTCGGAATGTGCTTGGTGAATTCATCGTGCCCCGGCCAGCTCAGTACCAGCTCGCCGTCCTCCAGCCGGGCCTTCGCCAGTACGGGGGTGAGGTCCTGCTCCCCCGCGGCTGCGAGGGCCTCGGCGGCCGTCGCGTACGGCTCCAGCGTCCGCAGCGTGGCGACCGTCGGGGGCATCATCAGCAGATCGCCCTTGTCATAGCCCGCGATCGCTTCGGCAGGGCGGATCCAGACCGTGCGGTCCGCCTCCGTCGACGCGTTCCGCGTCCGCTGGCCCTCGGGCAGGGCGGCCACGAAGAACCAGGTGTCGTAGCGCCTCGGCTCGAACTCCGGGGTGATCCACCGCGCCCACGCGGCAAGAAGGTCCGAGCGCAGCACCAGGCCCCGCCGGTCCAGGAAGTCCGCGAACGACAGGTCCCGCTCGACCAGCGCCCGGCGGTCTGCCTCCCAGTCGTCGCCCGTCGTGTCGCCGACGACCGTGCCGGGGGTCTCGCCCGCGAGCAGGACGCCCGCCTCCTCGTACGTCTCGCGCACGGCCGCGCACACAATGGCCTGGGCCGACGCCTGATCGACCCCGAGCCGGAGGGCCCAGGCTTCCAGCGAAGGTCCCGCCCACCGCACCAGATGGTCGTCGTCCCGCGGGTCCACTCCGCCGCCCGGATATGCGTACGCGCCTCCGGCGAAGGCCATGGAGGCGCGTCGGCGCAGCATGTGGACAGCGGGGCCGTCCGCCGTGTCGCGCAGCAGCATCACGGTCGCGGCCCGCTTCGGCGTCACGGCGGTGAGCTCACCGCTCGCGAGCGCGCGAATCCGGTCCGGCCACTCCGGCGGGTACCACTGACCATTGGACATGGCCGGAGGCTATCCGCTCCCGCCGGGATGTTCGAGGGGCGGCCGTGCGTGCCGCCCCTCGAACCACTCGTCACGTGCCGGCGCTCACGTTCCCGCGTTGGAGTTTCCGCGAAGCTTCACATTCGCGGTGCTCGCGTTCTTGATCGCCGTTTCGATCTGGGCCATCGACGAACCAGAGGTGAGCCCCGGCACGGTCGCCGAGTTCACCGCGTACAGCGTGAAGGTGTACGGGTGCGTCGAGCCTCCGGGGCACGGGCCGAAGAACTTCTGCGAGTTCGCCCCGCTGCCCATGGCCTTCTGCTTGGCGCCGTCCTGGCCGGGGACGTCGTAACCCGACCCAAGACTCTCGGGGAGCGAGAGCTTGGCCGCCGGGACGTCCCAGATCGCCCAGTGCAGCTTGTTTCCGCTGTTGGCGACGTCGGCGAAGACGATGGCGTAGCTCTTCGCCCCGGAGCTTGCCGCGCCCCAGGCCAGCGGCGGCGACGGATCCTGGCCCGCCGTGCCGTCCCCGGCGCAGGTGTACTTCGCCGGGATGGTGGCGTTGTCGTTGAAGGCGCCGCTGGTCAGCTTGAACTCGCCGGGCTGCGGATTGCCTCCCGAGTAGACGATGTCGATCAACAGGACCCGGTCGTTGCCCGCCGTGCCGTCCTTGTCGGTCGACGTGGTGAGCCAGATGTCGCCGTCGTGGTCGACCTCGACGGTGCGCAGCCGGTCGTAGGTCCCCTGGAAGTACGTCTTCTGGTCCACCAGGTTCGAGCTCGCGTCGATGCGCAGCCGGTAGACGCGCTGGCCGACGGTGGTGGCGACGAAGACGTAGTCGTTGATGATGGTCAGGCCGCTGGGTGAGGCCGATGACGTGGGCCAGGTCTTCTTCGGTGCGATGTAGCCGGAGCAACTGCCGCTGGTTCCCTCACAGTTGGGCCAGCCGTAGTTGCCGCCCTTCTGGATGAGGTTGACCTCGTCCATGTTGCTGTTGCCGAACTCCGCCTGCCACAGCCGTCCCTGGGAGTCGAAGTCGAGACCCTGCGGGTTGCGGTGGCCGAGCGACCAGACGGCGTTGCCGAACGGATTGTCCGACGGGATGGTGCCGTCCGGGTTGATGCGCAGGATCTTGCCGTTGAGGGAGTTCTTGTCCTGTGCCCGGCTGCCGCTCTGGGCGTCGCCCATCGAGGCGTACAGCTTGCCGTCGGGGCCGAAGCGCAGCCGTCCGCCGTTGTGGAAGCGGCTCTTCTCCATGCCCTGGAGCAGGATCTTGTAGTCGCTGAGCGCGTTGTTCTCGTACTTCATCCGCACGATGCGGTTGCCCTCGGACGCGGTGTGGGTGAAGTAGAGGTAGTGGTCGGTGTTGAAGCTGGGGCTGATCTCGATGCCGAGCAGTCCGCCCTCGCCGCCCGTGGTCACGGCGTTGGGGACCTTGCCGATCAGCGTCTTCTGGCCCGACTTGGTCAGCTTGTAGACGTTGAAGGTGTTCCGCTCGGTGTAGATGCCGGAGCCGTCGGGGAGGAAGCCCAGGCCCCAGGCCACGTCCACGCCGCTGGCGAGCGTGGAGACGGTGCCGGGGTCGGGGACGCCGCCGGGCTGGCTGCCGCCGGTCGTGACGGTGATCTCCGGGCTGAAGTCGGACTTGTTGCCCTTCAGGTCGAAGGCCCTGACCTTGAACTTGTACGCGGTGTTGGCCTTCAGACCCGCGATGGTCGTCGACGTGGAGTCGGAGGTCCCGGCGGCCGCGCCGTCGCGGTAGATGTCGTACCCGGTGACCTTCACATTGTCCGTGGAGGGGTTCCACGCGAGGTCGACGCTGGTCGCGGTCTTGCCGGTGGAGCGCAGATTGCCCGGGATGCTCGGCGCCTCGTTGTCCGGCGGGGCGGGCAGTGTGGCGATGGTGACGGCGTTGCTCGCGGCCGAGACATTGCCGGCGGCGTCACGGGCGAAGACCGTCCAGTCGTACGAGGTCTCAGGGTTGAGGCCATCCACCGTGGCGGCGAGCGTGCTGCCGTCGACGCTCTTCATCAGCTGGCCGTGCTGGTAGATGTCGTACGCGGTGACCTTGACGTTGTCCGTGGACGCGTCCCAGGCCAGCGAGACGGTGGACGCCGTCGGCTCTTTGTCCTTGCGGAGGTTGGCGGGCGGGGTCGGCTTCTCGGTGTCGGCCGGGCCGCTCGCGGTGACGGTCAGCTTGTCCAGGTTGGGGCCGTCGCCATTGGCGGTGAGGGCGCGGATCTTGTTGGAGCCCGCCTTGAGGGCCGCGTTGGCGGTGACGGTCTTCCAGGTGGTCCAGGCGCCGGTGACGGGGAACGCGAGGTCGTCGGCGACGGAGGTGCCGTTGACCAGGATGTCCATCGGGCGGCTCGCGGTGGAGCCGTTGGCGTAGCGGAAGTCCAGCGTGGCGTTGGATGCCTGCGCGGAGTCGACGGTGAATTCGACGTACGAGCCTGTCACGGCCTGGAAGTTGACGAAGCCGGTGCCGGAGTAGCCGGCGTGGTTGGACTCGACGGCGCCCTGGGAGATCGTCCCGGACTCGGCCTCGTAGTCCGTGCCTGCCTGGACGTCGGCGGGAGTGACGTCGATGAAGTCCAGGTTGGGGCCGCCTTCTGCGGCGGTTGCTGTGGCCCGGATGGTGTTGGCGCCCGCCTTGAGCGTGACCGTGGTGGTCGCTGTGGACCAGGTGGTCCAGGCGCCGGTGGGCTGGAAGGGCAGATTGGCTGCGGCCGCTGCTCCGTTGACCGATATGTCCAGGGGGCGGTTGCCGGTGGTGCCGTTGGCGAAGCCGAGCGCCAGGGTGGCGGTGCCCGCGGCGGGGGCGTCGACAGTGAACTCCACATAGCCGCCGGCGACATTGGTGTAGTTGACGAAGCCGGTGCCGGAGAAGCCGAGGTGGTTGGACTCGGCGACGCCCTGGGAGATGGTCGCCGTTTCTGCTTCGTAGCGGACGGGGGCGGCGCTCACGGTCGTTCGGGCGGCGGGCTCGGCATTGCTCAGGGCCGGAAGGGCCACGGTTAACGCTGCGGTGGCCGCGGCCACGAGGGCAGCGCCGACCGATCTGCGCGACCGGCGGGGGGTTGGTGCCACGGATCCCTCCTGCGTTCAGATGGTTAGGAAACGTTCCTAACCGTGGACAGGTCACACCCGTCGACGCGTCCACGTCAAGAGATATGCAAGGGATTACCAAAGACGAGCGAGGCCCCGCATCTGCCGAAAAACCGGCGGACACAGGGCCTCATATGGCGCTTGACCAGGAGCTTCGGCTCCGTACAAGCTCAACTCCGTGCTGAACGATCAGTCAGTCCTGCACGGTCGCCCAGTCCTGGATGGCGCATCAGCCCTGGACGAGCTCCACCTGGATCTCGACCTCGACCGGAGCGTCCAGCGGCAGCACCGCGACGCCGACCGCACTGCGCGCGTGCACACCCTTGTCGCCGAACACCGCACCGAGCAGCTCACTGGTGCCGTTGAGCACGGCGGGCTGGCCGGTGAAGTCGGCAGCCGATGCGACAAAGCCGACAACCTTCACGACACGGGCAATACGGTCCAGGTCGCCGACGACCGATTTCACGGCGGCCAGCGCGTTCAGCCCACAGGTGCGCGCAAGCTCCTTGGCCTCCTCGGGGGTGACCTCGGCGCCCACCTTGCCGGTGACCGGAAGCTTGCCCTCCACCATCGGGAGCTGGCCCGCGGTGTAGACGTACGCACCCGAAATCACGGCCGGCTGGTACGCGGCCAGCGGCGGCACGACCTCCGGCAGCGTCAGCCCGAGCTCGGCGAGCTTCGCCTCGACAACGCCGCTCATGCCTGCTTCTCCCGCTTCAGGTACGCCACGAGCTGCTCGGGGTTGTTCGGCCCGGGAACGACCTGGACGAGCTCCCAGCCGTCCTCGCCCCAGGTGTCCAGAATCTGCTTGGTCGCGTGCACGAGAAGGGGCACGGTCGCGTATTCCCACTTGGTCATGGAGCCGACTGTAGCCGCACCGGCCGCCGGCCTTGTGAAGCAGCCCGCGGGCAGCCTCCCGCACAGCCCGAAGGCACCTTCGTGCGTAGGCCGCAGCCCGACTGGTTAGTCTCGAATACGTGAGCAGGCTTCAGGTCGTCAGCGGCAAGGGCGGTACCGGTAAGACGACGGTCGCCGCCGCCCTCGCGCTGGCCCTCGCAACCGAGGGAAAGCGCACTCTCCTTGTCGAGGTCGAGGGCAGACAGGGCATCGCACAGCTCTTCGAGACGGAGGCTCTTCCGTACGAGGAGCGGAAGATCGCCGTCTCGTCGGGCGGCGGCGAGGTGTTCGCGGTGGCCATCGACGCCGAGCGCGCGCTCCTCGACTACCTCCAGATGTTCTACAAGCTGGGCACCGCGGGCCGCGCGCTCAAGAAGCTCGGCGCGATCGACTTCGCGACGACCATCGCGCCCGGTGTCCGGGACGTACTGCTGACCGGCAAGGCCTGCGAAGCCGTACGCCGCAGGACCAAGCAGGGCCCGTACGTCTACGACTACGTGGTGATGGACGCCCCGCCCACCGGCCGCATCACACGCTTCCTGAATGTCAACGACGAGGTGGCGGGCCTGGCCAAGTTCGGCCCGATACACAATCAGGCCCAGGCCGTGATGCGCGTACTCAAGTCCCCCGAGACCGCGGTCCATCTGGTGACGCTGCTCGAGGAGATGCCCGTCCAGGAGACCGCGGACGGCATCGCCGAGCTGCGCGCCGCCGACCTCCCCGTCGGCAAGGTGATCGTGAACATGGTGCGCCCCCACATCCTCGACGAGGAGGCGGTGCGCGACGCCGCGGGCGACCGGCGCGCGGACATCGCCAAGGTGCTCACCACAGCAGGCGTCAGCGGATCGGCGAAACTCGTGACCCCGCTCCTCGAGCAGGCCGCCGACCACGCCCAGCGCGTGGAGCTGGAGCGCGAGCAGCGCGCGGCACTGACCGGCCTCGGCCTGCCGACGTACGAACTCCCCCTGCTGAGCGAGGGAGTCGACCTCGCGGGGCTCTACCGGCTGTCGAAGGAACTGCGGAAGCAAGGGACCGACTCATGACCCTGGACGCGGCGGCCCCTCTCGAAGTCGACCCGCTGATCGACGACCCCGCGACCCGCATCATCGTGTGCTGCGGCGCCGGAGGCGTCGGCAAGACCACGACGGCCGCGGCCCTCGGCGTACGGGCGGCAGAGCGCGGCCGCAAGGTCGTCGTCCTGACCATCGACCCGGCCCGCAGGCTCGCCCAGTCCATGGGCATCGACTCCCTGGACAACACCCCTCGCCGGGTCAAGGGCATCGACGGCGAGGGAGAACTCCACGCCATGATGCTCGACATGAAGCGGACCTTCGACGAGATCGTCGAGGCACACGCGGACGCCGAGCGGGCCCGCGCGATCCTGGAGAACCCCTTCTACCAGTCCCTGTCGGCCGGTTTCGCGGGCACGCAGGAATACATGGCGATGGAGAAGCTGGGGCAGCTGCGCGCCCGCGACGAATGGGACCTGATCGTCGTCGACACTCCGCCCTCGCGCTCGGCGCTGGACTTCCTCGACGCACCTGGACGCCTCGGGTCCTTCCTGGACGGGAAGTTCATCAAGCTGCTGATGGCGCCGGCGAAGATGGGCGGCCGGGCTGGGATGAAGTTCCTCAATGTCGGCATGTCGATGATGACGGGGACGCTCGGCAAGCTGCTCGGCGGTCAACTCCTGCGTGACGTACAGACCTTCGTTGCCGCGATGGACACCATGTTCGGCGGCTTCCGTACCCGGGCCGATGCCACCTACCGGCTGCTGCAGGCCCCCGGCACGGCCTTCCTCGTGGTCGCGGCGCCGGAGCGGGACGCGCTGCGGGAGGCCGCCTACTTCGTGGAGCGGCTGGCGGCGGAGGAGATGCCGCTGGCCGGTCTGGTGCTCAACCGGGTCCATGGCAGCGGCGCCGCCCGTCTGTCGGCCGAGCGGGCACTTGCCGCCGCAGAAAATCTTGACGAGGGCCGCATTGTGGATCAGAGGTCCGGGAAGACTGGTGTTCGTGACGCCGCGGCCACCTCTCCCGAATCCCAGCCCGTGGACGACACCCCTGTGGACGACACCGACGAGGAACACACCCCCGCGGACCACACCACAGAACAGCTGACGGCGGGTCTGCTGCGCCTGCACGCCGAACGGATGCAGGTGCTCGCGCGCGAACAGCGCACGCGCGACCGCTTCACCGCGCTCCACCCCGAAGTGGCGGTGGCCCAAGTGCCCGCCCTGCCCGGCGATGTACACGATCTCGCCGGCCTGCGGGCCATCGGTGACCGGCTCGCGACCGGCGGTTCTGCTCCGGCCGGAGCTGTGTAAACAAACAGCGGTGGGCTAGCCCACCGCTGCGTACGTCTCGTATGTCTCGTCGTCGTCGAGGCCCACGGGCAGGATGCCCGCGCTGCGCTCGTACTCCGTACGCGCGGTCTCGAGCAGTCTGCGCCAGGAGGTGACCGTGGGACGCCTGCGCAGCAGTGCGCGCCGTTCCCGCTCGGTCATTCCACCCCAGACGCCGAACTCGACGCGATTGTCGAGCGCATCGGCCAGGCACTCGGTCCGCACCGGGCAACCGGTGCACACCGCCTTGGCCCTGTTCTGCGCTGCCCCTTGTACGAACAGTTCATCCGGATCGGTAGTGCGGCAGGCTGCCTGCGCACTCCAGTCGGTTACCCAGCCCATGCCGGCGCCGTCCTCTCCCGAATCGAGGCTCCCCCACGGCGGCAGCGGCATATTCACCGCTGCCAGTTGAGGACGTTACGGAAGGTGGGCACAGCGCAACACCCCCTTCGGGCCCAATCTTGAATGGCCCGAACGGACTATGCGTACGCGGCAGATCACCCAGGGGAGTGAGCCGGGGGCATATGTCACTATCCCGACAAAACGGGATAGGTTAGTTGAGTCACAACGGACGTTGGACGACGCATGAGGCGGATTCGGGCAGCGGCCCGCCAGGTTCGGGTACAGCGGGAGTAGTGGAAGGCCTTGATGCAGAACCGCACTGCTGTGACAGTTGTGAGCAGCTTAGGCCAAGGCATATACGTGTGTCCGGCGAATGAGAACGTAGGCTGCCCCCATGCCACAGAAGCGCTCCGGCGGAGGTCTGACCGGGACCCAGCAGGCCGCCAAGTTCCTCGGCGTCAGTGTGCTCTCCGGAGCAGTGCTGGCCGGCATCGCCCTGCCCGCCTTCGGGGCGCTGGGGCTCGCGGCCAAGGGAACGGTCAAGGGATTCGACGACATCCCCGCCAACCTCAAGACCCCGCCGCTGAGTCAGCGCACCACGATCCTGGACTCGCAGGGCGGGCCGATCGCCACGGTCTACTCCCGCGACCGCACGGTGGTGTCGCTCAAGGACATCTCCCCGTACATACAGAAGGCGATCGTCGCGATCGAGGACTCGCGCTTCTACGAGCACGGCGCGATCGACCTCAAGGGCGTCCTGCGCGCGCTCAACCGCAACGCCCAGTCGGGCGGCGTCTCCCAGGGCGCCTCGACCCTGACCCAGCAGTACGTGAAGAACGTCTTCGTCGAGGAGGCGGGCGACGACCCCGACAAGGTCGCCCAGGCCACCCAGCAGACGATCGGCCGCAAGATCCAGGAGCTCAAGTACGCGATCCAGGTCGAGGAAGAGCTGGGCAAGAAGAAGATCCTGGAGAACTACCTCAACATCACCTTCTTCGGGCAGCAGGCGTACGGCATCGAGGCGGCGTCGCAGCGCTACTTCTCCAAGTCGGCCAAGGACCTGAAGCTGGAGGAGGCAGCGATGCTCGCGGGCATCGTGCAGTCCCCCAGCCGCTACGACCCGGTCAACGACACACAGGAAGCGACCAAGCGTCGCAACACCGTGCTGCAGCGCATGGCCGACGTCCGCGACATCACGCAGGCCGAGGCGGACAAGGCGAAGGAAGCGCCCATCAAGCTGAAGGTCAGCAAGCCGAAGAACGGCTGCATCACGGCCGTCAACGGCTCGGGCTTCTTCTGCGACTATGTACGCGAGGTGTTCCTGTCCGACCCGGTCTTCGGCAAGACCAAGGAGGACCGGGCCAAGGTCTGGAACCAGGGCGGCCTGACGATCAAGACGACGCTGGACCCGAAGGCCCAGAAGTCGGCGCAGAAATCGATCAAGGAACACGTCTACCAGACGGACGATGTCGCCTCCGCCGTGACCATGGTCCAGCCCGGCACCGGCAAGATCATGGCGATGGGCCAGTCCAGGCCGTACGGCTTCGGAAAGACCGAGACCCAGATCAACTACTCGGTCAACCAGGGCGTGGGCGGGTCGAACTACGGCTTCCCGGTCGGCTCGACCTTCAAGCCGTTCGTGGCCGCGGCGGCCATAGAGCAGGGCAAGCCGCCGACGCAGATGTATCCGGCGCCGTACGAGATGCCGTACCCCTCCCAGGTGGCAACCTGCAGCGGAAAGCCGTGGGTCAACATCGGCAACCAGCGTCTCAAGAACGAGAACGAGAAGGAGGTCGGTCCGTACGCCCTCAAGGAGGCGATGGCGAAGTCGGTCAACACCTACTTCGTGCAGATGATCGGCGACATCGGCCTCTGCCCGGTCATGGAGATGACCCAGAAGCTCGGAGTGGTGCAGGGCAACGGCAAGAAGCTGCCCGAGGAGCCCTCGCCACTCACCCTGGGCTCCACCGGTATCTCGCCGCTGACCATGGCCAACGCGTACGCGACCTTCGCCAACCGGGGCACGTACTGCACCCCGACCGCGATCGAGTCGATCACTACGGCCGACCGCAAGAGCCTCGAGGTCCCGAAGTCCACCTGCGGCAAGGTCATGTCCGAGCGGACCGCGGACACGATCAACACCCTGCTGCGCGGAGTGATCGACTCCGGTACGGGCCAGCAGGCCGGTCTCCAGAACCGTGACAACGCAGGCAAGACGGGTACGACCGACGGCCGCAAGAACGCCTGGTTCGTCGGCTACACCCCGAACCTGTCCGGCGCCGTCTGGGTCGGCAGCCCCACCCAGCAGGTGAAGATGGAGCACATCTACATCGGCGGCGAGTACCAGGACAAGGTCTTCGGCGGTCAGGTCCCCGGACCGATCTGGCGGGACGCGATGACCGGAGCGCTGGAGGGGCTGGAAGCTCCCCCGTTCGTCAGCGTCCCGATCCCGGACCCGCCGAAGGAGAAGCCCGAGAAGCCGGACGAGGACGGCAAGCCCGGTGACAACCGGGGCCAGGGCAACGGCGGGCAGACTCCCTTCCCCGGTATCTCGATCCCGCCGGACCTGATCGGCGGCGGGAACAGCCGCGGGCAGGGGAACAACGGCGGGACCGGCGGGGGCTTCCCGTAGGAGTCGCGTACGAGGGGCATGACTGAGGGGACCCGGCCGGACGGCCGGGTCCCCTCAGTCGTACCTCGTTCAGATGCTGCTCTGTGCTGCTGCGTGCTGCTCAGCCCGCGAGCAGCTGCTTCACCGCGGCGGCCACCCGGCCACCGTCCGCGCGCCCGGCCACCTTCGGGTTCACGATCTTCATGACCGCACCCATGGCACGCGGGCCCTCGGCGCCGGCGGCCTTCGCCTCCTCGACGGCCTGCGCCACGATCGCGCCCAGCTCGTCGTCGGTCAGCTGCTTGGGCAGGTACGCGTCGAGCAGCTCGCCCTCGGCCTTCTCCCGCTCGGCCGACTCGGTCCGACCACCCTGCGTGAATGCCTCAGCCGCCTCGCGGCGCTTCTTCGCTTCCTTGGCGATCACCTTCTGCACCTCGTCGTCGGAGAGCTCGCGCGCCGTCTTGCCGCCGACCTCCTCCTTAGTGATCGCGGTGAGGGTCAGCCGGAGCGTGGACGAGCGCAGTTCGTCGCGCGCCCTGATGGCGGCGGTGAGGTCTTCCTTGAGCTTGGACTTGAGGCTAGTCATACCTTCTTCATAACCTTTTCTCATGGACCCGGTCAACGAGGATTCGCAGGTCAAGAACGACTCGGAACGGCTCCGCAGGCTGGCCCGAATAGCCGGGTCGCAGCGAGACAAACGCAGTCGCACCGACTGGACAGGGGAACCGGCGGCGATCTACTGCCGGATTTCGCACGTCAACGACGACGATCAAACCGGTGTCGACCGACAAGAGCGTATCTGCCGTGACATCGCGCAGCGGCTCGGTGTGACGGTCGATCAGCACATGGTCTTCGTGGACAACAACCGATCGGCGTGGCAGCGCAACCGGAAGCGGAAGGGGTGGGATGCCCTACTCGATGCCGCACGGTCCGGAGCCGTCCGGCACATCCTGACGTACCACCCGGACCGGCTGATGAGGCAGCCGCGCGATCTTGAGGAGCTTCTCCAGATCGCGGACGACAACAGCATCAACCTGCACGGTCAGGCCAACCAACGGGATCTTGCCGACCCCGACGACCGGTTCTTTCTGCGCATCGAGGTGGCGCACGCTTGCAGGTCCAGCGACGACACCTCCCGACGACTCAAAGACGCACTGATCGACCGCGCCCAGGACGGCAAGCCGCACACCGGGAAGCGGCGGTACGGCTACGACAAGAGCGGCACGGCCATCATTCCCGCAGATGCCGAGATCGTGCGCGAGATTTTCTCCCGGTACCTCGATGGGGAGTCGACCACGGCCATCGCGACAGATCTCAACAAGCGCAAGAAGCCGACCGCGCTGGGCAAAGGGTGGAACAGCTTCAACGTCCGGGCGATCTTGGCCAGTCGCCACGTCGCTGGAATTCGCGTGTTCCGCGGGGAAGAGCTGGGCCAGGGCGAATGGCCGGCGATCATCCCTCGGGGCACATGGGACGAGGTGCAAGAGCGGCGCAGCTACCGCACCGCAGCGAGCTGGGGCAAGTACGCGCCCAAGCACCCGTACATTCTCCGCGGGCTGGTCGTGTGCAAGAGATGCGGCAACCGGATGGGCGGAAGCGGCGGCAAGTACTTGTGCAACCGCGCGGCGCGGTCGGACTCGAACCGCTGCGGCCGCTCCGCCAGCTGCGCACCGCTTGAGAAGTTCGTGAGTGATGCTGCGATCAAGCTTCTTGAGCGGTTGGACGTGACTGGTCAGGAGAGCGCCGCTGTCCTGTCGGAGGAAGATCGAGCGGCAATCGAGGGCGACCGCGGAGAGCTCGCCGAGCTCAAAGACATGTGGGACAAGAGAGAACTGAGGACGCACGAGTACCGCGCAATGAGGAGGACAGTCGAGGAACGGATCTCGAAGGTTGAGCGCAAACTCGTCGTGCGACCGGCAGTCGAAGTGCTCCGAGGCCTCGTCGGTCCAGACGCCCGGCGCAACTGGCGCGAGCTTGTGAAGGCTGAAGAGTACGACCGGCTGAACGCCGTCCTGCGGTTCCTCTTCAACGCCGTGATCATCGATGAACCGACCACGAAGGGGCGGTATTTCGACTTCGGCCGCGTGGACATCGACCCCAACCCGATCTGAGGGCGACGACGTGGGCAGGGGTTGGGGACTTCAAGCACGAAGTCCCCAACCCCTGTCACCTTGGTGAGTCGGCCACGGGAGGCCGGAGGAGCCGCGCAAGGCGTCGCGCTCCCTCCGGGCTGATCCTGGTTGGAAAGCGAGCGCAGACGCGTTCCAGGTGCCGCTCGCGCTCGGCCGCAGGGTCACGGCGCACTGCCATTGATGCGCCACCTCCCCGGGGCACCCAACTCCTCGCCCGAGATCTCGCGGTTGCGCATCAGGTCTTCAGCGACGCCTGCGGCGATGAGTGCTGCGCCGGGGGTGTGGCCGGAGGTGATGTAGCGCCAGTGCGCGTCGGTGATCGCAGCGGAGTCGTTGGGCAGGTCGGTCGCGGCGGCGGTGCGTTCGTGGTGGGCGCGTTCGGCGCGCAGGGTGGCGTAGGTGGTGGAGTAGGCGCGGGATTTGGTGAGGATGTGGCCTCGATATCCGAGGGTGTGGGCCCAGGCCCGGAGCCGCAGGGGCGCGAATTCCGGCAGGTCGCCGAGTCGCCAGCAGGCGCGCATGAGGGATCGCAGGTGCGGTGAGACCGGAGCGGTTTCGATGTCGTCGGCGGAGGTGAGTCGGTGGTCGGTGCCGGCGGCTGTGTCGGCGGCTCCCTTGGTGACGTACTTGGCCACGTACGCGGCGACCGCTTCATCTGCCAGTCCGTGGGCGTCGCCGAAGGCGCGCAGCGGTCGGGCGTCGAGCTGGGCTCCCCAGCGCATGGCATGTTCGCCGATGGCCGGGCTGTAGGGGCTGTGGACCGTGACGGCGCGCGCGGCAGTGTGTACGGCGGCGGTGAGCGCATCGGCGGTTCCCCAGGGCGGGGGCGGGTCGTGGGGGCTGGCCGGGCCGTCGAGGCGCACGACGGCGTGGACGTGGATGGCGGCTCGTCGTTGGTATTCGGCGACTTTGGCGAAGGAGAGCCGGGCGTGGTCGGGGAAGCGGGTCTGGGCGATCCCGGCGGCCGAGGCCAGCGCCCGGCGCACGCCTCGGGTAAAGCGGGCCCAGAGCTCCCCCGCATGGGCGTGCCACAGGACGTGGCCGGGGTAGTCGTAGCAGTCGGGGCACAGCGGCTGGCCGACGAGGGGCTCTGTGTCGGTGTGCCGTGCCGGGCAGCCGATGGACCGACCGTGCTCGCAGTGCCCGGCAGCGCGGCGGGGGCGGCAGCGCTCGTCCCCTTCGGTGATGTGGTGGACGGGGCCGAAGCCGGGAGCGGTGAGGGTGACGAAGAGCCGCGGACGCTCGCGTACGTCGTCGGGGACGCTCTTGCCGCCGAGGAGTCCGGCGCGCACGAGGTGGAAGGTGTCTCCGGCGTGGAGGCGGGAGCAGGGCGGGCAGACGGTGGCGCGCCGGTTGCGGCAGCGGACCAGGAGCCGTTCGCCCGGTTCTCCGGTTGTGTCGTAGTGGTGCAGGATCTCGCCGCTGTGCGTGTCGCGGACGGTGGTGGCGCCGGTGAGGTGGATGGGGTGGGCGCAGCCGCCGGTGGCGGTGATCTGTTCCAGCCAGCGATCAAACTGCGGGTCTTGGGCGAGGCGGATGATGTCGCGGTCGACTTCGGTGAGCTGACGCAGACGCGCCGCGCGGTCGAGCACGGCGCGTCTGTCAGCCGAGGTGATCTCGGCGGTGATGGTGGGGACCTCCCCGGTTGGGCCGCCGAAGCGGCACGGACGGATGGTGGGTGGGCTGTCTCCATGGCGATCACTCCCTGTCGTTCGGTGCGCTGGCTGACCGGTCGGGTCAGCGGATGGTTCCGGCGCCCCGGCAGCAGCGGCAGCGCCGCCGGTGTCCGGTGCGGGTCTTGCGGTAGCGCTCGCCCTTGCAGACGGGGCAGCGCACGCGACGCATCGGCATACGGCCCCCCTGTCAGGTGTGGGTGAACCCGGAGAGGATCCAGGTCACGAGACTGTCGACGGTGAAGATGACCGGGGTCTGTCCGAGGTAGAGCCCGAACAGGCCGACCATCACGGCTTCCCACGCCTTCACGTCGCGGGAGCGGACCAGGAGGACTGTGATGATCCCGAAGACCAGCGCAAACGGAATCGCCGCTTCCTCAGTCATGGATCTCAGTCCCTTCCGAGGCCTTGAGGGCCTGGTCCACACAGGGCAGTTCGGGCGTCATCCCCGCGTAGGCAGAGGCGGTCTTGCGGGCCTCTTCGGTGGTGGTGAGGTGGGAGCGGGCTCGGTCCCAGCCGCCTTCGGTGCCGGTGCAGACGGCCACGCCCCTTTCCTGCGCGGTGATGGACTGGGCAACAGTGACGGCGTCCTTGTTGAGGTCGCCCAGGGTCATTTCTGCGGTGGCGGGGTCGTTGACGCGGTGGCAGATCCGTCCCGCCAGCTGGGCGCGCAGGGCGGTCACCCCGGGGCCGAGGTCGGAGCCGACGCGTTGCCCGGCGACGACGAGATGCACGCCGAGAGCTGCGCCGAGCTGTCCCAGGCGCAAGAGGTAGGTGGAGCACTGCTCGGCTTCCGCCTTGCCTTCCCTCGTGCCGTCCGTGAGGTAGAGCTCGGCGAGTTCATCGACGATGACGACGACGGGCACCGGTCGCTCGGTGTGGGGCAGCTCCCAAATCGAGCGGGCCCCGGCTTGGCGGCAGACGCGCATCCGGTCCTGGAGGTCGGCCACGAGCGCGCCGAGGACGGCCACCGCCTCACGCCGGTTGGTGGTCAGCGCGGTCAGGCGATCACCGAACAGCCCCAGTTCCATGCCGCCCTTGCAGTCGATGCCGACCAAAGCCACCTGTTGCGGGGCGAGCTGGGTCACCAGCCGGGCAAGGAGCGTGGACTTGCCCGACTGGGTCGCACCGGTGATCAGCCAGTGCGGCACCACGCGGAGGTTCATCACCCAGGCCCCGCCCGACTCCAGAACACCGACCAGCGCGCAGAGCAGTTCAGATGGGGCCGAGACAAGTTCGGGGCGTTCCAGCGGATCCCGAGCGATGGCCGTGATCAGGACAGTTCCCCGCTCCGGGGACGTCACCCGCACTCCGTGCATGCGCCAGGCGTGCATCAGTGCGTCGGCTGCCGCGATGAACGGTCCCGGCGTTTGCCCCGGATGCAGCCTCACCACCAGAGACAGGCCGGTCGGTGTGGCGCGGGGGAAGGAGATGCGCGGGGCGCTGGGGCGCACCGGCTCACCCCGTACTTCCAGGTCCCCCAGCAGCCGGCGGGAGGGCCTGTGGGTGACGGTGAGCCCGTTGAACTGCGCGAACCTGCGCCAGGTGACCAGCACCCGCACCGCGGTGATCGGGTAGCCGGTGAGGTACCAGAACCACACCGGGTGTCGCTCCCGCAGCGCGGACCCGGCGAGAAGTAACCACGCGAGCGCGGCGAGCGCAAAGGCGAGCAGAATCGGTCCCATCAGGCGCCACCCGCCTTACCGGCAGGGGCAGTTCCCGACCCGCCACCGCTCGGTACGGGGGTGATGGCGGCGGCACGGAAGCTGATCCCGTGCCGTTCTCCCATCGCCCAGGCAAACGCCTCCAGGCCCGTGACCCTGACCTCCGTGCCCTCCGTGACGCCCTTCGGCTCACCGGTCACCGAAATCTCGATCACCGAGACCCGGCGTCCCTCCTGACGGACCATGACGGCGACGGTGTAGATCGTGTTGCCGTCCCGGTCCTTCTTCACCTCCTTCGTCTCGAAGTTGCTGACCTTCGCTTCCGGCTCGACAGCGCACCGCAGTACGCCCAGCCGGGATGTGTCCACAGGTATGGACTGCATAGGTAGTCGGCCTCCTTGGCCATCCAGACGTCAGGCTCCCTCTGACGTCACTCGTCCTTACGAGTGACAACCATGCATGTCTTGACGCGAGAAGGCAAGCGCTTATGCTGACGAGTGACGTAACACGACGGGCGTCAGCCGCCCGCTACCCAGCGCGCGCCCACGAGCGGAAGGCCCCAGACATGGCAGGCATCGAGCGCCCCGGACCGCTGTACCAGCAGGTCGCCGCCGCTATCCGGCAAGGCATCATGGACGGCGACTTCCCGCCCGGCACCCCGCTCCCCTCCGAGGCCCAGCTCATCGAGCGCTACGAGGTCAGCCGGCCAACGGTGCGCAACGCGATTGCGGCACTCCGGTCGGAAGGGCTCATCGAAGTGCGGCACGGCAAGGGCAGCTTCGTGAAGGGCACCCCGACGCCGCCCCTCACCATCGACCGGTCGATCACCCGCACCGGTAAGAAATTCGCTCCCGGTCATACCCCGTGGGAGCAGCCGCACGAGCCGACCGTGTACCGGACCGAGACCACTGCCACGACAGGCCCGCTGCTCGAACTCGGCGAGGGTGAAGCGCTGTTCGGCGTCGACCGCGTCCTGATCGACCCGGCCACCGGAGCCCGCGCACTGCACCGCGTGCTGATCCCGTTCGCCACCGCCGAGAACGCACCGCCCCTCGCCGACGCCCCAGACACCGCGCTGGAGGACATCTACGCCGCTCTCACCGCGGCCGGGCACAAACTCACCTGGTCCGAGACCGTACGCGCCCGTATGCCCCAGGCCGACGAGCGCAGCGCCCTGGATCTGCCCGACGCCACACCGGTCATCCACACGATGCGCGTCACCCACGGCACCGACCACCAGCCCCTCATCCTCGAAGAGCTCCGCGCCAACGGCAGCCAGGCCCAACTCACCTACCGCATCACCGCCGACAGCCCCCGCACACTCCGCGCCGTCCGCAACTGACAGCCCGCCGACGGGCCGTGTCGAGTCTCAGTTGATGGTTGACGGGTTGGCGTCGGGTGATGCTTGACGTCTTCCCTAGACGATCTTCCGGCGATTGTGTTCGCCGGACTTGCGGACCACCACCTCCTTCCTGGTGACACGCGGGACGGTGGTGATCAACTCGCTGCCGTGAAAGACCCGGATCGATTTCTCGTCCAGGTGGGCGGTGACGATCTGGTGGGCATAGCCGCGGCCGAGTTGGACGCGCTGTCCGGCGACCATGAAGCCGCCGACGCTGCTGACCGTCCGCTCGGCGATCTGCTCACCGGGCGGAGGCAGCAGCGGTGCCGGCCCGGCCGGACGAGCACCCTGCAGGCGCCCGCAGGCCGAGGGCGGCAGAGGGCTGGGCAGGGTGGCCTGCAGAACACGCTGCTCGTCCAGGACCTGCAGGACTTTCCCGTCGAGCCGGAGGGTGACCCGCTGTCCGGCGAACGGCCAGCCGACCAGGACCTTGTCACCGCCCAGGCCGACGTAGCCGACCGCGTTGACGGTCCGGTCCACCTCCACCGCCCCCTTCGTGTCCTTCGCCGGGCCGGGGTCGTCCGCCCAGGGTCCAGCAGGTCGGGCGCCCCCGCCTGCCAGCAGGGCTTTGAGATCCCGGCCGGACAGCTTCGAGGGCAGCGTCTTGTGCCGGCCGCCGCCGATAAGAACGTGCAGCCGGTTCACGTCGATCCGCAGGGTCACCGTGGTGCCCGCCAGAGCCGGGCCGAACCAGATCTGCTGCCCACGCAGGCTCAGGTTCCCCGACGCGGGAACCACCCGCTCCAGCTCGATCGCGCCGACCTCACCCTCGGCCATCGGCCAGGAAACCGGCTCGGCCGGAGGCACTGGGACATCCGGATTCGGGACCGGGTCGAGGCGGGCGGGCAGGACCACCGGCAGCGCATCCTGCTCGGACCGCGGCCGGGGAACGAACCGGCTGCCCGGGACGGCCATGTCCAGGGACTGATGCGGCCGCATCCGGTTGTAGTCCTCCAGCCAGGCATCCACCACCGCCTGCGCCGTGGCCAGGTCGACGAACGGTTCATGGCCGTCGAGGAGTTCACGCCGCAGAGTCTGATGGAAGCGTTCGATCTTCCCCGTGGTCGTCGGGGACTGCGGCTTCGTCAGCCGGTGCGCGATGCCGTTCTCCCGGCAGATCCGGTCGAACATCGTCTCTCCCGGCTTGCCGGAGCCGAAGCGGGCGGTGAACTGCTTGCCGTTGTCCGTCAGCACCTCGCCGGGCACTCCGAACCGCAACAGCGCCTCGCCGAAGGCCAGACACACCGCCCGGGCCGTGGCCCGCTGCACCACCTTCGCGATCACCATGAACCGGGAGTGGTCATCGATCCCGGTGACCATCTTGCACTCGCTGCCGTCCGCCAGCAGGACACCCCCGACAATGTCCATCTGCCACAGCTCCATCGCCGTCGACCGCTCCCACCTGCGGTAATCCGCCCGG
>NZ_JBEXEX010000013.1:18861-173421 GCF_040606445.1 Streptomyces sp. NPDC005408 | reverse complement strand
GATCCCACTCCGCATTCGTCAGATCCCCACGGCCCATACCGCCAGCCTGCCCCAACACCCCACTCACGTCAGGAGATCCGAGAAACAGCGCCTAGAACAAGGTGTTGTCGTTCGCGGAGGTCTCCGGCACGTTCTGGCTCACGTCCCAGTGCTCGGCGATCTTCCCGTCCTGGAAGCGGAAGATGTCGAACACCGCCGCGCCCCGCGCGCCCGGCGTCGTCACTACGTTCGAGTGGACCAGCACCAGGTCGCCCTCGGAGATCACCCGTATGACGTCGTACTCGGCGTCCGGGAGCTGCTGGTGAAAGCCGACGCCCAGATTCTTCAGCGTCTCGGCGCCGTCCGGTGCGAGTGGGTTGTGCTGGATGTAGTCGGGGCGTACGTAGCGGTCGACGACGTCGGTGTCGCCCGCTCGAACACGCCCTTGAGGACGCGGACGGCCTCGAAGCCCGGCGATCAAGCATCAAGAGCCCGCCGGATGAACTCCTCGCGGGTCGCGCTGGAAGCGCGCGACACAGCCGCATGATCCACCGTCATGTCGAACCCGTGGAAGCCTCCGGCCCACATGTGGAGATCGACGCTCACGCCCGCCTCGGACAGGCGGCCGGCGTAGGTCAGGATCTCGTCGCGGAACCCCTCCGCCGAGCCGGTGTCGATGTAGGTGCGCGGCAGCCGGCTGAGGTCCTCGGCGCGGGCCGGCGCGGCGTACTGCGACACGTCCGGGCCGCCGCGCCGCTCGCCCAGCACGGAGGTCCACGCGTACAGGTTGCTGTGGCGGTCCCATACGCCTTCGCGGTCCACCATGCGGCTGCTGTGCGTCTCGAAGCGGTCGTCGAGCATGGGGCAGATCAGAATCTGGTGGCTGAGCGAGGGAAAGGCGCGGTCGCGGGCGAGCAGCGCGGTCCCCGCCGCGAGGCCGCCGCCGCCACTGACTCCGGCGATCAGGAGCCGCTCAGGGTCGATACCGAGCTCGGCCGCGTTCTTCGCCATCCACACCAGCCCCGCGTAGCAGTCCTCGACCGGCGCGGGATCGGGGTGATCCGGCGCCAGTCGGTACTCGACCGACACGACGACCGCACTCCCATCGATCACATGGGGAAGGACATGACTCACGTGGTCCCGGCGTCCCCCCATGATCATCCCGCCACCGTGGAGGCTGAGGATGCCTCCCTTGGGGCCTCGGTCCTCGACGGGGCTGAGGATCAGCAGAGTGATGTCCGGCGCGCCTTCCGGCCCCGGTACCTGGCGCTCCTCCACCCGCACCCTGCCGCCCACCGTCAGAGCCTCCGAATCCAACCCGGGAGAACCCTCGGCGATCTGCCGTCGGATCTCTGGCAGGGTCGCATCCGACAGGACCGGAAAAACAGCGCCCCGCGCCTCCTCGACGGGCGCGAGCTCCGGGTCCAACGGGGGCCGGATGGTCGTGGCGCCGAAAAAGTCTGCTGCTGTCTGGTCCGCCATCTGTTCTCTCCTTCGGAAACAACGACCAGCGGCGACGCTCACCGCCGGGCTGAGGTACTCACTGCGCACGGTGTGTGCGATGACCTTGTCGCGTCCCGCGATCAGTTCTCAGTCGTCCAGGACGACGACGTGCTTGCCCGGCGTGGTGCCTGACTCGACGTCGGCCTGGGCGTCACGGACCTGTTCCAGGCCGTGGTAGACCTTCGCGACCGGGACGTTGAGGCGTCCCTCCGCGATGGCCTGGAGTTGATGGGCGAAGACGTCGGCCGGGAGGTCGCCGGCCTCGCCCGCGTAGCTGGTCAGCCGCACCCCGCTGGGGATCATGAACGGGGTGAAGTCGGGGATGGCCCACGCGCCGCCCAGGGCGCCGGTGAAGCAGACGGTGCCGTGCACGCGCACGCATCCGAAGGTGTCCGGCAGGGCTGTGCAGCCCACCAGTTCCAGCGCGGCATCCACGCCCTGCGGTGCGAGGTCCTGGACCTTCTCGGCGATGTGTCCGTTGTCCACGATCGGATGGTCGACGCCCATGGCCCGCAGTTCGTCGGCACGCCCGGCGTGACGCGTGGTGGAGATGACGGTGGCGCCGATGTCCTTGGCCATCGCCGCCGCGCTCAGCCCGACCGTGGAGGTGCCGCCGCGGATCAGCAGGGTCTGTCCGGCCTTGAGGTCCAGGCCGCGGGTCAGGGATCCGTAGGCGGTCTGGAACATCTCGGGCAGGGCGCCGACCACGTCCCACGGCAGGGTGGTCTCGAACAGGATGACCTGTGCCGCGGGGACGGTGACGTACTGGGCGTACGCGCCGTCGTAGGAGCGGCCCATGTTGCCCATCATGGTGGCCACCTGCTGTCCCGGGCGCAGTCCGCTGTCCTCGTCGGCGTCATCGACCAGGCCGACGCCCTCGATGCCGGGGATGCGCGGGTAGGTGACCTCCGCGTCGGACTCGCCCTTGCGGGTGGAGACCTCGGACTCGTTGACGCCGAACGCCTTCACCCTGATCCGCACCCAGCCGGGCTCGCGTACCGGCACCGGCACATCCTGGATCTCCAGTGCGTCCAGGCCGCCGGGCCGGCTGACGACGACGGCCCGCATCGTCGCCGGTGCGGCGTCGCCGGCTGCTGTCGGTCGGCTCATGCCGAGCTCCTTCTTCTGTTCGCGCCCGTGGTGTGCTGGTCCGTATCCCCCGCCGGCTGTCAGGGGCGGTCGATGCCCTCCCACAGGTCGAGGACCTGCTGGTAGTGGGCGGTGGCCTCGAAGGGCGGGTTGCCGACGCTTGCGGAGGTGGGTTTGTCCGTGACGGCGGGCCATAGACGGGTCTGCTCGCCGGTGGCGAAGTCGAGGACGATGTCGCGGATACGCGTGTCACGCTCGGTCTGTTCGGGGCTGCGGCCCGGCTTTTCCTGGCCGACCAGGGCGTACATCTCGGTGCCGTGCACCGCGGGCGCGCCCTCGGCGGGCCCGATCATGAGGAGATGGGCGTTGCCGCCCGCGGCGGCGTGCGCCAGGGCGCCGCGGGCGGCCGGGAGCGCGAAGAGGTAGTCCGCCATGACCGCGGCGCGGACCTCGGCCGGGGTCCGGCCGCCCTGGTCGTAGGCGTCGACGATCTTCTTCGCGCGAGAGCGGGAAATACGCCACCCCGCGACCTCGTCGACGATGCGGTCGAGGGTGTGCGGGTCGAACCGGTCGAGGTCGTTCGCCACCCACCAGCCCATGTCGTCGCTGGCCATGCTCAGCAGCACGTCGACATTGCGGTGCGCGCCCGAGGCGAGGACGTCCATGGGGTGGGCGTGCACCACCGCGCCGGGCTGCCCGAGGTCCAGGACGACGCCGGTGGCCTGGTTGTCCACCCCGCCCCGGACTCCGAGATCCGTCGGGGCGACCTTGCTCAGGGCGTCCCTCAGGGAGGTCGTGTCGAGGTCGAGCAGTTTCTCCGGGTTGCCCGCGACGCCGAGTTCGGTGACGAACCGGTGCGCGAGTTCCTCGGCCCACCAGGCCGGAATGCTGCGGGCGGGCCCGCCGGAGAACCCGGCCAGCCGCCGGTACAGGCCGTCGGCGGAGGAGGCGCCGAGCAGCCCGAAGGTGGAGTAGGCGCCGGCGCTGTGGCCGTAGACGGTGACGTTGTCGGGATCGCCGCCGAAGTGGGCGATGTTCCGCCGGATCCAGGTGAGCGCGGCGATGACGTCCTGGAGGAAGAGGTTGCTGGCCTCAGCCAGGGCGCCGCCGTACTGGGAGAGCGAGAGCGCGCCCAGCGCGCCGAGCCGGTAGTTGACCGACACACCCACCACGCGCCCTGTCGTGGCGAGTCCGGCGGCGTTCGAGGTGATCTGTGTGTTCGCGCCGTACTCGAATCCGCCGCCATGGATGTACACGGCCACCGGCAGTGCCTTCCCGGCCGGCTGCTCCGGGGCCCACACGTTCAGGTTCAGGCAGTCCTCGCCCGTTCCGCTGTCCGCTTCGAGCCAGTCGCCGCTGTCGGGCTGGACAGAGACGACGCCCTTGCGGTCATAGGGGCGGTCCGGAGCGAAATCCGCGACCACCGGCCGGCGGTACCGCTCGGCGGTGGCATACGGGATTCCCCACCAGGACCGCACCCCTGGTGCAGTCGGAGCCTTGGGGGCGCGGTCATAGCGTGTCCTTCCAGCGCGGTTCGGGTGTTTCGCTCGGCGTGTCGGCGGATGGTTGCGAGCGGTGACGTCTCCCATCGTTTCCCGGGACCCGACAAAGCGCCCGGCGAGTGGCGGTCACCTGATGGTCGCCAGGTGACAGTCAGCCGCTCCTCTTCCTCGTCGTCCGCGGACCCCCTGCGGCCCCACGCCCCGGAGGCACTCCGCTGCCCTCTCCGCCGATGCGGCCCTTCCGAGTAGCCGGACCACGCCTGCGCGCCTGCCTCGCCGGACCGTCGCCGTCCCGTGCGGGGCGCAACATAGCGGCGGATCACCGGTTACCGAAACCGGGAATCCGCCGAATACTTGTAGATCCACCGCCACCCCCTGACCGCTCACCGGAAGGCAGCACGCGACGATCTACAAACTCATCTGTGAAATTCGCTGACGCTCACGCTACGGAGCCCCGCCCTGTCATGCCGCGCAATAGCTAGCTCCGGGCTCGCTCCAGGGAAAGGGAGAAGCCGTAACTCGGAGAACACGCTTGCCCCGCCACACCCCGGCTTGGCCCAACTGCGACAGGGCATCTACTCCACAGCAGCAATGACTGCACCTTGGGGAAGGGCAACGTGCAGCGAGATCTCAATGAACGCCAGCAAGCCGTGCTCGACTGGATCAGCAACGGATGCCCCGACGGAACCTGGAACGACACTACCTACAAGGTCAGCGCGCAAGCCCTGCAAAACCGAGGGCTCGTAAAGATCACCAAACGCCGGGGGTACTGGACAGCCGAGCTCACCAATAAGGGGCGGCAATGTAGCGGCGCCGAGAACAGCTCCCCCGCAGAAGCCAGCAGCCTCACACCCGAAGCTCCGAGCGCAGGCGCAAGAAAGCCGCGTCCGAGAACCACGCCGAAGACCCACGCGATCTACGCCGACCAGCTCCTCGAAGAACTGGCTGCCAACAACGGTTGCCTCATAAAGCCCATCGGCACCGGCCCTCACGCAGTGAATTGGGTCTCACGCGTCAACATCACCCGCAAGTCCGGCAAGATCCCCAACACTCAAGAGCTCTGCGGATATCACACCCACCAGGGCTATGAAATCAAGCTCGTCGACCTTCCCACCTGGCGTCTCGCGGAACTCGCTCCACTCCCCGTGCCCACCCGGCTCACCCGCCCCCACGCCATGGTGGCCGCACTCCAAAAGCAGCCCCAGCCCATGGGATTGACCAAAACCGTTCAAGGGCGAGCCCTGCGCATCATCCAGTCGCTCATCACCGCCGCTCAAGAACAAGGCCACGTCGCGGCACTCGGCCCCACCCAAGGCGCTCCCCCACCCCACCGACGCCGCAGAGTCGAGCCACACTTCACCATTACCGCTCAAGGAGAAACGGTCGGCTTCCTCGTTCTCCAAGAACAGGACCGCAGCGAACACATCCCCACCGACACAGAACTCGCCGACGCCAAGAAGCACACCTGGATGCGCATCCCCCGCTTCGACTACACCCTCTCCGACCGCCTGCGTTTCATCCTCCGCGGCGGAAACCCGCACCGCGCCACGGAATGGGCAGACAACGCCACTCGGCCCCTCGAAGACCAACTCGCCGAAATCGCACAGGAGATCACGCTCCGCGGAGAAGCCGCCGTGCGCCGACGCCGCGCAGACCAGCTGGCCGCCGAAGAGAGACGGCGCCGCTGGGAAGCCGCCATGCAAGAAGCCCGCACTGCCTGCGCCCACGCCTACCGCGTCAAACACCTCGACGAGCAGGCCGAAGCCTGGCACCGAGCCACGCGCCTCGCCGAGTACATGGCCGCCGTGCGCAGTCACGCCGCAGCGCTCCCGCCCGGCGAGAAGAAGGCCGAGATCGAGGAATGGCTCGCGTTCGCGTCCACGCACCTCCAACGACTCACCGAGACCGCCTCAGCGCCAAAGCTCCCCACGCCACCCAAACCCGGCGCCGCCGATCTTGAGCCCTTCCTCCACGGCTGGAGTCCGTACCCTCCCCGCTCGTACTGAGCCGCACTGCAGCACATAACGAGAGGGAAAAACCGGATCTCCCACCCGCGCGCTCACCCAGCGTCGGTTCACTACTCAGCACGGGCGCCTCCTGCACCCAGCACCGATCCAGCACGGTGCAGGTGACGAGGGATCAGATTATCCAGCACCTATCCAGCACGGGAAAAAACTAAGGGCCCGACCTCGGAGGGTCGGACCCCTTCTGACCTGCATGTTTGCCAGATCAGCGACGTGGTGATACGTCACCCGCTACACATTGAAGCGGAACTCGACCACGTCGCCGTCCTGCATGACGTAGTCCTTGCCCTCCATGCGGGCCTTGCCCTTGGCGCGGGCCTCCGCCACCGAGCCCGTCTCCACCAGGTCGGCGAAGGAGATGACCTCCGCCTTGATGAAGCCCTTCTGGAAGTCGGTGTGGATCACACCGGCCGCCTCGGGGGCCGTCGCGCCCTTCTTGATCGTCCAGGCGCGGGTCTCCTTCGGGCCCGCCGTCAGGTACGTCTGCAGGCCCAGGGTGTCGAAGCCGACACGGCCCAGGGTCGCCAGGCCCGGCTCGTCCTGGCCCATCGACTGGAGCAGTTCCAGCGCCTCGTCGTCGTCGAGCTCGATCAGCTCGGACTCGATCTTGGCGTTCAGGAAGATCGCCTCGGCCGGGGCGACCAGCGCGCGCTGGTCGTTCTTGAAGTCCTCGTCGACCAGCTCGTCCTCGTCGACGTTGAAGACGTAGAGGAAGGGCTTGCTGGTGAGGAGGTGCAGCTCGTGGAGGAGCCTGCCCTTCTCGGTGCCGGCGGTGATGCCCGCATGGAAGAGTGTGGTGCCCTCCTCGAGGATCTTTTGGGCCTCCTCGACCGCCGCCAGGACCGCGGCCTTCTCCTTCTGGAGGCGGGACTCCTTCGTCAAGCGCGGGATCGCCTTCTCGACCGACTGGAGGTCCGCGAGGATGAGCTCGGTGTGGATCGTCTCGATGTCGTCCTTCGGCGAGACCTTGCCGTCGACGTGGACGACGTTCTCGTCCTTGAAAGCGCGGATGACCTGGCAGATCGCGTCCGACTCACGGATGTTCGCCAGGAACTTGTTGCCCAGGCCCTCGCCCTCGCTCGCGCCGCGCACGATGCCGGCGATGTCGACGAAGTCGACCGTGGCGGGGAGGATCCGCTGCGAGCCGAAGATCCCGGCGAGCGTGGCCAGGCGCGGGTCCGGGACGCCGACGACGCCGACGTTCGGCTCGATCGTGGCGAACGGGTAGTTGGCCGCCAGCACGTCGTTCTTGGTCAGGGCGTTGAACAGGGTCGACTTGCCGACATTCGGCAGACCGACGATTCCGATCGTGAGCGACACGTTGGCGACTTCCTGGAGTGAGGACTGGCTGATGGCCTACGGCCCGAAGGTGGGCCGATCCCCCAGTTTACGGGCGGGTCAAGCCGGGCAACGACGGCAGCCGGGAGTCGAACTCAACGCCAAGGTCACCCAAAGGGCGTGTCCCATGCCGGATTCCTCCCTGGATGCGACCTACGTTGTCCGGGTGGAGCAGCACAGGACAAGTCACTCTCAGCGCCGGCAGCGGCCGCAGCCCCCTCTCACCCCGCAAAGCCCCCTTGCCCCGCAGGGCGCGCTCGCCGAGGGCCCCGCGGTGTACCAGGTCTCCGCCCGGCCCGCGCGGACCGTGCCCCCGGTCGTGCTCGCCCTGCGACGACTGCCCAAGCCCCGGCTGACCGGACTCGGCGGCGGGCTCTTCGGGGCCGCGACGATGTTTGTGCTCGGCTGCCTGGACTGGCTGCTGTTCGACGGTGCCGCGGTGGTGTACGGGCTGCTGTTCCTGCCCGTCAGCGCGCTGACCGCGCTCTGGGTGCGGGAGGCCGACCTGGTCACCGCGCCGATCAGCGTGCCGATCGCCTTCACGGTCGGGATCGTGCCGATCTCCGGCGGAACGGGGGGCTTCGGCGGGCAGACGATGGCCGTGATCACGGCGCTCGCGGTGCACGCCGGGTGGCTGTACGGCGGCACGCTGATCGCCGGTCTCATCACCTGCGTACGGAAGGTACGGATGATGAGCCGCCGTCAGCGCCGCACCGGCCGCGACGGGCCGCCGCGCCGCCGCTGACCCTGTTTCCAGCGTCCGTGGCGCACGTGGGCCGGGGGGCGTTGGTGGTTGCTGTCCGGTGGTGGGCTTCGCGAGCGACCCCCGTGTTTCCAGCGTCCGTGGCGCACGTGGGCCGGGGGGCGTTGGTGGTTGCTGTCCGGTGGTGGGCTTCGCGAGCGAACCCCCACGTTTCCAGCGTCCGTGGCGCACCTGGGCCGGGGGCCTCGGGCTCCGCCGCTATCTGTCGGCCGCTGCCATCGCCGCGCCCACAATGCCCGCGTTGTTCTGCAGTTCCGCCGGGACGATCTCTGCCCTGATCCCCTTGATCAGCGGCACGAACTTGTCCGCCTTGCGGCTCACCCCGCCGCCGATGATGAACAGCTCCGGCGAGAACAGCATCTCCACATGCTCCAGATACTTCTGCACTCGGTGCGCCCAGTGGTGCCAGCTCAGGCCCTCGTCGTCCTTGACCTTCGTCGAGGCGTGCTTCTCGGCGTCGTTCCCGTGCAGCTCCAGATGACCCAGTTCGGTGTTCGGGACCAGGCGGCCGTCGATGAAGACCGCGCTGCCGATGCCCGTACCGAACGTCAGCAGCATCACCGTGCCCTTCCGGCCGCGGCCCGCACCGAAGGTCATCTCTGCGACGCCCGCCGCGTCCGCGTCGTTCAGGATCGTCACCGGCAGGCCGCCGAGCCGCTCGCCCAGCAGCTTGGAGGCGTCCACGTCGACCCAGCCCTTGTCGACGTTGGCCGCGGTGCGGGTGACACCGCCAGTGACGACACCGGGGAAGGTAATGCCGACCGGGCCCGACCAGCCGAAATGGCTCACCACCTCGGTGACGCCGTCCGCCACCGCATCGGGTGTCGCCGGGTGCGGGGTCAGAACTTTGAAGCGCTCCTGCGCCAGATCGCCGCGCTCAAGGTCCACGGGTGCGCCCTTGATGCCGGATCCGCCGATGTCCACTCCGAACACGTTCATGGACACAACGTTACGGGCAGCCGCTGACAGTCACGCCCCGGACACCCTCCCGGACTGCTCCCCCGGCTTGCCCGACAGCTCCGCCGCCTCCGCGCGCAGGTCCCGCCGCAGCTCCTTCGGCAGCGAGAACGTGATCGACTCCTCCGCCGCCTTGACGATCTCGACGTCCTCGAAGCCGCACTGCGAGAGCCACTCCAGAACACCCTCGACCAACACCTCGGGTACCGAAGCGCCGGACGTGAGGCCGACCGTCGAGACGCCCTCCAGCCAGGCCTCGTCGATCTCGTCGGCGAAGTCCACCAGATGGGCGTCGCGCGCGCCCGCGCCCAGCGCCACCTCGACCAGCCGTACGGAGTTCGAGGAGTTCTTGGAGCCGACGACGATGACCAGGTCCGCCTCCGCGCCCATCTGCTTCACCGCGATCTGGCGGTTCTGCGTGGCGTAGCAGATGTCGTCGCTCGGCGGCGAGATCAGCTGGGGGAACTTCGTCTTGAGGGCGTCGACCGTCTCCATCGTCTCGTCGACCGAGAGCGTGGTCTGGGAGAGCCAGACGACCTTCGACTCGTCCCGTACGGAGACGTTCGCGACGTCCTCGGGGCCGTCGACGAGCGTGATGTGCTCGGGCGCCTCGCCGGACGTGCCGATGACTTCCTCATGGCCGTCGTGGCCGATCAGCAGGATGTCGTAGTCCTCATTGGCGAAGCGGACGGCTTCCTTGTGGACCTTGGTGACCAGCGGGCAGGTCGCGTCGATGGTCGCGAGCCTGCGCTGCGCCGCCTCCTCGTGGACGACCGGCGCCACGCCGTGGGCGGAGAACATGACGATCGACCCCTCGGGGACCTCCGCCGTCTCGTCGACGAAGATGGCGCCCTTCTTCTCCAGGGTCTGTACGACGTACTTGTTGTGGACGATCTCGTGGCGGACGTAGATCGGCGACCCGTACTGCTCCAGGGCCTTCTCCACGGCGATGACGGCGCGGTCCACGCCCGCGCAGTAGCCACGGGGAGCAGCGAGCAGGACGCGTCGGGAGGGAGTCGCAGCAGTCATGCCCCCCATCGTAAGGCCGCGTCGGAGAGGCGAGAGATCACCCATGGAGGGAAGACTGAGCCGGTACGGAGCGACGGAGGGACGCGATGGCGGCAGCGGAAGTGTCGGAGAAGGGGCACGGCACCGGGGGTGAACTGCGGCGCACGCTCGGATTCCGGGATCTCGTCGTCTATGGCTTGCTGTTCATCGCTCCCATGGCGCCCGTCGGCGTCTTCGGCACCCTCGACGCCAAGTCCGACGGAGCCGTCGCACTCGTCTATGTCGTCGCCACGATCGCCATGGCTCTCACCGCTTTCAGCTACGCACAGATGGTGCGGGTCGCCCCCCAGGCGGGCTCGGTCTTCACGTACGCGCGCAAGGGGCTGGGCGACGGACCCGGGTTCATCGCCGGGTGGATGGCGATGCTCGACTATCTGCTGATTCCGGCCGTCGCGTATCTCTTCTCCGGGATCGCCATGGAGGCGCTGGTCCCGGAGGTCGACCGGTGGGTGTGGACCGGGATCGCCGTGGTGGTGACCACGCTGCTGAATCTGTGGGGCGTCCGGGCGGCGGCGCGGGTCGGCTTCGCGGTGCTCGCCATGGAGATCGTGGTGCTGCTGGTGTTCATGGTGTCGGCGGTGGTTGCGTTGGCGCAGGACGGCGCGCAGCGCGGCCTGCTGTCGCCCTTCACCGGTGACGGGAGCTTCTCCACGACGGCGGTGCTGAGCGCGGTGTCGGTGGCGGTGCTGTCGTATCTCGGTTTCGACGCCATCGCCTCGTTCGCGGAGGAAGTCACGGGCGGCTCGCGCAAGGTGGCGAGGGCGGTGCTGTTCTGTCTGGCGCTGGCGGGCGTGCTGTTCATCGCGCAGAGCTATCTCGTGGCGCTGCTGGAGCCGCTGTCGTCCGCGCAGCTGGCCGCCGAACCGGCCAAGCAGGGATCGGCCTTCTACGACGCCGTGGACGCCTCTGTCGGGGGCTGGCTGCACGACCTGGTCGCGGTGAGCAAGGCGATCGGGGCGGCGTTCGCGGCGCTGGCCGGGCAGGCGGCCGCGGGCCGGCTGCTGTTCGCGATGGCCAGGGACCGGAGGCTGCCGCGCGTCCTGTCCCGTACGGACTCGGGTGTGCCGCGGCTCGCGCTGCTGCTGGCCGCGGCCGTGACGATGGTGGCCGCGGTGTGGGCGGCGCGGCGCGACGACGGGCTGGACCATCTGGTGTCGGTGGTCGACATCGGGGCGCTGACGGCGTTCACGCTGCTGCACGCGTCCGTGATCGGATGGTTCGTGGTGAAGCGGGGCGACGGAGCTCCCGACTGGCTGCGGCATCTGGTGGTTCCGCTGCTGGGCGCGGCGGTGACCGTCGCGGTCATCGTGGAGGCGGCGGGCTCGGCGCAGGTGGTCGGCGTGGTGTGGCTCGGGGTGGGGCTGATCGTGCTGGCGGTGCAGTTGGGCCGCCCCGATACGTCCGAGCCGCAGTAGCCGCTGTCGCACCTGCCGCACCTGCGCCCGGCGTCGGCGGCGTTGTCGTACGCGGCCGATACGCTCGCCCGTATGGCTCTCAACACGTCCGCGGAAGCTCCTCTGCCGGTCGGCGAGGTGTCACGGCTCATCGGCGGGTGGATCGACCGGCTCGGCGCGGTCTGGGTCGAGGGGCAGATCACCCAGCTGTCGAGGCGGCCGGGCGCCGGCGTCGTCTTCATGACGCTGCGCGATCCCTCGTACGACATCTCCGTGAGCGTCACCTGCTTCCGGCAGGTCTTCGACGCGGTCGCGGATGTGGTGGCTGAGGGCGCGCGCGTCGTGGTGCACGCCAAGCCGGAGTGGTACGCGCCGCGGGGGCAGCTGTCGCTGCGGGCGGTGGAGATAAGGCCGGTCGGGATCGGCGAACTGCTCGCGCGCCTCGAGCAGTTGAAGCGGACCCTGGGCGCGGAGGGGCTGTTCGCCCTCGATCGCAAGAAGGCCCTTCCGTTCCTGCCGCACCTGGTGGGTCTGGTGTGCGGGCGGGCGTCCGCGGCCGAGCGCGATGTGCTGGAGATGGCGCGGCGCCGGTGGCCGGCCGTCCGCTTCGAGGTGCGCAATGTCGCCGTGCAGGGCGTGCACGCGGTGACCCAGGTCGTCCAGGCGGTCAAGGAGCTGGACGAGCACCGGGACGTGGACGTGATCATCGTGGCGCGCGGCGGCGGCAGCGTGGAGGATCTGCTGCCGTTCTCGGACGAGCAGCTGGTGCGGGCGGTGTCCGAGTGCCGTACGCCCGTGGTGTCGGCGATCGGGCACGAGCCGGACTCGCCGCTGCTCGACCTGGTGGCGGACCTGCGGGCGTCGACGCCGACGGACGCGGCCAAGAAGGTCGTCCCGGACGTGGGCGAGGAGATCGACCGGGTGCGACAGCTCCGCGACCGCGCGCTGCGCACCGTGCAGGGGCTGCTCGACCGCGAGGAGCGCGGGCTTGCCCATGCGCTGGCCCGCCCGTCGATGGAGCACCCGCACCGGATGGTGGACGAGCGCGAGGCGGAGGTCGACGCGCTGGTGGCCCGCAGCCGGCGGGTGCTCGGTCATCTGCTGGACCGCGCCGACTCCGAGCTGTCGCACACCCGGGCGCGGGTGGTCTCGCTGTCGCCCGCGGCGACGCTGGAGCGGGGGTATGCGGTGCTGCAGCGCGCGGACGGCGCGGTGGTCCGCTCGCCGGAGGAGGTCGCCGCGGGCGACGAGCTGAGGGCGCGGGTCGCCGAGGGCGAGTTCGCGGTACGGGTGTCCGAGTGAGTGCGAACGGGACGAATAGGGTGGGCGGCATGGCAGCCAAGACGGAAGAGAGCACGCTCGGCTACGAGCAGGCGCGGGACGAGCTGATCGATGTCGTGCGCCGCCTGGAGGCGGGTGGCACGACGCTCGAGGAGTCGCTGGCCCTGTGGGAGCGCGGCGAGGAGCTGGCGAAGGTCTGCCGCCGCTGGCTGGAGGGCGCCCGCGCCCGGCTCGATGCGGCGCTGTCCGAGGGCGGGGATGGGGACGGGGACGCGGCCGCCGAAAACACCGGGACCGACGAAGACTGAGCAGGTCAGGGGCGCTCCCCAGGACGGCCCCGGTGTGAGTCGGGTCACGATCGGGCTGTAGTTGAAATTTAACCTACCGGGGTGCGGTTACACCCGCCGTAAAGCTCCTCTGCCCGCCCCCGGAAGGTACCGCCAGCATGACCCTCGCACTTGACTCCGCCGCCCAGGACCTCCTCTTCCGTGAGGCCCGTACCGCCAACACGTTCACCGACGAGCCGGTGACCGAGCAGCAGGTCCAGGCGATCTACGACCTCGTCAAGTACGGCCCGACCGCCTTCAACCAGACCCCGCTGCGCGTCGTCCTGGTCCGCTCGGACGAGGCTCGTGAGCGCCTGGTCCAGCACATGGCCGAGGGCAACCGGCCCAAGACGGCGGCAGCCCCGCTGGTGGCGATCCTCGCCGCGGACAACGAGTTCCACCAGGAGCTCCCGCAGCTGCTCCCGAGCTTCCCGCAGGCCAAGGATCTGTTCTTCTCGGAGCGCCCGGTCCGCGAGCACTCCGCGCAGATCAACGCCGCGCTGCAGGCCGCGTACTTCATCGTCGGCGTCCGCGCCGCCGGCCTGGCCGCAGGACCGATGACGGGCTTCGACTTCGCGGGCGTCCAGAAGGAGTTCCTGGACGACGACCACACCCCGCTGATGATCGTGAACATCGGCAAGCCTGGCGACGACGCCTGGTTCCCGCGCTCGCCGCGTCTGGCGTACGACGAGGTCGTCACCTCCGTCTGACGCACGGCACCGAAAGGCCGCCGCACCCGCTCCGGGTGCGGCGGCCTTTTCGTACGCCCAGGTCGCCCGGGCCGCTCAGGACTTCTTGGACTCAAGCGCGGCGGCGAGCTGCGCCAGCCGCTCGTACGACGCCGTGCCCGTGACGACCGTCGTCGAGCCCTTGTCCTCGCGCACCAGCGCGTCGTACTTCGGGCCCTCCCAGCGCTGCCAGGTCACGCCCGCGATCTGCTGCGTGCGGTCCGTCTTCGCGGCCTGCTGGCTGACCTTGGGGATGTACTTCCCGGCGGGCGCCGTGGACTGCTCGACGGCGACGTACTCGCCGTCCGGGTCCAGGAAGCCGAGGTGCCAGGCGTCGTCGTCGGTCCCCTTGTACGAGACCGAGGTCGGCTTCCACTCCTTGGCAAGGCCCTCCGGCGCGGCCACCGGATACGGCGCCGCCCGCCGTGCCGTCAGCAGCTCCACGCGGTAGTCGACCGCCTTGACCGGGTCTGCCTTTTCGTCGTGCGGAATGAACACATAGATCACTGCGACGACGGCGCCGATCACCGCCATCGACAGCACCATGTCGCGCACCGTCTGTCTGCCTCGCATACCTGCCACGCCCCCATGGTCGCATCAAGGGCGCGTGCTCAAACGTGGCCCCCTCTGCTCAATTTGTCGACGTACCGATAGAGTCGGATCACCCTCTTTCCGGCCGTCGTCGTACAGAAAGGTGCGCTCCGATGACCGAGCATCATCTCCCGTCCCAGCTCGAGGTCTCTCCCGAGGCCCCCGACCGCAACCTCGCACTGGAGCTCGTCCGGGTCACCGAGGCCGCAGCCATGGCCGCGGGCCGGTGGGTCGGCCGCGGTGACAAGATCGGCGCGGACGGAGCGGCCGTCAAGGCCATGCGGACCCTCGTCTCCACCGTCTCGATGAACGGCGTCGTCGTCATCGGCGAGGGCGAGAAGGACGAAGCCCCGATGCTGTTCAACGGCGAGCGGGTCGGCGACGGGACAGGCCCCGAGGTCGACATCGCCGTCGACCCCATCGACGGCACCACGCTCAACGCCAAGGGCATGCCGAACGCCATCGCCGTCCTGGCCGCCGCCGACCGCGGCACCATGTTCGACCCGTCCGCGGTCTTCTACATGGACAAGCTCGTCACCGGGCCCGAGGCCGCCGACTTCGTCGACATCAACGCCCCCGTCTCGGTCAACATCCGCCGGGTCGCCAAGGCCAAGAACTCCTCGCCCGAGGACGTCACCGTCGTCATCCTGGACCGCCCCCGCCACGAGGGCATCGTCAAGGAGATCCGCGAGACCGGCGCACGTATCAAGTTCATCTCGGACGGCGATGTCGCGGGCTCGGTCATGGCCGTACGCGAAGGCACCGGCGTTGACATCCTGATGGGCATCGGCGGTACGCCCGAAGGCATCATCTCCGCGTGCGCCATAAAGTGTCTCGGCGGCACGATCCAGGGCAAGCTCTGGCCCAAGGACGACGCCGAGCGGCAGCGCGCGCTCGACGCCGGTCATGACCTGGACCGGGTGCTGCACACGAACGACCTGGTCAGCGGCGAGAACGTGTTCTTCGTCGCCACCGGCATCACCGACGGCGAACTGCTGCGCGGCGTCCACTACCGCGGCGAGACCGCCACCACGTCCTCGCTGGTGATGCGCTCCAAGTCCGGCACGATCCGGCAGATCGACTCGACGCACCGGCTGTCGAAGCTGCGTGCGTACAGCGCGATCGACTTCGACCGCGCCAAGTAGCTGTCCGTAGCTCGCTCGCGAAGCGGATACGGGAAGGGGCGCCCTCATGTGCGGTGGGGCGCCCCTTCCCGTATGTGCGATGTGCGCGTTTACGCCTCAGGCCGCCGACGCGGGCTTCTTCAGCTCGACCTCGCGCCGCCTGCGCCGGGCCAGCACCACGCGGCGCTCGGCGGCCGTCAGCCCGCCCCACACGCCGTACGGCTCGGGCTGCAGAAGCGCATGCTCCCGGCACTCGACCATCACCGGGCAGCGGGCACAGACCCGCTTCGCGGCCTCCTCGCGTGACAGCCGCGCGGCCGTCGGTTCTTTCGACGGGGCGAAGAACAGCCCGGCCTCGTCCCGCCGGCACACCGCCTCCGCATGCCAGGGTCCTGCCTGATCTTCCCGAGCGGGAATTCGCTGGGTCGGAACGGCGGCCACCTGCAAGGACTGATGCGGCAGTTGCAGCACGGTCTACTCCTGACGACGGCTTCGCGAGCGAGAGACGATGCAGCACTCCCTACCCGCTGTGCGCACTCCTATTCACTGAGTGGCACTGAGTTCCGATGTACGGAATTGCGGGCGGGCGCTCGCGGCCGGAAAGTACTCCGGGGCGGAGCCGTCAGCCGAGGTGTTTGCGCAGGCGGTCATGGAGATCGGCAATGAACCGGCCCCGCTTGGGCTTGGCTTCGACATTGCCGAAAACCGAATACCCGTTCACGACGACGACCGGGGCCTCGGGGTCGGCGGCCTCCAGGGTGAGGACGTCGAAGTTGCCGAAGAACCCGGTGCCGCTGCCGCGCAGTGAGATGTTCTCCGGGACCCGGATCTCGACGTTGCCGAAGATGGAGGTCGCGTTGATCACGGTCAGCCGCTGCCCGAACAGCGCCTCGGTGAGATCGATCTCGATGCTGCCGAAGAGAGAGAAGACGTTGGTGCGGCGGCCGACGCGCCAGCGGCCCTTGCGGGTGGAGCTGGAGAAGACGGCGATCAGATTCTCGCCGGGCCCGTCCGGCTCGTCGGGCCCGTAGGTGTACGCGGGCGAGTCGGCGCTCTTGCCGGTCGCGGGCAGATCCCGGACGAGCGGCTCCAGTTCACCGACGGTCTTGGCGCGGTAGACGGCGTCGATCCGCTCGGAGTGCTCCTCGGCGTCCAGCCGGCCCTCGGCCAGGGCGTCCCTGAGGATGTCCGCGATCCGGTCGCGGTCGGCATCGGAGGCACGGATGGCGTCGCCGGGCTCGGCGGGCTCGGCCGGGGCGGCGGGCTTTGGGGAGTGCTTGTCGAGGTCCACGGAATCAGCGTAGCGAAACGCGATAGATCGCGACTAGGGGGTGTCTTTTGGATCAGGCCGGATCGGAGCGGCCCGCCGCGGAGCGGCTGATGTCACTGCGGTGCGTGCGATCGCAAGGCAGAGGATGGGGGTCCCCCCGCCGAAGGCAGGGGGAGAGCCGACGCGGAGCGTCGGCGACCGACGACAACGCAGCGTGGGGGCACCTCCCGTGCCCGAAGGGCTACGGGGGAGTGCGTGCCAGGGCACGCGAGCCCGGCAAGATCCGAAAGACACCCCCTATGGGCTCACGCGGTACGGCGCGGCTTCGGCGGCCCGGCAGGGCGCCGGGTGAGCCCTACCTCACAGACCGCGGCAGCGAACCGCGTTCTACGCTGGAGGGCGCGCGTTGCCAATGGAGGCCGCGTCGCTGTCTGCCGAGTGAGGAATGGCCGTAATGCCAGAGTTTGCGTACTCCGATCTGCTCCCGCTGGGAGAGGACACCACGCCGTACCGGCTGGTGACCGCCGAGGGAGTCTCCACCTTCGAGGCCGACGGCCGTACGTTCCTCAAGGTCGAGCCGGAGGCGCTGCGCAAGCTCGCCGCCGAGGCCATGCACGACATCTCGCACTATCTGCGGCCCGCCCACCTCGCGCAGCTGCGCCGCATCATCGACGACCCGGAGGCCTCCTCCAACGACAAGTTCGTCGCCCTGGATCTCCTGAAGAACGCCAACATCGCGGCCGCGGGCGTGCTGCCCATGTGCCAGGACACCGGCACCGCGATCGTCATGGGCAAGCGCGGCCAGAACGTGCTCACCCAGGGCAGCGACGAGGAAGCCCTCTCGCGCGGCATCTACGACGCGTACACCAAGCTCAACCTGCGCTATTCGCAGATGGCTCCGCTCACCATGTGGGAGGAGAAGAACACCGGCTCCAACCTCCCCGCCCAGATCGAGCTTTACGCCACCGACGGCGGCGCGTACAAGTTCCTCTTCATGGCGAAGGGCGGCGGCTCCGCCAACAAGTCCTTCCTCTACCAGGAGACCAAGGCGGTCCTGAACGAGGCCTCCATGATGAAGTTCCTGGAGGAGAAGATCCGTTCGCTCGGTACGGCCGCGTGCCCGCCGTACCACCTCGCCATCGTCATCGGCGGCACGTCCGCCGAGTTCGCACTGAAGACCGCGAAGTACGCCTCCGCGCACTACCTCGACGAGCTGCCCGCCGAGGGCTCGCCCACCGGCCACGGCTTCCGCGACAAGGAGCTCGAGGAGAAGGTCTTCGAGCTCACCCAGAAGATCGGCATCGGCGCGCAGTTCGGCGGCAAGTACTTCTGCCACGACGTCCGCGTCGTCCGCCTGCCGCGCCACGGCGCCTCGCTCCCCGTCGCGATCGCCGTCTCCTGCTCGGCCGACCGCCAGGCCACCGCGAAGATCACCGCCGAGGGCGTGTTCCTGGAGCAGCTGGAGACGGATCCGGCGCGCTTCCTGCCGGAGACGACGGACGAGCACCTCGACGAGGCCGGAGACGTCGTGAAGATCGACCTGAACCGGCCGATGGACGACGTACTCGCGGAGCTCACCAAGTACCCGGTCAAGACCCGGCTGTCCCTCACCGGCCCGCTGGTCGTGGCCCGCGACATCGCGCACGCCAAGATCAAGGAGCGTCTCGACGCGGGCGAGGAGATGCCGCAGTACCTGAAGGACCACCCGGTCTACTACGCCGGTCCGGCGAAGACGCCCGAGGGCTACGCGTCCGGCTCCTTCGGCCCGACGACGGCGGGCCGTATGGACTCCTACGTCGAGCAGTTCCAGGCTGCGGGCGGCTCCAAGGTGATGCTCGCCAAGGGCAACCGTTCGCAGCAGGTCACCAACGCGTGCGGCACGCACGGCGGCTTCTACCTGGGCTCGATCGGTGGGCCTGCGGCGCGGCTGGCGCAGGACTGCATCAAGAAGGTCGAAGTCGTGGAGTACGAGGAGTTGGGGATGGAGGCGGTGTGGAGGATCGAGGTGGAGGACTTCCCCGCGTTCATCGTCGTGGACGACAAGGGGAACGACTTCTTCACTGAGCCTGCGCCGGCGCCTACGTTCACGTCGATCCCGGTGCGGGGGCCGGGGCTGGCGTAGCGCCTGCGCCCGTAACCGGGGCTCCACCCCGGACCCCGCGCCTCAATCGCCGGCGGGGCTGAAGTTTCCGCCGGTCGGCCTGAAGATTCAGGCCGACCGGCGGAGAGAACTGCCTTACCCGAAGCGCTGGTTCGCCGCGCCCGTGCAAGTCTGCAGCCGCAGCGCGTCCCTCCCGGACGCCGTCGTCAGGCACAAGCCCTGCGCCGACGCCGGGCGAATCGTCCCGCCCGTGCGGACGAACTGCTGGTTCGCACCCCCGTGGCAGTTCCACACGATCGCCGCCGCGCCGGCCGCATAGCTCCCGCCCGGCACATCCAGGCACCGGTCCTGCGTCAGCTCCGTATGGAGTGACCTGCGCGCCTCGTCGTACCACCACCCCTGGTTACGCCCACCGTGGCAGTCCCAGCCCAGCACGCCCGTGCCGTTGCGGCTCACCGCGCCCGCGACGTCCACGCACGAGCCGGTCGCCTCGTTCCGCAGCGGCCTGTACGCGTCGTCCCAAGCCCCCGCGTACAGCGCGGGCTTCCCGCTCGACGCCACGTCTGCACAACTCGCTTCGCGCAGACCCGAGTTGTAGAGCTGGGTGAGGCAGGACGCGAAAGCCGCATGCCCGCGCACATTCGGGTGGAAGGACTGGCGGACCGAATTGGAGTCCGGCGGGAAGGGGTTGGAGACGTCGACGTACAGACCCCGCGCCCAGGTGTCCTCCATGCAGATCTCATGGCCGTGGAAGAGCCGGGAGTTGTCCAGGAACACCGCCCCCGTGGACTGCGCCACCTTGCGCATGCCCCGCTCGAAGGCGGGGACGGCCGTGTTGCGGCCCCAGACGGTGTCGGAGTCGTAGCCCATGCCGCCGCAGATCAGCTTGCCGGGGAAGTTCGGGTTGTCGCGGAAGTCCGGGCCGATGGGGCTCGGGTAGCCCATCACGACCAGTTTGTAGTCGCCGTCGGCGTAGCCCGCGTCGTGCATCACGGTGCGCAGGTCCCGTACCGTCTGCTCGACCTTGGGGACCAGGCCGTCGACGCGGACCTGCCAGCCCGGGGCGTACTTGGGCTCGCACGGGCCCTGGATCAGCACATAGCGCGTGACGCAGTCGGTCATCACCGGGCCGAACTGCAGATCGTCGTTCGCACCGGCCACCAACAGCACCATCTTGATACGGGTGTTGCGCGCCTTCACCGCGAGAGCGTCGCTCTGGACCAGCTCGTCGGCGTACTGCTTCGAGCCGCCGATCCGGATGTTCCCGGTGTACGCGCCGGAGCAGGACACGTTGTACGTGACGTCCGCCGCGATGCCCGTGCGGTGGATGGCGGCGTCGGGGGAACGGTGGCACCAGTTGTCGGGGCCGTTGGTGCCGGGTTCGTAGGTGCCGACGCCCTCGCCGGAGATCTCGCTGTCGCCGAGCGAGATCAGGCCGGTCTTTCGCTCGGCGAGCGGGCGTTCGGCGGGGCTGCCGTAGAGCTTGACGGCCTCGGCCGCGCGGATGGTCTCCAGTTCGGGCGGGAGCGGTACGGACAAGGCGGCTCGGGTCTCGTCGGCCCGGGCAGCCTGTGCGGTGGTGGTCATTCCGCCAAGTCCGGCCGCCAGTGCGGCGGCGGCCGCGACGGTACAGCGAAGTCTTCGTCCCGTGTTGCGGGGGCCTGGGGGTCGTCCCCCAAGGGTATGCAGCATTGCGCCTCCCCGGTTTGTCGTTGACTGGGGTATTTACTGGCGAGTAGCGCAATGGGGAATAGCCAGAACAAGACAAGTGCTCACCTTTTCAGGAAGCTTCGAGGAGGCATGGCGGCGATGGACGACGCGAACCAGTACCGGATCGAGCACGACTCCATGGGTGAGGTGCGGGTTCCCGCCCATGCCAAGTGGCGGGCCCAGACCCAGCGGGCCGTGGAGAACTTCCCCGTATCCGGCCAGCGCCTCGAGCGGGCCCATATCGAGGCTCTGGCCCGCATCAAGGCGGCCGCGGCCCAGGTCAACGCCGAACTGGGTGTGCTCGACAAGGACATCGCCCGCGCCGTCGCCGACGCCGCCGCCGAGGTCGCGGACGGCCGCTGGGACGAGCACTTCCCGGTGGACGTCTTCCAGACCGGCTCAGGCACCTCCTCCAACATGAACACCAACGAGGTCATCGCCACGCTCGCCACCGAGCGCCTCGGCCGCGAGGTGCACCCCAACGACCATGTGAACGCCTCCCAGTCGTCCAACGACGTCTTCCCCTCCTCCATCCACATCGCGGCGACGGCGGCCGTGACGCGCGATCTGATCCCGGCGCTGGATCATCTGGCGGCCTCGCTGGAGCGCAAGTCCGCCGAGTTCGCGGATGTCGTCAAGTCGGGCCGTACACACCTGATGGACGCCACCCCCGTCACCCTGGGCCAGGAGTTCGGCGGCTATGCCGCGCAGATCCGGTACGGCGTGGAGCGGCTCGAGGCATCGCTCCCCCGCCTCGCCGAACTCCCCCTCGGCGGCACGGCGGTGGGCACCGGCATCAACACCCCGCCCGGCTTCTCGGCCGAGGTCATCGCCGAGGTCGCCCGCGCCACCGGGCTGCCGCTGACCGAGGCCCGCGACCATTTCGAGGCGCAGGGCGCGCGTGACGCGCTCGTGGAGACCTCCGGTCAGCTGCGTACGATCGCCGTCTCGCTCACCAAGATCTCCAACGATCTGCGCTGGATGGCGAGCGGCCCGCGCACCGGGCTCGCCGAGATCAACCTTCCCGATCTGCAGCCCGGCTCGTCGATCATGCCCGGCAAGGTCAACCCGGTGATCCCGGAGGCCGTGCTGATGGTCGCGGCCCAGGTGACGGGCAATGACGCCACCGTCGCCACGGCCGGCGCCGCCGGGAACTTCGAGCTGAACGTGATGCTCCCGGTGATCGCCAAGAATCTGCTGGAGTCGGTCAGGCTGCTCGCCAACGTCTCGCGGCTCCTCGCGGACCGTACCGTCGACGGCATCACGGCCAACGTCGAGCGGGCCCGGGAGTACGCCGAGTCCTCGCCCTCCGTCGTCACCCCGCTGAACAAGTACATCGGCTACGAGGAGGCGGCCAAGGTCGCCAAGAAGTCGCTGGCCGAACGCAAGACCATCCGCGAGGTCGTCCTCGAGTCCGGCTATGTGGAGCGTGGAGTGCTGACCATCGAGCAGCTCGACGAGGCGCTTGACGTGCTGCGTATGACGCATCCGTGACATGACGGCCGTGACCTGGGTCGCAGCAGGGCCCGTGCCGTCCTCCTAAGATCTGCTCATGACAGGTACTGAACGCATCGCACGCTGGACGCCCGGGGACCACATCCTCTGGCGCTATCGCGGCCATGCCCCGGACCTGTCGGGCGCCGCCGTCCACATCTGCCGCCCCGTGACCGTCGTACAGGACACGGAGGAGCTGCTCGCGGTGTGGATGGCGCCGGGCACGGAGTGCGTGAAGCCGGTGCTCGCCGACGGCACGCCCGTCCACCAGGAGCCGCTGGCCACCCGCTACACCGCGCCCCGCACCGTCACCCGGGCCCGCTGGTCCGGCGCGGGGGTGCTGAAGCTGGCGCGGCCCGGGCAGCCGTGGTCGGTGTGGCTGTTCTGGGAGCGCGACTGGCGCTTCCGCAACTGGTACGTCAACCTCGAAGAGCCACGCACTCGTTGGGCGGGCGGCATCGACTCCGAGGACCACTTTCTGGACCTGTCCGTCTACCCGGACCGCAGCTGGCGCTGGCACGACGAGGACGAGTTCGGCCAGGCCCAGCTCGTCGGCCTGATGGACGCCGGGAAGGCGGAGCGGGTACGGGAGGCGGGCGAGGCGGCCGTGGAGGTCATCAGGGCCTGGGGAGCACCGTTCTCGGACGGCTGGGAGGGCTGGCGGCCCGACCCGTCCTGGCGGGTTCCCGAGCTGCCCGCGGACTGGGGCCGGACTCCCGCGCAGCTCACCTCGTGAGTCGTCCGCAGTCTCCCGGGGCGGCGATGAACGGTGTGGCTGGTTCCGGTACGGGAACACACTCCGGCGCATACGACCTCGTGAGACCCTTGATGCGCCCCCTGGGGGCAAACGTAGGATCGTCGTCCGCAAGGCTGCGCCGTTTCGGCAACCATTGAGCGCAGCACACGACCTGACCGTAAGTCATCACGAGGCAGTGCCAAGGGGGTGGAGCTGTGCCGGATGCCTGCCATCCTGTCGACGCCGCCCGCAGAGCGGTTGTTTCACCCGGGGGTTCGGGGGTTATCCCCCGAGGTAGCACAGCACCTCACGAGGCGATTGCATCGCACAACCGGCCCGGACGGACGGAATCCCACGAGTGACGGAGCAGCCCACCTCCCATGAAGGCCGGCAGCCCCTGGCTGCCCGGCCGCAGGAACGCACCCGGCCGCGGTCGGAGGCGACCGGCCCATCGCCGGTGCCCTCACCGTCCGGTCCCCCTCAGGACCTGGCGGGGACGGCACGCCGCGAAGGCGACCGGCTGCGTTTCGTGGGAGCCGCGACGCGGCGTATCGCACGCGGGATAGATCTGGACGAGATCGTCCTCGGGCTGTGCAGAGCGACCGTGCCGACCTTCTCCGACGCGATCCTCGTCTATCTCCGCGACCCGCTGCCGGTGGGCGACGAGCGGCCCGTTTCGCCGTTCGTCCTGCGGCTGCGCAGGACCGACAGGCTGCGTTTAGCCGGTGAGGACGCCGATCTCGGCTCAGCACTCCCCATCCCGGTCCTCGACCCGCAGACCGACCTCTCACCGGCCGCCGAGCTGTGCGAGGTGCGGTCCGGCGGTGCGCTCTCCGAGGTGCTGCGCGGCGTGCGGCCGGTCTTCGGCGACTCCGCGGCCGCTCGGGCAGCGCTGCCCGAGCTGCTGGGCGACGGACGGACCGTGCCCAGCGGCCATCGCGCGATACTCGCCCCGCTCCGCGGCAGGCGGCGCGTGATCGGCGCCGCGGTCTTCCTGCGCCGTCCCGACCGGCCCGCCTTCGAGCCCAACGACCTTCTGGTCGCTGCCCAGTTGGCGACGCACACCGCGCTCGGCATCGACAAGGCCGTGCTCTACGGACGCGAGGCGTACATCGCCGACGAGCTGCAGCGCACGATGCTGCCGGACTCGCTGCCCCAGCCGACCGGCGTACGGCTCGCTTCGCGCTATCTGCCGGCCGCCGAGACGGCCCGCGTCGGCGGCGACTGGTACGACGCGATCCCGCTGCCCGGCAGCCGGGTGGCGCTGGTCGTCGGCGATGTCATGGGGCACTCCATGACCTCGGCCGCGATCATGGGCCAGCTGCGGACCACCGCGCAGACCCTGGCCGGGCTCGACCTGCCGCCGCAGGAGGTTCTGCACCATCTGGACGAGCAGGCCCAGCGGCTCGGCACCGACCGGATGGCGACCTGCCTGTACGCCGTCTACGACCCCGTCTCGCACCGCATCACCATCGCCAACGCGGGCCACCCGCCGCCCATCCTGCTGCACCTGGGCGGGCGGGCCGAGGTGCTGCGCGTACCGCCGGGAGCGCCGATCGGCGTGGGCGGAGTGGACTTCGAGGCCGTGGAGCTGGACGCCCCGGCCGGCGCGACCCTGCTGCTGTACACCGACGGTCTGGTCGAGTCCCGGCTGCGCGATGTGTGGACGGGGATCGAGCAGCTGCGGGAGCGGCTTGCCGCCACCGCCCAGCTGACCGGGCCCGACCATTCGCCGCCGCTGGAGGCGCTCTGCGACGACGTGCTCGACATGCTCGGCCCGGGCGACCGGGACGACGACATCGCGCTGCTCGCGGCCCGCTTCGACGGGATCGCGCCGAGTGATGTCGCGTACTGGTTCCTGGAGCCCGAGGACTCCGCACCCGGCCGGGCCCGCAGGCTGGCCCGGCGCGCGCTCGCCCGGTGGAATCTGGAGGACCTGTCCGATTCGGTGGAACTGCTGGTCAGCGAAGTGGTGACCAATGCCGTGCGGTATGCCGAGCGACCGGTGACGCTGCGGCTGCTGCGTACGGAAGTGCTGCGCTGCGAGGTCGGCGACGACTCTCCGCAGCTGCCGAGGCAGCGGCGGGCCCGGGACACCGACGAGGGCGGACGCGGACTCTTCCTGGTCAACCGGCTGGCCAGACGGTGGGGAGCCACTCGCCTGTCGACCGGCAAGGTCGTCTGGTTCGAGGTCCCCACCCGTACATGACCCGAGGTGAACGGCGGCTGAGCCGGCACCGCACATGACAGTGCCCGCGGATCGAGGGATCCGCGGGCACCGTCATGTGCGGGTTCTGTCGTACGGCCTACGGCTTGACGACGGGATTGCCGTTCGGCCCGCCGGGCCCGCCGTCGCCCGGATCGGTCGGCGGCGTGATGGTCGGCGTCTCCGTCGGCGTCTGCGTCGGATCGTCCGTCGGGGTCCTGGTGGGCTTGTCCGTCGGGGTCCTGGTGGGCTTGTCCTTCGGAGTCTTGGTGGGCTTCTCGGACGGGGTCTCCGAGGGCGTCTCGGACGGGGTCTCCGTCGGCGTCGGATCCGGGTCCGCGGTCGCGCCCTCTGCGATTTCCAGGTCGAACTCGGCGGATGCCGCCTCGTCGTCCAGGGCGCCCGTCGTGTACTGCTTCCAGATCTTCGCCGGGACGCCACCACCGTTGGCGCGGCCCTCGTTGACGGTGTTGGTCAGCGTGACCTGCCCGCCCTTGGGGTCCTCGCCGAACAGGGCGACAGCGGTGACCAGTTCGGGGGTGTAGCCCACGAACCAGGCCGAGCGGTTGTTCTCCGAGGTACCGGTCTTGCCCGCCGCCTGGTAGTCGCCGGCCGCGTTGGTGCCGGAGCCGGACTTCACGACGCCCGTCATGGCCGCCGTCGTGGTGTCCGCGGCCTCGCGGCTGATTTTCTGGTCGCCGATCGGGTCGTCCAGATCGGCCTTGGTGGACTGGCGCTCGGCGGACTTCACGATGGTCGGCGTGACCTTCTTGCCATGGTTGTCGAAGGTCGCGTACACCCCGGCCATGTCCCAGGTGGAGGCGCCCATCGTGCCGAGCGACATCGCGGGCCGCTCCGGAAAGTCCTTGCCGTCCTTCATGCCGAGGTCGAGCGCGGTCTTCTTCGCCTTGGCAGGGGTGACGTCCACGATCATCTGCGCGAAGACGGAGTTGATCGAGCTGTTGGTCGCCCGCTGAACGCTGACCGGACCGTAGTCCCTGTCGTCCTCGTTCTCCGGCGCGAAGGGGGTGTCGCTGCCCTCGACGGGCCGCTTGCTGGTGCCGTCGTACTTGGTCTTGAGGCCGATCTTCACGCCGTCCTGGGTCTCGGCGCCGTTCTCCAGGGCCGAGGCGAGGACGACGGGCTTGAAGGTCGACGCGGGCTGGTAGTCGCGGCGGGTCGCGTTGGACAGCCAGTGCTCGGTGGCACCGATGCCGCCGTAGAGCGCGACGACGTGGCCGGTCTTCGGGTCGACAGACGTCGCACCCGCCTGGACGGTCGCGTCGGCCTTGTCCTTCTTGCGGTCGAGCCTCTCCTCGAGCTGCTTGTTCACCGACTTGACCAGCTGCTTCTGGCGCTTCTCGTCGATGTTGAGCGTGATGGTCCAGCCGCCGGCCTTGATCTGCTCCTCGCTGATGTTCTGACGCTCCAGCTCGGCGTTGGCCGCGTCGACGAGGTAGCCGGTCTGGCCCTCCATGCCGGGGGCGGCCTTCGGCTCCTTCGGCTTGGGGAACTTCAGACCCGCGCGCTTGCCGGAGTCGAGCCAGCCCTCCTCGACCATGTTGTCGAGTACGTAGTTCCAGCGCTCGGTGACGAGCTTCTTGCCGGTTTCCGTGGCGACCGCCAAGTCGTACTGGCTGGGGGCCTGGAGGAGAGCGGCGAGATACGCGCCCTCGGCGACGTTCAGGTCCTTCGCGTCCTTGCGGTAGTACGCCTGGGCCGCGGCCTGGATTCCGTACGCACTGCGCCCGTAGTAACTGGTGTTGATGTACCCGGCGAGGATCTCGCTCTTGTCCTTCTTCTGGTCCACCTTGAGCGAGATCACCAGCTCCTTGAGCTTGCGGGTGACCGTCTGGTCCTGGTTCAGGTAGTAGTTCTTGACGTACTGCTGGGTGATGGTGGAGCCACCCTGCTTGCCCTTGCCCGTGAGGGTGTTCATCAGGCCGCGGGCGGTGCCCTTGAAGTCGACTCCGGAGTCCTTGTAGAAGGTCTTGTTCTCGGCCGCGACGAAGGTGTCCTGAACGTCCTTGGGGATCTTCTCGAGCCCGACGATTTCGCGGTTGATCTTGCCGGTGCGGGCGAGGATCTTGCCGTTGCTGTACTTGTAGACGTTGCTCTGCATCTCGGCCTGAGCATTGGCCGAGGGCACGGGCACCAGCAGATAGATCACGAAGAACGCGCCCATCGCCAGCAGGCAGAAGCCGAGGAAGGTGCCCAGCAGCTTCCGCCAGGTGAAGAAGCGCCGTATGCCCGTGGGCTTGGCTTTCTTCGCCCGGCGCGCCCCGCGCTGCCGGGCCTGTCGCGCTTCCGCTCGGCCCATCGCTTCGTCGCTCCGCTCGTCGTTTTCTGTGGTGGATGCCCGGAATCGGCCCGGAATCAGCTCAGAAAGCTAACACTGCTCGTACAGACAAAGGGCAACCGATCCGGTCTTTTCCGGACGTGAGAATCAGCACCCCGTCTCATGGAACCGACTCCCCAGGGCCCCGGAAGGTTGCCTGACCGCGTGAGGGATGTGACTGACGGGGAGCTATACCCCCCGGGTATACACACCGCGTATACACCGCATGTAGAGTGCTCTCCATGTCCATCGGTCACACCTTGCTCGGACTCCTCGAGTCCGGCCCGCGCCACGGCTACGACCTCAAGCGCGCCTTCGACGAAATGTTCGGCCACGACCGGCCGCTCCACTACGGGCAGGTCTACTCGACCATGTCCCGCCTCCTGAAGAACGGCCTCGTCCAGGTCGACGGCATAGAGGCCGGCGGCGGGCCCGAGCGGAAGCGGTACGCCATCACCGACGCCGGGATCACCGACGTCTCGCAGTGGCTCGCCCAGCCCGAGAAGCCCGAGCCGTATCTCCAGTCGACCCTCTACACCAAGGTCGTCCTCGCGCTGCTCACCGGCCGCAGCGCCGCCGATCTGCTCGATACGCAGCGGGCCGAGCACCTGCGGCTGATGCGTATCCTCACCGACCGCAAGCGCCGCGGTGACCTCGCCGATCAGCTCATCTGCGACCACGCCCTCTTCCATCTCGAAGCCGATCTGAGGTGGCTGGAGCTGACCGCAGCCCGGCTCGACCAGCTCGCCGAGGCGGTGCGCGGATGACCCCCGCAGGCTCGCTGCTCGTCGCCGAGGATCTGCACAAGGCGTACGGCCCCACCCCCGCACTCGACGGGGCGTCCTTCTCCATCCACCCCGGCGAGGTCGTCGCCGTCATGGGTCCTTCCGGCTCCGGCAAGTCGACCCTGCTGCACTGCCTCGCCGGGATCGTGAGGCCCGACGCGGGCACCATCACCTACGGCGGGCGCGACCTCACCGCGATGCCGGACTCCGCACGCAGTGCGCTGCGCCGCAGCGAGTACGGCTTCGTCTTCCAGTTCGGCCAGCTCGTCCCCGAACTGACCTGCACCGAGAACGTCGCCCTGCCGCTGCGCCTGAACGGCACCCGGCGCAAGGAGGCCGAGCGCGCCGCACAGCAGTGGATGGAGCGCCTCGAAATCTCCGACGTCGGGCAGAAGCGGCCCGGCGAGGTCTCCGGCGGACAGGGGCAGCGCGTCGCCGTCGCCCGCGCGCTGGTCACCTCACCGCGCGTGCTCTTCGCCGACGAGCCGACCGGCGCGCTCGACTCGCTCAACGGCGAGCGCGTGATGCAGCTGCTCACCGACGCGGCCCGCGACACCAACGCCGCGGTCGTCCTCGTGACCCACGAGGCCCGGGTCGCCGCGTACTCCGACCGCGAAGTCATCGTCCGCGACGGCAAGCTGCGCGACATGGCGGGCGTGGCATGAGCAGCGCCGCCACCTGGATACGAGATCTGTCCCTGGGCATCCGGTTCGCCGTCACCGGCGGCCGGCGCGGCTGGACCCGTACGATCCTCACCGCCATCGGCGTCGGCCTGGGCGTGTCCCTTCTCCTGGTCGCCGCATCCGTGCCGCATCTCATCCAGAGCCGCGAAGACCGCGAGTCGGCCCGCACGGTGACCTTCGACAACGGCGTGAAGCGCTCCGAGCGCTCCTTCCTCATGGCCGCCACCAGCACGCTCTACCGCGGCGACACCATCGGCGGCACCCTGATCCGGCCGGAGGGCGCCCACGCGCCGGCCCCGCCCGGCCTGGCGAAGCTGCCCGGGCCCGGCGAGATGGCCGTCTCCCCCGCCCTCGCCGAACTGCTCGACTCCCCCGAAGGGGCCCTGCTGAAGGGCAGGCTGCCGTATCGCATCACCGCGACCATCGAGGACCGCGGCCTGATCGGCCCGGCCGAGCTGCGCTACTACGCGGGAAACGACACCCTCTCCGCACAGACGGCCGACTGGCGCGCTGTGAGCTACGGCGACAACGAGGGCAAGAGCGAACCACTGAACGCCGTACTGCTGCTCGTGATCCTGATGACCTGTGTGGCTCTGCTCCTGCCGGTGGCCGTGTTCATCGCCACCGCCGTCCGCTTCGGCGGCGAGCAGCGCGACCGCCGGCTGGCCGCTCTGCGTCTCGTCGGCTCCGACCAGGCGATGACACGGCGGATCGCAGCCGGTGAGTCACTGTGCGGTGCGCTGCTCGGCCTGGCGGCGGGCGCCGGATTCTTCGCGCTGATACGACAGTTGGCGGGTTCGGTGACGGTCTGGAACGTCAACGCGTTCCCGTTCGACATCGTGCCGAGCCCGGCGCTGACCGCGCTGATCGTCGTCGCCGTACCGGCATCCGCGATCGGGGTCACCCTCTTCACGCTGCGAGGCGTGTCGATCGAGCCGCTCGGTGTCGTACGGAACACGGCACCGCGCCGACGGCGGCTGTGGTGGCGGCTGCTGCTGCCCACGGCCGGTCTCGCCCTGCTGCTGCCCCAGACCGGCAAGGTCGGCATGGGGGACACCCGGATCGCCACCTATCAGATCGCGGGCGGCGCACTGCTCGTGCTGATCGGCGTCACGACGCTGCTGCCGTGGCTGGTCGAGGCGGTGGTCGGCCGTCTTCGCGGCGGCCCGGTCTCCTGGCAACTTGCCGTACGAAGACTCCAGTTGAGCAGCGGCACGGCGGCCCGCGCGGTCAGCGGCATCGTCGTCGCGGCGGCCGGAGCCATCGCGCTCCAGATGCTCTTCGCCTCCGTACAGAGCGACTTCATGAAGCCGACCGGCATGGACTCGGCCCGGGCCCAGCTGGAGACGCACGCGAGCGCAGCGGACGGCTCCGTGGCCCGCGAGATGATCCAGAAGTACACGGCGACCAAGGGTGTCTCGGGCGTGATCGGGATCATCGAGGCGTCCGTCGAGCGGCCAGGACCGCAGCGCAAGGGTGAGAGTTTCATCCCCACCACCTCGATCACCGTCGCCGACTGCCCGTCGCTGCGGGAGCTGGCGAAGCTGCCCTCCTGCAAGGACGGCGACGTCTTCATCGCCCGTACGCACGGCGGCGACGGGCCCCCCGACGACTATCTCGCCGAGACGGCCCGCGCGGGCGCGCAGGTCAACCTGCACCCGCCTGAGTACACGTCGGAGGGCATGCCGAAGAAGACCGAGCCGGTGCTGTGGCGCATCCCCGCCTCCGCCAGGAACGTCGATTCCCGTACGGACCCGATGGGGCAGAAGTCCTTCGGCATCATGGCCACGCCGTCCACAGTCGATGTGTCGAAGCTGCGCGTGCCCAGGGCCAGAGCGATGATCCAGCTCGACCCGGATGTGCCCGACGCCGCCGAGTACGCACGCAACACCGCGGCGGGCATCGACCCGCTGACCCGGGTCTCCACGCTGCAGAACTTCGAGCGTGACAGTCAGTTCTCGAGCGTACGCACCGGTCTGTTCGTCGGCGCGACGGCGACGATGCTGCTGATCGCCGCGTCGCTGCTGGTCTCGACCCTGGAGCAACTCCGCGACCGCAAGCGGCTGTTGTCGGTGCTCGTCGCCTTCGGCACCCGCCGCGCCACACTGAGCTGGTCGGTGCTGTGGCAGACGGCCGTGCCGATCGCGCTGGGGCTCGTCCTCGCGGTCACGGGCGGCATCGGGCTCGGCCTCGTCCTGCTGAAGCTGGTGAACAAGCAGGTCGCCGACTGGTGGGCGTTCGCGCCGATCACCGGGGTCGGAGCCGCCCTGATCCTGCTGGTGACGCTGCTGAGCCTGCCGCCGCTGTGGCGGATGATGCGCCCGGACGGGCTGCGTACGGAGTAACCGGCCGACCAGTCAGCCGAGCACCCGTACGGGCAGCGGGCGCATCGCCTCCCGCAGCGCCCCTGCGAACTCCGCGAACTCGCCCTGGCGTGCCGCACCCGCGCGCATCGCCAGGGCGATCCGGCGTGCGGGCGCGGGCTCCGCGAAGTACCCCGTCTGCAGCCGCCCGGCCCGGCCGGTCTCCACATCGACCGCCGTACGCGGCAACAGGGTCACACCGAGCCCGCCCGCGACCAGCTGCACCAGCGTCGACAGACCCGCCGCGGTCGTGGTCACCGGAGCACCCTCGGTGCGTCCCGCCTCCCGGCAGATGTCGAGTGCCTGGTCGCGCAGACAGTGCCCCTCATCGAGCAGCAGCAGATGCAGCTCGCGCAGTGCGTCCCGCGGGATGTCCTGCCGTCCGCCCAGCCAGTGGTCCTCGGGCGTGACCAGCACAAAGTCCTCGTCGAACAGCGGCAGCTCGATCACCCCGGGCACCCCCAGCGGCACGGCGAGCAGCAGCAGATCGAGCCGCCCGGCCCCGAGCCCCTCAAGGAGCGAGGAGGTCTGCTCCTCGTGTACCTGGAGATCGAGGTCCGGGTACCTGTCGTGGACGAGCCGCAGCACGTTCGGCAGCAGATAGGGAGCGACGGTCGGAATCACACCGAGCCTGAGCACCCCGGTGAAGGGGGCCCGCACCGCCTCGGCCTCCTCCATCAGCTCGCCGACCGCGTCCAGCACCGCCTTGGCCCGCACCGCGAGCCGCTCCCCGGCCGGGGACAGCAGCACCTTGCGCGTCGTACGCTCCAGCAGCTGGACGCCCAGTACCACCTCCAGCGCGGACACGGCCCCGGAGAGCGCGGGCTGACTCATCCCGATTGCTGCCGCGGCGTCCCGGAAGTGCAGATGCTCGGCCGCGGCCGCAAAGGCGCGCAGCTGCGCGAGGCTCGGCTGTTTGATCCTGTTTGTCCCGCTCACTGATAACTGCCTCCGATCATGACGACCGAGTCTAGCTATTTCTGTGATCAATGCACCCTGTGCCAGGATCAAGCTCCGTCCAACCCCCTGGAAGACCCCACAAGGGAAATCCACCTGTGCAAGGAGAGCGCGTGCTCACTGTCGGTGACCAGTTCCCCACGTTCGAACTGACCGCCTGCGTCTCGCTGGAGAGCGGCAAGGAGTTCGAGGAGATCAACCACAAGTCCTACGAGGGCAAGTGGAAGGTCGTCTTCGCGTGGCCCAAGGACTTCACCTTCGTCTGCCCCACCGAGATCGCCGCCTTCGGCAAGCTGAACGACGAGTTCGCCGACCGTGACGCCCAGATCCTCGGCTTCTCCGGCGACTCCGAGTTCGTCCACCACGCCTGGCGCAAGGACCACGCCGACCTGCGTGACCTGCCCTTCCCGATGCTGGCCGACTCCAAGCACGAGCTGATGCGCGACCTCGGCATCGAGGGCGAGGACGGCTTCGCGCAGCGCGCCGTCTTCATCGTCGACCCGAACAACGAGATCCAGTTCACGATGGTGACCGCCGGCTCCGTCGGCCGTAACCCCAAGGAGGTCCTGCGGGTGCTGGACGCCCTGCAGACCGACGAGCTGTGCCCGTGCAACTGGACCAAGGGCGAGAACACCCTCGACCCCGTCGCACTCCTGTCGGGCGAGTGATCCGAGATGTCTCTCGACAACCTCAAGTCCGCCGTACCGGACTACGCCAAGGACCTTAAGCTGAACCTCGGTTCGGTGATCGGCAGCAGTGACCTGCCTCAGCAGCAGCTCTGGGGCACCGTCCTGGCCTGCGCGATCGCCTCGCGCTCGCCGAAGGTGCTGCGCGAGCTGGAGCCGGAGGCCAAGGCCAACCTCTCGCCCGAGGCGTACACCGCCGCCAAGTCGGCCGCCGCCGTCATGGCGATGAACAACGTCTTCTACCGGACCCGGCATCTGCTCTCCGACCCGGAGTACGGGACGCTGCGCGCCGGTCTGCGGATGAACGTCATCGGCAACCCGGGTGTGGAGAAGGTCGACTTCGAGCTCTGGTCGCTCGCCGTGTCCGCGATCAACGGCTGCGGCCAGTGCCTCGACTCGCACGAGCAGGTGCTCCGTAAGGCCGGTGTGGACCGCGAGACGGTCCAGGAGGCTTTCAAGATCGCCGCGGTGATCCAGGCGGTCGGTACGACCCTGGACGCCGAGGCCGCCCTGGCCGAGTAGGTCCGTACACAGTCCATCACGGTCCATGTACGAAGGCGCCGAGCCGACGGGGGCGCCTTTGTCGTACGTTCAGCTCCGCAGCTTGGCCATCAGGTCCCTCATGTCCTCGATCATGAAGGGCCGGATCCCCGACAGATCCTCGTGCGGGGTCTCGCCGTCGGTGTCGTCCGGCCCCACGGGCTGTACGTCCAGGGTGAGCACCGCCTGCCCGTCCAGCACATGGAGGGTCGGCACGTCGTCGCTCGTGTCGTCCAGGACGAAGTAGGCCCGCTCGCCGAGTCCTTCGACCCGCTCGAGCCGGACCCCTTCGTCCCCGTAGATCCCCTGCATGCCGACGCCGGCGTCGAACTCCGGCCCCGGGTCGGTCTTCTTGTGCAGTTCGTAGGTGAAGTAGACCTCCGCGGTTGCCGCTTCCGGGCCGTTCTCATCCGGCTTCGGCGCCGGCTGGTCCGACGGGGTCAGGCCGGCCCAGCAGTAGGCCACGTCGAGGCTGGTGTGCTCCCGCCCCATCGGCGTCCGGGACTCCACCTTCCCGATCGCGGTGGACAGCGCCTTCAGCTCGGTCTCCAGACAGAGATTGCGGCTCACGCGGTATCCGCCGAGGTCCGGGTCCCTGCTCTTGTATGCGTAGACACCGCCCGCCCACAGCGCCGATGCGACCAGTGCCCCGCCGAGCGCCCATACCCAGGCCGGACGGGAGCGCCAGGCCGGGACACCGGTGGCCGTGCCCGCGATCGTCTCGGGCATGGCCGAATCGGCCGCGTCCGTGTCGGCCGCGTCCGCTCCACCGCCGTGCTGCCGGGGGATCTCCGCATCGCCGAGCGGCTGTTCCTCCCCCACCAGCTCCGGCTCGGATATCACTCCCTGTCCTCCGCGGCCCCGGCTGTCGCGGGTGCCGGGGTCGGCGCGACCTCGATAGCCGTGGCGCCGTGCGGCGGCGGCGCGGCACGCAGCGCCTGTTCCTTGCTGTACGCGCGCAGATAGCCGACGACCGTGTTGGTCACCGCCACCAGCGGCACCGCCACCACCGCGCCGCCGATGCCCGCGGTCATGCCGCCCGCCGCGACCGCGAGGACGACGGCGAGGGGATGCACCCGGACCGCGCGGCCCAGGATGAACGGCTGCAGCACATGGCCCTCGATCTGCTGCACGGCCAGCACGACGATCAGCACCATCAGCGCGGTGAACACGCCCTGGGTGACCAGTGCGACGACGACGGCCAGCGCGCCGGAGATGACGGCGCCGACGAGCGGGATGAAGGCGAACAGGAAGATGAACACGGCGAGCGGTACGGCCATGGGGACATCGAGGAAGTAGATGCCGAGGCCGATGAAGATCGCGTCGATCAGCGCCACTATCACCGTGCCGCGCACATAGGCCGTGAGCGTGCGCCAGGCGCGCGGACCGGCTCCTGCGACACCCTCGCGTGCCTGTGCGGGGACCAGCTTGAGCACCCACTGCCAGATGCGCTTCCCGTCGTACAGCAGGAAGAGCGTGGAGAACATCGCCAGCAGTATCCCGGTGAGGATCTCCACCATCACCGTCACACCCTGCAGACCGGCCGAGGTGATCTCCTCGGTGTTGGTCCCGATGGTGTCGCTGAGGTTCTTGGCGATGTCGTTGATCTGCTGCTCGGTGACATGGAACGGGCTGTCGAGCAGCCAGCGTTTGAGCTCCTCGATGCCGTCCCTGACCCGGTCGGAGAGATTGTCGAGGTTGTCCATGACCTGCCAGACCACGAACCAGCCGACCAGCCCCATGATGACGAAGCCCGCTATCGCGGTGACCGCGGTGGCCAGTCCGCGCGGCAGGCCGAGCCTCTTCAGCCGGGCGACGGTGGGCTGGAGCATGGCGGTGACGAGCAGCGCCGCGACGAAGGCGAGGACCACCAGCTGTACGGCGCTGATGACCCGTATCAACACCCAGAGCGTGCCTGCCAGTACGAGCAGCCGCCAGCCGGCCTCGGCGGCGACGCGGATGCCCCAGGGGATGGCCGCGACCGGATCGGGCCTGGCGGCTATCGCGGGGGCGTAGGAGGGCGGTGGCGGGACACTGTCCGGTACGGCGGGCAGGACGGCGCCGGGCACCTCGTCCTCGGCCGCCTCGGTGCGGCGCTCTTCCAGGTGCTCGCCGATCCGGGTCAGAGAGGCGCCCATCCCGGCGAGCCAGCCTGGCAGTCTTGACATGATCTTTCCTCTTCCCCCCACCACTCCCCCCGGAGCTGTTCCGACGACGGTACACGCACGAAGCCCCTCACCGTATGACGGTGAGGGGCTCTGCGAAGTTGAGCGTCGGCCGCAACTAGTACCAGTTGTTGGCCTGCCAGAACGACCACGCGCCACAGGGGCTGTCGTAGCGGCTGTTCATGTAGTTCAGGCCCCACTTGATCTGAGTCGCGGGGTTGGTCTGCCAGTCGGCGCCGGCCGAGGACATCTTCGAGCCCGGCAGCGCCTGGACGAGACCGTAGGCGCCGGAAGAGGCGTTCTGGGCCTGGTAGTTCCAGCTGGACTCGTGGTCCACGATGTTGCTGAAGCACTGGAACTGGTCGGCAGGAATCATCTGCCGTGCGATCGCCTGGACCTCGGCGACGGAGTAGGAGCTCTTCGCGGAGAAGCTCGACGCGTCGCGCACGGAGTCGCGGCTGGCGCGCTCCTTCGCATCGGCCTCGCGCTGCGCCTTCTCCTCGGCGGCTTCCTTCTTCGCCTCGGCGGTCTTGGCGGCCTGGAGGCGGGCGGCTTCCTCGGCAGACTTCTTCGCGGCCGCGTCGGCGGCAGCGGCCTGTGCGTCGGCCTGCTGCGTCAGGGACGAGACCTGAATCTGGGCCTGGTGGCCCACGGGTATGTCTGCGAGGAGTGTCGCGTCGGCTGCCGTTGCCTCGAGGTTGTCGCTCGAGGGCTGGACATTGCCCGACGCAACGCCCACGACGGCGCCGACGGTGGTGACCGCAGTGGCAGATGCCACGGCGAATCCCCGGACCGAGATCCGGCTCACACGGTTTCCTTCCAGCATCGCCCGCTTCGGTGACCTCGCGAGCGCAATCGTGCCCCTGGCACTGGCCTCCCTACTACTTGGGTCACGGGAGGCGCGGACCCGGTGGGCAACTCCCTCACGGGAGAAGCCGCATGAAGCTCTCGGGCGGCACACGACGGCAGGTCTTGAGTTGTGTGGTGCGGTGCACCGGGTGGTGCTGGTGTGTCGTATGCGGGGCCTGACGGAAGCAAGACTTTGCCGGAAGCCGACGCCGCAAGGCAATTCTTCGTTGCGTGTGAAAGGTCACATGCCGTTTGGGCCAGGGGTTTTACGGAAACCGGGGGACAGCACGACGCCGCCCGGCTACGCTCTTGCGCTTTGCCGGGCGGCGCCAACTGCCGTACTGCACCAACAGCTTGTATTCCGGGCTAGATCTAGCCTTCCTCCAGCATTTCGGTCACAAGCGCCGCAATCTGCGAGCGCTCGGAGCGGGTGAGGGTGACATGCGCGAAGAGCGGATGACCCTTCAACTTCTCGACGACGGCGACGACTCCGTCATATCGGCCGACGCGCAGATTGTCCCGTTGTGCCACATCATGCGTGAGAACAACCCGGGAATTGGCCCCGATACGGGACAGAACAGTCAGCAGGACGTTCCGTTCCAGGGACTGGGCCTCGTCGACGATGACGAACGCGTCATGCAGCGAGCGGCCCCGGATGTGGGTGAGCGGCAGGACCTCGAGCATGCCGCGCCCCAGCACCTCCTCGATCACGTCCCGGCCCGCCACGGCCGAGAGCGTGTCGAAGACGGCCTGCGCCCAGGGGCTCATCTTCTCGGCCTCGGTGCCGGGCAGATAGCCGAGCTCCTGGCCGCCCACGGCGTACAACGGCCGGAAGACCATTACCTTCTGATGCTGCCTGCGCTCCAGGACCGCCTCGAGACCGGCGCACATGGCCAGCGCCGACTTTCCGGTGCCGGCCCGGCCGCCGAGCGAGATGATGCCGACGTCCGGGTCGAGGAGCAGATCGAGCGCGATGCGCTGCTCGGCGCTGCGGCCGTGGATGCCGAAGGCCTCCCGGTCGCCGCGCACCAGCTTCACATTGCCCTCGGCCGAGACCCGGCCCAGTGCCTTGCCCCGCTCGGACTGCAGGACGAGGCCCGTATGGACGGGCAGTTCGGCAGCCTCGGGGACGTACAGCGTCTCCTCTCCGTACAGCAGGTCCACCTGTTCGGCGGAGAGCGGCAGTTCCGACATTCCGGTCCAGCCGGAGTCGGTGATGGCCAGCTCGGCGCGGTACTCCTCGGCCAGCAGGCCGACGGACGAGGCCTTGATACGCAGGGGCAGGTCCTTGGAGACGACCGTGACGTCGTACCCCTCGGCCTGGAGATTGCGGGCCACCGCCAGAATCCGTGAGTCGTTGTCCCCCAATCGGAAGCCGGCCGGAAGGACGCCGGGATCGGAGTGGTTGAGCTCGACACGGAGTGTGCCTCCGAGGTCGCCCATGGGGATGGGGGCGTCGAGGCGTCCGAAGCGGATACGGAAATCGTCCAGCAGGCGCAGGGCCTGGCGGGCGAAGTAACCGAGCTCCGGGTGGTGCCTCTTGGCCTCCAGCTCTGTGATCACCACGATCGGGAGCACGACTTCGTGCTCGTCGAAGCGGGTCAGAGCGTTCGGGTCGGCCAGCAGGACGCTGGTGTCGAGAACGTAGGTGCGCCTGTCGGGCATGCGGCGCTTTGTGCTGTTCACCACGGAAGGACGTACCCCCTCGGATGAGGTCGGGGTGCGACTGCGACGGCGTCGCGGGGGGATGGGGCCGGGCTCGGGCGCCGATGCGCGGGCCGAACACCGGCCCTCCCCGTCGTCCGTGCAGGTACTGCACGGTCGTCCTGGTGCAAAGGGCCTCCCGGGTGAGCGGACTCCATGCCACTCACTCTGGAAGGGATATTCCCTCGAACATGCGCAGCCATGCCATGGCATATGACGGCGCATGGATGAACACGGGGTGACAGCACTCACCCGGGTGTACGTGAGCCGCGGGAATCCCGTCAGGCGCCGTAGCGGCGGTGACGCGCCGCGTAGTCGCGCAGCGCGCGCAGGAAGTCGACCTTGCGGAAGGCGGGCCAGAAGACTTCGCAGAAGTAGTACTCGGAGTGGGCGCTCTGCCAGAGCATGAATCCGGACAGCCGCTGCTCGCCGCTGGTACGGATGACCAGGTCGGGGTCGGGCTGGCCGCGGGTGTAGAGGTGCTCGGAGATGTGCTCGACGTCGACGATCTCGGCGAGCTCCTCGAAGCTGGTGCCCTTGTCCGCGTGCTCCAGGAGGAGGGAGCGGACGGCGTCCGCGATTTCCTGCCTGCCGCCGTAGCCGACAGCGACGTTCACAAGTATTCCGTCGATGCCGACGGTCGCCTGTTCGGCTTCCTTCACTACGGACTGGGTGCGGGCGGGCAGCAGGTCGAGCGTGCCCACGTGGTGGACACGCCAGCGGCCGTCGGCGGCCAGGTCACGGACCGTGTCCTCGATGATGCCGAGCAGCGGGATCAACTCGTCCTCGGGCCGGTCGAAGTTGTCCGTGGACAGCATCCACAGCGTGACGACCTCGACATCGGTCTCGTGGCACCAGCCGAGAAACTCGGAGATCTTGTCTGCCCCGGCCTTGTGGCCCTGCGCGGCGGTGCCGCCGGACGCCTTGGCCCAGCGACGGTTGCCGTCGAGGATGACGCCGATGTGCTTGGGCACCTGGGCGTGGTCGAGGCGGCCTTCCACCCGGCGTGCGTAGAGCCCGTACACCAGGTCGCGCAAGTTCACTGAGTTCACCTCTCGGTTCTGTCGGGCTCACCGGCCCTACTGCGCGGGGTCTGGGGCTCCGCGGCGCCGGCCGCTGATGTCACAGTCCCCAGGAGATGCAGCACAGTCCCTGACCCCCGTGTGCGGCAGTCCCCGAAGCCGCCACAGTACTGCGCACGGGCCACAGCGGCCCAACCCGGTCTGTCACAAGTCCGTGATAAGGAGGGATGCGTGACTGATTCCTCCTCCTACCGAGCCTACGCGGACCGCTACGAGTCGATGGAGTACCGGCGCAGTGGCCGCTCCGGGCTCAAGCTCCCCGCGATCTCCCTCGGCCTCTGGCACAACTTCGGCGACGACCGCTCCCTGGACTCGCAGCGCGCCATCCTGCGCCGCGCCTTCGATCTGGGTGTGACGCACTTCGACCTGGCGAACAACTACGGGCCGCCGCCCGGTTCGGCCGAGCTCAATTTCGGCAAGATCTTTGCGCAGGACTTCGCTGCGTACCGCGATGAACTGGTCATTTCGACCAAAGCAGGCTATCTGATGCATCCCGGTCCCTACGGCGAGTGGGGTTCGCGGAAGTATCTGCTCTCCTCCCTCGACGCTTCCCTGAAGCGGATGGGGCTCGACTACGTCGACATCTTCTACTCCCACCGCTTCGACCCGGAGACTCCGCTCGAGGAGACGATGGGCGCGCTGGCCTCCGCCGTGCAGCAGGGCAAGGCGCTGTACGTGGGTGTGTCGTCGTACAACGCGGAGCAGACCGCCGATGCGGCCGGACTGCTGAAGGAGATGGGCGTCCCCGCCCTCATCCACCAGCCCTCGTACTCCATGATCAACCGCTGGATCGAGGACGACGGACTGCTCGACACGCTGGAGAACGCGGGCATGGGCTGCATCTCCTTCGTGCCGCTCGCGCAGGGCCTGCTCACCGGTAAGTACCTCAAGGGCATCCCGGAGGGCTCGCGGGCCACGCAGGGCAAGTCCCTGGACCCGAACCTGCTCTCCGACGAGGTCACCCGGCGTCTCAACGGTCTGAACGACATCGCCGTGTCGCGCGGTCAGTCGCTCGCCCAGCTGGCGCTGTCCTGGGTGCTGCGGGACCCGCGGATGACCTCCGCGCTGATCGGCGCGTCCAGCGTGCAGCAGCTGGAGGAGAACGTCGCGGCGCTGGCCGGGCCGCCCCTGAGCGCCGAGGAGTTGAAGGAGATCGACACCTTCGCCGTGGACACCGCGGGCACCAACATCTGGGCCGGGCGCGGCTGAGAGAGCGCCCAAGAAGGCGGAGGGAAAAAACGGGCCGGTCCGTGGGGGGGGATACGGACCGGCCCGAGGGGGGGTTTCCACCATAACCCTTCGTAAGTGGTGCTGAGTGCCACGCCATGCCGTAGCCACGCTCCGGATACGGAGGCGACGCGGGCACCCTGGGCCGGGCCCGGAAAGCGGCGGCTTCCGGGGCCGGAGCCCGCCCGGGGGCCGTACCCCCCAAGAGGGACCCGGCTTCGGGCTCATCGTTGACGCTGGGCGGCGGCTCCCTGTCAGACGGCCTGTTCCTTGGCCTTGTTGGCGAGAATCTGCCCCATGAAGGCGTCGCCCCACTCCCCGAGCGGCAGCAGTGCGGTGTTGAGCGCCTGGCCCAGCTCGGTGAGGGAGTACTCCACCCGTGGCGGGACCTCGCGGTACACCTCGCGATGCACAACGCCGTCCGCCTCCAGCTCGCGCAGCTGCTGGATGAGCATCTTCTCGCTGACGCCGCTCACATGGCGCTTCAGCTCCCCGAAGCGGTACGTCCCGTCGTGCAGCGCCCACAGGATGAGGGCTTTCCACTTGCCGCCGACGACGTCCACGGCGGCGTCGAGACCGCAGCTGTAGGACGACTTCACCTTGCCCACGCCAACTCCTCTCGTCCGACCAGTACTTACCGTTTCGCCAGTACTCCACCGTACGGGAGTCGGCGGGGGTTGGTTCAGCCCCTTCGCAACGAGGACAGGAACTGGCCTATATGGCTCCTAGAGTCGTCCGCATGACGAAACGCAGTGTGACGTGGACCCAGGCCAGTGCCCGCAGGCTGGCGCGCCAGGGACTGGCCGCACCCGCCAAGAGCTCCCCCGCCCGGATCGCCGCCGCCATGCTCGGGGCGCATGCGCAGGTGCTGTCCGCCGCCGAGCTGTCGCTCGCCCTGCGGCTGGACGGCGGCGCGACCCGGGCCGATGTGCGCGAGGCACTGTGGAGCGAAGGAAGCCTGGTGAAGACGTACGGGCCGCGCGGCACCGTTCATCTGCTGCCCGCGGCCGATCTTCCGCTGTGGACCGGTGCGCTGTCCGCGATCCCGGCCGGCCCGAGCCCCCAGCCCGCGGACGTACGGATGACGGCCGAGCAGACCGACCAGGTCGTCGCGGCCATCGGGGACGCACTCGCCGGCGCCGAGCTGACGATCGACGAGCTGACCGAGGCGATCGTCGCGCGAACCGGCTCCTGGGCCGGGGACCGGGTGATGGACGCCTTCCAGGACAAGTGGCCGCGCTGGCGCCAGGTCATGCACAGGGCCGCGCACCGCGGGGTGCTCCGCTTCGCGCCCAACCGCGGCCGCAAGGCGACCTACACCAGTCCCGGCATCACCCCCATGGACGGGCCTGCCGCACTGGCCGCGCTCGTGGACCGCTATCTGCGCGCCTACGGGCCCGCGACACCGCAGCACTTCGCCAAGTGGCTTGCCGCACCCAGGGGTTGGGCCGCCGACCTCTTCGCCTCGCTCGCGGACGGGGCACGCATCGAGGAGGTCGTGTTCGAGGGCAGCCCGGCATGGGTGGCCGCGGGCGATGCCGGGTTCCCGGACGAACTTCCGCAGGGCGTACGGCTGCTGCCGTACTTCGACGCGTACGCCATCGCCTCGCAGCCGCGCGAGTTGCTGTTCCCCGGAGCCGCGTACGAGCGGGCGCTGGCCGGCGGGCAGGCCGGGAACTTCCCGGTCGTGCTCGTCGGCGGGACCGTCGCCGGTGTCTGGCACCAGCGGCGGTCGGGGCGGCGGATCACTGTGACCGTGGAGCCTATCGGGGATGCGCTGAAGACGGCCGCGAGCCGCCGGGAACTGGAGCAGCAGGCCGACCGGGTCGGCGAAATCCTTCAGGGACAGGCCGAGTTGACGGTGGGGAGGGTCACGGTCGGCGCGCATGCGTGAGGCGCAGCAGGGTGATGCCGTCGCGCTGGGCAACACGCTCGTAGCCGTACTTGCGCTGAGCGGCGTCCAGTTCGGCGGCCTGCTGCTCGGGTGGGTAGGGCCAGTGACCCGTCCGGTAGGGCCATGCCTCGGGCGCGCTGCTGTCGTGGACGATCCACTCCGCGGTGGGGCGGGGCAGCTGCTTCGTGTCGTACTCGTACAGCCGCGCGTGAACCGGGAAGGTCGGGAACAGGACGACCTCGCAGCGTGAAGTGAGCTGTGGGGCAAGGCGGTTGGAGGCGGCGACCGTCGCACCGTCGGGGATCTGCGCGAGCAGCGAGCGGGCCGCCCGGATGTGCGGCGTGGTGTGCCAGGTGGCGCGCTGGGCCAGCTGGGCGAGGGGGAACGACGGCAGCATGACGACGGTGACCGCGAGGACCGTGACGAGCGAGGCGCGCAGATGGCGGGTGGAGAGCGGATGGTCCACGCCGCGCCACTGCCGCAGGGTGTCGATGAGACCGGCGAAGACGATCGGCATCAGGACGGCGCTGTAGTGGAAGGACGTGCCCCAGTGGAAGGCGTTCTGCGACAGCATCCGCCAGGCGAGTGTGGGCACGGCGAGCAGCGCCACCGATGAGCGCAGGGCGAGCAGCGCGGACGGGGCGAAGACCAGGACCAGGGTCATGGCTTTGACGTCGGGGCGCAGGGCGTCCAGCGGGGCGAAGGCGATGGTGCTGAGCAGCGAGCTGTGGCTGCCTTCGGCGAGGTTCTCGCCGTGTGCGTAGCCGCCGGCCGGGTTGAAGGCGGGCAGCAGCAGCTTGATCTCGATCGCCGATGCGAGCAGTCCTGCGGCGGCGGTGATCGCGCCGAGGCGGCGTGGCCCCTTCCACGCGACGTAGCCGCCGAGGGCGGCGAGGGTGAGGCCCAGGTCCTCCTTGATCAGGACCAGCGGGGCCGCCCAGGCGACGGCCTGCACCCAGCGCTGCCGGCCGAGCGCCTCCAGGGCGAAGGAGATCAGCGGAACGGCGAGCGCGACCTCGTGGAAGTCGAAGGCTGCGGCCGATGCGATGCCCCAGCTCAGGCCGTAGCCGACGGCGACGGCATGCGCAGGGCGGCGGCCGAGCACCCGCAGGGCCCAGCGCACGAGCGGCACGGCGGCCAGCGCGAGGAGCGCGGACTGGGCGACGAGGAGACAGAGGGGGGACGGCCAGAGGCGGTAGAGGGGGGCGAGGACGGCGAGCGCCGGATGGAAGTGGTCGCCGAGCAGATTGAAGTGGTCCCCGCGCAACGGGACGATGGGCGGCCGCAGTTGGGAGTAGGCGCGTAGGGCCTGCTCGAAGATGCCGAGGTCGTAGCCGGTGGTGCGCATGAGCATGTGGCGGCGTACGGCGACGGTCGCATAGAGCAGAAGGAACGCCGCCGCCCAGCTCCAGGGGAGCAGGGCGGCGGGGAAGCGGGCAGCGGGGCGGGCCCCGGGCTCCGGCGAGGGGGCGGGGATCAGGGACCGCAGAACTCCACGCCGTACCGCCGCATTGTCAGAAAATGTCCGCATGCATCCGGATGCTAGACGGGCATCCCGGACTCGATCCGCTCATGAAAGGTCGTGTCCCGTGGTGCTGTCGACATGCTCGGGAATCTCGCCGTCGTGCCGGTCGCCCGTCGTCTTCGTACCGGAGGGCTCGAACATCAGGATCGAGCCGCCGGGCGAGGAGGGCTTGTGCTCGACGCCTTTCGGGACGACGTAGGTGTCACCCTGGTGGAGCTCGACGGTGGACTCGGTGCCGTCGGCGGCACGCAGGGCGATGTCGAAACGCCCGTCGAGTACGAGGAAGAACTCGTCGGTGTCCTCATGGACGTGCCAGACGTGTTCTCCGGCGGTGTGGGCGATCCGTACGTCGTAGTCGTTCATCCGGGCGACGATGCGGGGGCTGTAGACCTCGTCGAAGGAGGCGAGGGCTTCGGTGAGGTTGACCGGCTTGTTGTCCATACCGTCGATACTGCGCGGCGAAGGCCGCGTTGTCTTGTAGGTATGTGCGACGGGTGGCGGGCGGCAGGCGGTCCTACGGAGCCGCCGCGAGAGCTCCGAGCAGCACTCCAGCCAGCGCGCCCACGATCATGAAGGGCCCGAAGGGGATCGCGGTCTTGCGGCTCGCGCGGCGCAGGGCCATGAGCCCGAGCCCGTACAGCGAGCCGAGCAGAAAGCCCGCGAAGGCTCCGGCGAAGAGCACCGCCCAGCCGTACCAGCCGAGGACGACGCCGAGCGAGAGCGCGAGCTTGACGTCGCCGAAGCCCATGCCGTTCGGGTGGATCAGGAAGAGCACGAAGTAGGCGGCGCCGAGGGCGAGCCCGCCGAGCAGTGCCGTGGGCCAGGAGCCGCCGTCGCCGGGGAGCAGCGCGGCGAGCCCGAGGAGGGCGGCGGCCGCGGCGGCGAGCGGGAGGGTCAGCTGGTCGGGCAGGCGGTGGACGTTGCGGTCGACGAGGGCCAGCAGTACGGCGATGGGCGTGATCAGCAGCCAGACGGCCAGCTCGGGGCGCGGCCCGGTGGCGGCGGCGAGGGCCGTGCAGACAAGGGCGCTGACGAGCGGAACGAGCGGCTGGGAGCAAGGGGCGGGGGCTTCTGCTGCGGGCGCGGTTGTGGCGGGCGCGTCGGGTTCGCGGGCCGCCGTGCCTTCACCCGCGCCTTCGCCTTCTGCCGTACGGGCCGGAACGGCCGTGGCGCAGGCCGCACACCGCGCCCCGCCGATCCAGCCCTGCGCGGGCCCGGTGAACGGGTGCCCGGCGGGGCAGGCGTCGCGCCACTCCTCCTCCGGCTCGACGGAGAGCCGGTACGCGGCGCGCGGGACGAACAGCCCCGCGACGGCGCCCCACAGGGCGGCGGCGGCGATCAGCGTGGCGTACACGGAAGCGATCGTAGGCCGCGATTCCCGGCCGGTCATGGGCCCTGGGGCCCACTCCCGCTGATCCGGGGCCCATAGGGGGTGTCTTTCGAATCTTGCCGGGCTCGCGTGCCCTGGCACGCACTCCCCCGTAGCCCTTCGGGCACGGGAGGTGCCCCCACGCTGCGTTGTCGTCAGTCGCCGACGCTCCGCGTCGGCTCTCCCCCTGCCTTCGGCGGGGGGACCCCCATCCTCCGCCTTGCGATCGCACGCACCGCAGTGACATCAGCCGCTCCGCGGCGGGCCGCTCACTGATCCGGCCTGATCCAAAAGACACCCCCTAGCCGTACGCCGGGCGCTACGGTCTACGACCATGGGTGGACGGCGTCAATGGCACAACGGCACAGGGACGTTGAGAGTGGCCGGGCACAAGAGCGGTGTCCCGGTGGAGATCGCCGCTTCGTACGGGCCGCGGCGGCGCGGGCTGCTGGGACGGGACGGGATCGAGGGCGCGATCCTGCTGACGCCGTGCAACAGCGTGCACACCTTCCGCATGCGCTTCCCCATCGATGTGGCGTACCTGGACAGGGAGTTGAGGGTCCTCGACGTCCACACGATGAAGCCGGGACGGCTCGGCATGCCGCGGCTGCGGGCGCGGCATGTGCTGGAGGCGGAGGCCGGGGCGATGGCGGAATGGGGGCTGCGCCCCGGCCCGCAGCTGACGATTACCTGAGCTTCGCCGTCTGTGCCGTGAGGAGGACGGACGGGATCTTCGGGGTCTGCGGCCCCTCGAAGTTCCCGGTGTAGAAGGTCGCGAGCGTGCCGCCGGACCGTACGACCTGGAAGACCAGGGGTACGGGAAGCCCCTCGAAGTCGCCGGTGACCTGATAGGCGAACGCGTCGTCGCCGACCCTGGCGACCGGCAGCGCCTTCACGCCCTTGTACCTCGACGACCCCTCACCGCCGCTCGCCGTGAAGCCGCCCTCGCACGCATCGACGGCGGTACGCAACCGGCTCAGTACCGTCGCCGCGCCCTGCACCCCGTGGGCAGTGAGGAACTCGGACACGGCCGGCCGGTTGTCCTTGGCGCCCGTGAGCTGGCGATAGGCGGAGGCCTGTGCGAGGGGCTCGGGCTTGCCGTTGATGACGGCGGTGAGCGGGGCGCATTCGGGCTTGTCGGCACTCTCGCCCTGGGACGGCGGGGCGCCCAGGGGGCCGGCGTTGAACCCCGCCGCGTCGCCCGTGGCGAGGATCGCCTTCTCCAAGTCGGCCTTGGAGAGGTCCTTTTGGGGCGTGGCGGGGGCAGCCGGGGTGGGGGCCTGCGGAGTCGGTGCCCGGGTGGTGGCGGGCGTGGCGGCGGTCTCCTTCTTCGGCTGCTGCGGCTTTCCGGCGGTGTCGTCCGCGCCACCGCAGCCGGCCGTGAGCCCCACGGCAAGGGCCAAGGCCGCTGCCACCACTCCCGTACGCCGCCTCATCCGTGCCCACCTCGTCCGTTGTCAGGGTTCGGTCGCCGCACGCTAACAGCGGTGTTCACGCCCCCGCATGGGCCCACGGACCCAAACGCCGCCCGGCTACGGCCTGCAGCTCGGCGTCGGCTACAGCCTGCGGCTCGGCACGGCCCGGAGTCTTGGCCAGCGGTCGAGCACGGCCAGACGCATGTCCGCGCCGAGCCGCCCGAGGCCGCCCACCGCTTCACTGCCGCCGCTCATCCCGGCCACCACTGCGAGCCGGTGCACCAGCCGCTCCCGCGCGCTCACCGTCCCCCACGTCCAGTCCTCGTCCATGACCCGGGCCAACTGATCGACGGTCCCGCGCTCCGCACGCTGGACCAGCGCGTCGCCCCGGATCAGCCACCCCGCACAGGCGTCGGCGAGCTCACCCTCGACCTCCGTACCGGTCGCCTCCCGCCAGGTCGCGCGGTATGCGGCTTCAGCCTGCGTCAGCAGCGGCTCGGGTGCTGAGGTCACACACCAGCAGGTGGGGAAGCCGATCCGCAGATACGCCAGCTCCATCAGCGCATTGCCGAGGCAGGCCTGCTCGAAGTCGATGAAGCGGATGCCGTCGCCGGTGTGCAGATCGTTGCCCGGGCAGGGGTCGCCGTGCAGCAGGGCGCGCGGCCCGTTCAATTCGCCAAGTCTGTCGAGGAGTTGAGCCAGCTCCTCCTCGACGCCGTTCGGGATCCGGACCCCGAGCGCGTCGGCCAAGCCCAGAAACGACACGGTGTCCTTCGCGTCCGGCCCGGCCCAGGGCGGCAGCTCCGCGCCGCCCCCCTCCGCGCCCGCCGCATGCAGCCGGGCGAGCGCCGTCGCGTACTGGACCTCCCAGCCCGCACGCGGCGGCCTGTGCTCCACGTATTCCAGCACCAGTACGCGCTCGTCGGGATCCACGCCCAAAAGTCGTGGCACAACAGGTGGTTGGACCGGACCGGCGAGCCGCAGCGCGGCCACCTCGCGCGCGTACCGCTCATCGGCTCCCGCGCCCGCGACGAGCTGCTTGACGACGGCGGTGCCCCCGTCCAGCCGGACGCGCCACACCGCGGACCGCGGGCTGCTCTCCAGCAGCCGGGCGCGCCGTGGCACCCCCAGCTCGTCCCGAAGCCATGCGCCGAAAGGCACTTTCATGTCCGCTCCCCCGTTTCCTCGTCCTCCCAGGGGACGCGCCGGGGCCGCCGGCCCCGCCACCACTGCGCCGCGTCGTCGGCATCCGTCGGCACCGTATGCGTACGGAAGAGGTCGTCGAGTTGCCCGAGCGCCGTACGGAAGGGCTTCACGTACGCCTCCGGAAGCCGCGGCTCCAGCACCTCGAGCTCGTCGCGCTCGGACAGATCCTCCTCGTACAGATCCGGGCGATACCGTCCCGACGGTGCCCAGTCCCGTTCGAGCCTGCGCACCAGCCGCTCCCACATCACCAGGCCGATGCGGGCCGCGTCCGCCTCGCTGCCCGCCGAGCTGTCCGGGACGACGGCCGTGAAGGCATCGGTCACCGGGATGTCGATGCGCTCCTCGCGCAGGATCTCCGGCAGCACCGTCACCTGGGCGTCCGGAAGATCCGGCACCGGTGCCTCGACGGCGTCGACGACGTATGGATCCTCGTGCTCGTCCGGGTCGTACAGCCGGGCGCGCGTCACCAGACCCTCCGCGGTCACCGCCCAGTACGCGCTCGGCGGGACCGACTCGGCCGGGTGCAGCACGGTCGTCCCCGCCCGCGCCGCGAGCCTGCGCGCCAGGCCGGCCTCGTCGAGTTCGCCGGCAGGTTCTCTCTCGCCGGCCCCCTCCGCGACGTACACATCGAGCATGAGGCCGAGGCCCCCACCGGGCAGCCGGGTGTAGACGCACAGCACGGGGGCGTCCCAGTTCCGCGCCTCCGGGTCCCCGTTCGCGTCGGCGACATCGACATCGGCGGGAGTGACCCCCACACAATCGGCGAGAGCGGCGACGAGCGCGTCGGGTTCGAGCACGGCCACGGTGAACAGATCACCCGTCACGGGTACGTCCCGTCGTAGATCTTCTTGGCTTTCTCCACGACCTCAGGATTGTTCGCGAACCGCGGGTTCCGAGTCAACGCCGGCACGTCCGTCCGCCCGCCCGCCTTGGCGATCTCTTTGAGGGCCGCGTATTCGTTCCGGTTCAGCTCCACGAGCCCGTTGCCGGATATCGGGAAGGTCCGGCCGTTCTCCTCGACCCCGTACTTGCGGCCGTTGATCTCATACGCGCTGCCGTTGTCGACGAGCTTCGCCTTGCCCTCCGCGATGCCCTGGATATCGCCCTCGATCTCGGCCTCGCGCCCCTTCAGGATGACGGTGTTCTTCTCCTTCACCATGCCGTTCTTCGCACCGGCGACGGTGTGGCGCTGATGCGGCGGCTTCAGCTTCTTCCCGGCCGCGGGCCCCTTGACGCTGGGATCCGCTTCCCACTCCTTGCAGGGATTGTTGTTGTGCACGAGGGCGTACGAGGACCCGATTCCCACGTAGTACGCGTGGATACCGGCGACCGCGAGGTCGTGTGTGGTCCGCCGCTCGGTGTACCGGGAGACCGCGGTGACCACGAGCGAGCCCCCGCCCGGCAGCCGCAGCTCGTCCCCGGCTGCGACCTCGGCGGCGTCCGCCCACCGCCGCTCATTGCTGAGCCAGAAGGGGTGCGTGTCCGTGGCCGTGACCGTGCCCGCGGGTGTGCTCAGCCGGGTGAAGTGCTTGTCGTCGTACGTCGTGAAGGTGTCCGTGACCCGCCGCAGCGCGGTGACCCCACTCGCCGGATCGGTCGCGACGACCTGCTCCCCCACACGTACCGATTCGATCGGAACACTGACTCCGCCCGCGAGCAGAACCCCCGTACCAGGAAGGAAGCTGTGGCTGGCAAGACACGTCGGCCTGTCGGGCTTCTTCGGCTTGTCGGGGTCCCACTTCTTCCTGGCATCCTCGAGCGCCTTCTCGGCGTCCTTGACACGCTTGCGGTTCTTGATGAGCCCCTTGAGCCCGTCGTACAACTCCCCGCCATGCTTCTTGAGCCTCCTGACGAGCTCGACGGCCTTCTTCCACTTCCAGGGCGCCCCGTACTTCGCGGCAAGCTTCCCGACGGCGCCGCCGATGAGGCTGAGGAGCACATTGATGAGCGTCTCGGTGCAGGCGCCCATGTCGCCCTTGGTGATGCAGTCGAGCGCGTCGGTGATGCCGAGTTCGTCGGCGAGGATCTTCGCGAGTTCCTTTGCGGCCTCGATGGCCTTGTCCTGGTTGGACTTCTCGTCCTTCTGCGCGTCCTGAAGCTCCTTGAGGGCCTTCTCGTAGTCGAGCTGGGACTGGGGCTTTTCGGAGGCGTCGCCGGTTCCGTCGTCGGAGGCGGGCTGGTCGTCCTCGGAAGGGTTTCCGCCCGCCTGCGGGTCTCCCCCGCCATCGACGCCACAACTGCCGCCGACCGCCTGGCAGATCTTGTTCCCGATGGCCTTGCCCACCTCGGGTACACCACCCGTCGCCACCAGCGCGCCGATGATGGCGATCACGACGACGACCAGACCGATGTACTCCACCGCCGTCTGCCCCGACTGCGACTTCCGCAGCCCGAGCGCCCTGGCATCGGTGCGCGGCAACAGCGCACGCATCCGCCGGCGAAGCTGACGCACTACCCCCATACGCGACATGCACACGACGCTAAAGCGCGGTCCACGCACAGTCGTGGGCCCCAGGGCCCAAAGTCGGGCTCACCTCGGGCGGACACGGGACGTGGGCCCCGCTGCAAGGAGATTGCGGCGGAGCCCACGCAGTCCAGGATGTCTAGGAAGCAGTGCCGCGCGGGAAGGAGACCTCCACACGCCGGTTCTTCCGTCGGTTCTCCTCGGAGTTGTTCTCGGCGATCGGGAACTGTTCGCCGTATCCCCGGATCTCGTAGGTGATGCCTACGGCGGCGAGTTCCTGGGAGAGCACACCGTGCACCGCGGCGGCGCGCTGCTTGGACAGCACATCACCGTGCTCGGCCGAGCCCAGGTCGTCCGTGAAGCCGAACACCCGAACCTTCTTGGCGTTCTGCTTCTTGATCTCCTCGGCAATCGCCTTGATACGTGAGTTGGCGTCGCTGCTCAGTTTTGCGCTGTCCTTGCCGAAGAGGACCTCGGCCTGCAGGCTGAACTTGACCTCGGAATTCGAGTCCTCGCGCTGCTCATTGCCCGCCTCGTCGCCGACGACCTGCTTGATTTCCAGAACCTTGGGCGAGGCGAGCGTCGCGCCGTCGACCATCTTGAGGTCGGGGTCACTGACGTCGATCTTCCCCTCGTACACGGACTCGGCTTTGGGGCGCGGTCCATCGTCGGCGCCTGCCGACGGGACGGCAACAACGGTCAGAGCAAGGGCGATGGAGCCGATGAACACGGCCCTGCCACGCACGAATCCAGTGCTGACTCGCATGCCTCACTCGCTTCCGAGCCGGAGCGCCACAGACTGGAAGGTCGGTAGCGAGAACGTCACCTGGTTCACGGTCTCGGGCGGCGCCGGGAACTGCATGAACACAGGCACACTGGCCTTGGCCGCGACGCTGCTGAGAGTGGTTACGAGGGGACGGTTCTCGGTGTCTCGCAGGACGTAGTAGCGCTTCTTCTCCTTGGAATCCACGAAAGTGGCCCCGGCAAGCGACCCGCCTCCGACGGCCTGTGCGATCTCCAACTCGGATCCACGCCAGTCCGTCGTGTCCTGGAAGTCCTGGTCCGTAGTGTTCCGAAGGTTCCCATTAATGGTGACGAAGCCACCGGAGTCCCGTACGGCGGCGGTGATATCCAGTTCGATGCCCTTTTCGCCCTTCAAGGTGGCGATGACCTTGTCCGGCTGAGGTTTGGCGCTGCCTGGATCTCCCTTGCCCCCTTGGTCAACCGCGCCTCCGTTGTCCGGGGCCGACGACTGGCCGGCGTTGGCGCTCTTGTCGGGCTTGTCACCGTCGCTGCCGCACGCGGCCAGCGTGAAAATCAGCGCCACCGCCGCGGTGACGGCCGCCGCCGTCCTGCGCGCCTGTGAGATCTGCCGCATGCTCATGACTGCAATTCCTCTGCTAGTTGTCACTCGGTCAGTTCGCGTCGATCAGACGGACGGTGAAAAGATCAGCCAGGTCCGGCACGCTACCCAGGTCGTCCGGATCGATCAACGAGCCCAGGCCGTCGCAATCCAGCTTCGCTCCTCTGAGCGAACATTTCGGCACGACAACACCCCTGGCTTTGGCCTCGCCCTTTTCGTCCGCAGTACCCGGGATCACCGAATCACCGATGGTCTTCTTGGTTTCGACCCCGACCGTGAAACCCCAGTACTCCCCGTAGTAGGGCAGGCAACTGGTCCTGTCCGAGTCATTCTTCTGCGCGTACTCATCGGCGGCCTGACATACCGCGCCGGGGCCGAACCCTCGTCCGAGAATGAGGTCCGCCCAGTCGTCCGGCAGCTTCGGCCCGAGCAGTTTGTCGACGATCTGATCGCGCGCATCCCGGGCTGCGGCCAGCGCGGCGGCGTCGGCAGCACCCTGGGCGCCATTTCGCTGGTCGGCGGACACGCCGACCACGAAATACGCGAACGCGAGGAAGAGCAGGCCCGCCACCACCGTGATGTAGATGGGGAAAGCCTGCCCTGCCTCGCGTTGCCTGCGGGTCACTCCAGCAAGTGTCAGCCGCCGGCCGTGCCGACAACCTGCTTGATCTTCTTGCCGATCGTCTCGCCGATGTCCTGCTTCATCGTCACGATGATCGCGATGATCGCAATGACCGCCACCAGCATGCCGATGTACTCGACCGAGGTCTGACCCTTGTCGGCCCTGCGGCTCATCCGCTCGATCGCCGTGTTCTTCCAGCCGCTCACACGAAGCTGAGTCGCAACCGCCGTCTTGAGCGCGATGTCCTTCGACATGATGTTCCCCTCCGGGTCCGGCCGGCCGCACACCGGCCGGTTCGCAAGTCTCCTGTGTGCCTTCCGCGTAACCGGCTTCCTCCTGGCCGGTGCCGCTTTCGACACGAGAAACGTACGACGGACCGGTGGTCCCGGCAGAGGGTCCCAGGGCCCAATCCAAGGCCCAAAGAGAAGGATGGGCCTGGCCGTTCGGAAGGTGGGCCCGATGGCCCGCAGCGCGCACCGCCGTGCCGTCAGCCATGGCCCGCGCCTCCCCTCGGCATACCGCCACCGCCACCGCCGTGACCATGTGCCGTGCCGAGCCATACCGCGATGGCCTCACTGCGGCTGGTGCTGTGCAGTTTGGCGAAGATGCGGTTGATGTGGTTCTTGACCGTCTTCTCACTGATGAAGCAGGTGGCGGCGATCTGCTGATTGGTCATGCCCGACGCGATCAGATCCATCACCTCCACCTCCCTCGAACTCAGCCTGAACTCCGTCTTGGACGACTGTCCCACATTCGGTTGCATACGCGAAGAGTCCTGCTGTGGCTGCAATGAGTTTGATACATAGGGGCCGCCCTGAAGCCCGAAGTTGGACGTCTGGCGCGGATCGGTTTGCGGTACGGAACCGTGTGCAGTCGCACCCTGATTGGGCACACCGGTGGTGAACACCTGTCCCAGCCCGTCCGGCAGGGCCTGAGGCCCGGCCGGCGTAGGCTCGCCTCTCATGTGGGCGAGCAGTGCATTGGCCGCGGTCACCGTGAAGTGGGCCCGGCCCTGCGTGATGTCCCGTACGGCGTCGACGAGTTGGTCGGCGGTGAACTCGCCGTGGACCAGGTAGCCGCCCGCCCCCAGGCGCAGCGCCTCCTGCACGATCTCGCTCTCACGGCTGTACGTCAGCATCATCACCGGGGCGATGCGCACCAGATGCGGCAGCGCGGAGATGCCGTCGACGCCCGGCATCCTGACGTCGAGCAGCACCACGTCCGGACGGTGTTGCTGGACCGCCTCATAGGCCTCGCGCCCGTCGGCTGCCTCGGCGACGACCGCGATGTCCTCGCGACCGGAGAGCAGCACGTGGAGCCCGGCCCGTACGACGGGGTTGTCGTCGGCGACGACGACGCGAAGCGGTGTCGGCGTCACCGGAGCGGGGAGGGCGGGGAACCCTCCGGATGCCGCGGCCGGCGGGGGAAGTGGTACCTGCGCAGGTGTGTGCTCGGAGCGGATGGGTGTGCTGTGCGAGGACGTGTGCTGGGACACGTGCGACGACGGCAATTGCTGTCCTGACGTGTACGACGAATCGTCCGGCATGGTGCGGCCTCCTTTCAGTGTGTGGGGGACTGGTGTGGGTGGGGACTGGCTAGTGCGTGAGCGACGGGTGTACGGCGGGCGGCAGACCGCTGGGCAGGAGTGCGCTGACGGGGATCTCGAGTCGGACTTCGGTTCCTTTGGTCGCCCGTCCACGTCCGATGCGGATTCGGGCGCCGATTCCGGCGGCGCGCTCGACCATGCCGACGAGTCCGAAGTGACCCGCTTTTCTGAGGTCGTCGAGTGACGTGCCCGGCGGCAGGCCGCACCCGTCGTCGTAGACGCTGATGCGCAGCGCTCTGTCGACGACCCCTACGGACACGTCGACATAGGTGGGCCTTGCATGGCGTTGGGCGTTCTCCATCGCTTCGGACGCGATGGTCAGTAAGTGCCGGGCGACAGCGTGGGGGACGCCGGGTACGGACGCTTCACCGAGCCTGCGCCAGGTGGCTCGCAACCCGGTCCGCCGGGCGAAGTCATCCGTACGGGCGCCGAGTTCTGCGACCACGTCCACCCCGGCGGCTCCGAGATCGGTCTGGCGTCGCAGGTCGGAGAGCAGTTCGCGGGATTCGGCGGCAGCACGGCGGGCGGATCTGGCGACCATGTCGGCCTGGTGTTTGACGGTGAGAGGGTCCATCCGGTCGGCGGAGGAGGCCAGTCCGTCTGCGGCCATCGCCACACCGTGCAGGGTCTTGGCGACCGAGTCGTGCATCTCGCGTGCCAGACGGGCACGTTCCCCCTGGACGGCCTCGGTCACAGCGAGCCGCGAGCGTACGTCGCTCAGTGCCTGGGTCGCCGTACCGAAACGGAGCATCAACTGGCGGAGGCTGACTCCGACCGCGCCCAGCACGGCGCACAGGCCGGGCAGAAGCGTGGAACCGGCGATCGACACCTGGAGCTGGGTGTTGGCGGCGTAAGCGGCAAAGATGATCAGGATGGTCAGTGCGGCGAAGACGCCGGCACCTCGCCATCCGTAGACAAGGCCGGCCAGCAGCGGTGTACAGATGGTGACGTAGCTCAGGGGGCTGGCCGGGGTTGCGGTGATCAGGAGCAGCGCGCCGAAGAAGGCGTCGATGCCGAGCAGCCAGGGGTGCTGCAGCAGGAGTGGACCGAAGCGCTCCCAGTCACGGAAGAGGACGTAGGAGCCCATGAAGGTGACCAGGATGGCGATGCCGACGAGGAGGGTCGGCCAGCCGGATGCCGCGCCCACGACGGCGAAGGGGGTGGCCAGCGCGATCATCGCCAGCCGGAATCCGAAGACCTGACGGCACATGGCCTGGAGCGCGCTCAGCTGAATCTTGAGCGCCGGCTCGGCGGGAACGACATCGCCGGATGCGACGCCGAGCACGCCGTCCGCCGTCATGGTGCCGGCCGGTCCGGTGGACACCTGGTGCAGTGCCATGGAGCTTTCCCCCTTCCGCAGGATCCCCTGCTCATCCGCCGATGCTCATGCCTGAGCCGAGGAACATGCCCGCGCCGATGAGCAGGATCGTGGCCGGGACCATGAGCATGGTCACGATGCCCGTCGCCTGAGGTACGGCTTTGGACGCCCTGCGGCGGGCATTCTGGGCGTCCGTACGGCGCATGTCGTTGGCGATGGCGATCAGGGTGTCGACGATGGGCGCACCGAGTTCCTCGCCCTGTTGGAGCGCGGTGACGAACTGGGCGACCTGCTCGGACGCGTTGCGCTTGCGGAGCTGTTCGAAGGCATCGCGGCGGCTCATGCCCATGTCCATCTGACGGAGCGTGATCTTGAGCTCGTCGGCCCAGGGCCCCCGGTACCGCTCCGCCACTCGGTCGAGGGCCTGGCGGAAGCCGAGGCCGGCCGAGACGACGACCGCCAGCACATCGAGGAAGTCGGGCAGCGTGCGCTCGATGGCGGCCTTGCGCGCCCGGGTGGCCGCCCAGATTCCCACCTCCGCCCACCAGATACCGAAGGCCACGAACAGCAGCGCGAAGAAGGGGTGCGCGTTGATGAGCAGGGCGAACGCCCCGAGCGCGCCGATGAAGCCGTAGACGGCGCGGCGGGCGGCGTAGCGGTCCACGGTCAGACCGCCGGGGTTGCCCGCCATGTCGAGCCGTATGCGCAGCTTGTTGACGCGCTTGGGTCCCATCATGCGCAGCACCGCGGGCGCGTAGCGTATGCCCAGGCGGTCGATGCCGCCGCCGACGGCGGTGGTGCGGGTGGAGCCCACTTCGAGGGCGACGGCCAGGTCGGACGGCAGCCTGGCGTCGGCGCGGTAGAGCCTGATCCCGTAGAACATGCCGGTGACGGACAGTCCGGCGGCGAGTGCGAGCAACAGTTCCATGGCGGCCCTCAGACTTCGATCTTGGCCAGTCGGCGGACGAGGAAGAAGCCGACCAGGTAGAGCCCCAGGGCGAGCAGGACGACCGCCTGCCCCAGGGTGTTTCCGGTGATCTTGTCCAGTGCGCCGCTCCAGACGCTGTCCATCAGCATCAGCATCGCGAGTCCCATGCCGGGGACGATGTACGCGGTCAGCGTCACCTGCGACAGCTGGGTCCTGACCTCGCGCCGGGTCTCCTTGCGCTCTTCCAGCGTCTCGGTGAGGTTGCGCAGAGAGCTGACGATGGCGCCGCCGGAGCGGTTGGAGAGCACGAGGGTGGTGACCAGGACGACTAGTTCGCGGGAGGGCAGCCGGTCCGCGAGCTCTCCCAGGGCGTCGTCGATGGAATGCCCGAGTGCGAGAGCGTTGGCGACCTTGGCCAGTTCGTCTCCCGCAGGCTCTTCCAGCTCCTCGGCGGCCAGGCTGATCGCCATCCGCAGGGCCAGCCCCGCCTGGGTGGCGTTCGCGATGATGCGGGAGAGTTCGGGCAGCTGGTTGATGAACTTCTCGATGCGCTTCTGGCGCTGCCAGTTGAGGAACGCGAAGGCGGACCAGAGCGCGATCAGTCCGGCGATCGGGCCGAAGAAGGACGCGAGCACCGAGCTGGCGAGGAGCCAGAAGCCGGCGACGGCGGCGACCATGTAGACGAAGAACTCACCTGGCGTGAGATCGAGACCGGTGGCGGCGAGCCGGAGCTCGATCTTCTTGCCGAAGCGGGTCTGTTTCAGTCTGCGGTCGACGCCCCGGAAGCGCCGTCGCCGCCCGGGGGTGGCGATTTGCTGTGTCGACGACAGGCGCAGTTCGAGCGCCGCGCGCTGGGCCTTGCCCGAGGCGTACGTATGGACACCCGCGATCAGGAGCGCGCTGAAGAGCAGTGTGGCGCCGATCGTCAGCTGATCCAGTCGATTCATTCCTGACACCTGCTCGCTACTTGGCTTCTCTGGAGGCGAGTTGTTCGTCGGACTGTGCGATACCGAAGGCTTGAGGGACGGGCTGGCCGGCCATGAAGAGGCGGTCGGCGAGACGGCGGGACAGCGGGTAGTACTCGAAGTGCCCGTGGATCTTCCCGTCGGCTCCCATCGGCTGGGAGAGGAACCGGCACACCGAGGCGATCTTGAAGGGCTCCCGCCCGTGCGAGTCGAGAAGCGCGATCTCGGTGATCTTCCTGGAGCCGTCGGCATGGCGGGTCAGCTGCACGATGACATCGACGGCGGAGTTGATCTGATCCTGCAGGGCCGCGAACGGGACCTCCACCTCGGACATCGAGGCGAGGGTCTGCAGTCGCATCAGCGCATCCTCGGCACTGTTGGCGTGGACGGTGGCGAGCGAGCCGTCGTGGCCCGTCGACATCGCCTGGAGCATGTCGAGCGTCTCGCCGCCACGGACCTCGCCGACGATGATGCGGTCCGGGCGCATACGCAGCGAGTTGCGGACGAGGTCACGAATGGTGATCCGCCCCTTGCCCTCGACGTTCGGAGGGCGGGACTCCAGCCGGATCACATGCGACTGCTGCAGCTGCAGCTCGGCCGAGTCCTCGATGGTGATCACACGTTCGCCCTCGGGAATCAGTCCGGACAGGGCGTTGAGCAGCGTCGTCTTTCCGGTGCCGGTGGCGCCGGACACGATGATGTTCATCTTGGACTGCACGAGCGCCGAGAGCAGATAGAGCATGGGCTCGTCGAGCGACTCCAGGCCGATCAGCTCGCGCAGCGTGAAGGCTCTGGGGAAGCGGCGGATCGTGAGGATGGGGCCGGTCAGCGACAGAGGAGGAATGATCACGTTGACGCGCTCGCCGCTGGGCAGCCGGGCGTCGACCATCGGATTCGACTCGTCCACCCGGCGGTTGACCGTGGAGACGATGCGCTCGATGGTCTGCATCAGCTGGTCGTTGGAGGCAAAGCGCATCGAAAGTTGCTCGACCCTGCCACCGCGCTCCACAAAGATCTGGTCCGGGCCGTTGACCATGATCTCGGAGACTGACGCGTCTTCCAGGAGAGGTTCGAGAATGCCGAGTCCAAGGGCTTCGTCGACGACCCTCCTGATCAGCTGGGCGCGCTCGACGGTGGAGAGGACGGGGCCTTCCCGGCTGATGATGTGACCCAGCACGCGCTCCAGCCGGACGCGGCGTTCCACCGCGGCCAGCGCAGACATCTCCGCGAGGTCGATCTCCTGAAGCAGCTTCGCCCGGTAGGTCGCGACGAGATGACCGTCTTCACGGTTCCCGCCGTTCTCCTCGGGGGCGCCTCGGCGCTCCAGAAGGCTCATCGGTTCTCCAACTCTTTCGCTGTGCCGGTCTATTCGTCGGTGCGCGGCATGGTGGACGTACGCTTCACCGGGTCGAAGTGGAACCCGGGGATGACCGAGGGGATCCGGACGGTGGCCGTCGCCGTGGCGTCGTCGGCCGAACCGCCCATGTCGACGCGGGTTCCTTCCTTGATGAGGTCGCTGACGGCCGCCTCACCCGCAGCCTTGGCCGCAACGTCGTCGTTGCTCTGAGAGCTGATGCGGGCCGCGGTACGCGCCGCCGTGCCGGCCTGCTGCATCGCGTATGCCGCCAGACCGAACTGGAGCAGGCAGATCCCGATGAGAATCAGGATCGGCAGGAATCCGATGTACTCGACCGCGGTCGCGCCCTTGTCGTCTCTGCGCCTGGTCATCGGTTCAGTCCTCCTCCAGCGGTGAACTGGCCCTGCCGGTCACCGTGCCGAACGAGTAGTCGATCAGGCCGGGTATCAGGACGGGCACCTTCACCACGACGCTCGCCCGCATTGAGTTGTGCCCGAGATCCTCGGTGCACTCGGCTACGAAGTCGTAGTCCGGGTCGGCCACTCCCAGGCGTGCGCCCTCCTGGCACTGCGCGCCCTGGTCGGGACGCAGGTAGTTCACGGCCGCCTCGTGCGCCGCCCGGTCCGCGCCGTTGCCCGCCAGGGTGTACGCGTATCCGAACAGCACGGCCTGCCAGAGCAGCACACACGTAAGGAGAATCAGCGGCAGCATGCCGACGAACTCGACGGCTATCTGGCCCCTGTCGCGTTCCTCGTCCCGCTGATGTCTGCTGCTCCATCTGTTTCTCATCCCCCTGCCCCCCACTTCCCTTCACTCGATGCGTCACCACGTGAGCGGCGACCGAACGTGAGCGACCCCCGGTCATTCGCTGACCGTCCGCCCTTGGCCTTGGTCCTGCCCTCGATCTCCGCCGTATTCACCAGGCCGAGTTCTCCGGCCAGGCCCCACAGCGCCTGCTTCACGGTGCTCTTGGCCTCCAGATCCTGCATACGGCCGGCGTCGACCGCACCCTGGAGTTCCTTGAAGTTCGACGGGACGGCGATCCGCGCCACGCGGGTGCCGGTGATCCGCTCGATCAGCGGCGGCTGGATTTCCGTATTGCGTATATGGCGGTTGACCACCGTGACCGTCTCTTCCGCCTTGCGGATCTGCAGCCGGTCCCAGAGCCGGACCATGCGCTTGGCCCCGCGCACCGCGACCACGTCCGGAGTGGTCACCAGGACCGCCTTCTCCGCCATCTCGATGGCGGTCGCGTTGGCGCTGCTCATCTGCGAACCGCAGTCGACGACCACGACCTGGTAGCGCTGGCGCAGTGCGCTGACGACCTGCCGCGCCACCCGGTCGGTCACCTCCTCGCCGCGCTCTCCCTCGCCCGGGGCGAGCAGCAGGCCAAGGCCGCTCTCGTGGTGGAAGACCACGTCCTGGAGCACCCGGGGCGAGATGTCCTGGATCCCCGCCAGATCGACGATCGAGCGGCGGAACTGCACATCCAGATACGAGGCGATGTCGCCCGCCTGCAGGTCCATGTCCACGAGCGCGGTGTGCTGGCCGGAGGCCTGTGCGGCCAGGGCCAGTTGGACCGCGGTCAGCGTGGTGCCGACGCCGCCCTTGCCGCCCGCCACGGCGACGACGGTGCCGCCGGGACCGGAGAAGACCTCTGTGCCCTGGCCGAGGTGGCGGCGCACTCCGACGGACCAGCCGGCCGCCGCCTGAACCCGGGTGACCAACTCCTCGTAGCTCAGCGGCAGACCGATCAGACCTCGTGCACCCGAGTCCATGGCCGCCGAGAACAGCCCGGGGCTGGCGTCGGAGGTGATGAGCACGACCCCGACCGCGGGGAAACGCAGGGCCACTTCCCGGATCACCTCGAGCGCCGGAACCGGCCCGATCCGCTCGTGCACCAGGACGACCTCGGGCAGCTCGTCGATCGACTCTCCGGCCAGCCGGGCCAGGGTGTCGAGGAGCGTTGTCGAGTCGCCCACCGGGCCGGCCGGCTCCGCGTCGGGGAGCTGGCTGAGCAGGGTGGTGATGGACCGGGCGGCGTCGGCGTCGCCGACTGCCGGGATGATTCGCGTGGTCATGCAGCCCTCACTTGTTCTTGTCTTCGTCGAGGGTGTAGGTGCTGTCCCCCGGGCGCAGCGTGGTGGGGCTGGAGTTGCCGAGGAGGGCCAGGCGGACGTGTTCGGCGAAGGACTCGGCGTAGGCGAGGCGCTGGGCGTCCGTGGTGTTGAGGGCGAAGGTGATGGGCACGGCCTGGGTGAGTCCGCTGCCGCGGTCGTTCTTGTCGGGCTGGAGCGCGGTGATCCGGCCGACGTCGATGACTTTGGCGTTGGGCACGATGATGCGCGACTGGTCCGCCTCGCCCTCCTTCTTGCCGGCGAAGGTGGCGAAGATATTGACCAGGGAACCTGGCGTGATCTTTCCTGCCACACCGGTGGCCGCGTCGATCATGATGGCGATCTCCTGCTCACCATTGCCGACCGCGGGCTTCTTCACCATCATGTCGTCCTGCAGCAGCGAGCCTTTCTTGAGCTGCGTGACGGCGATCTTTCCCCTCACCACGGCGAGATCGGTGACGGCATTCTGCGACAGCCAGCGCTTGGGCATCGAAATCTTCTCGAACTGCCCGGGCTCCAGGGCCGTGTACGGTGCCACGTCGGTCTTGATCCGGTAAGCCGTCACCTCGGGCCCGACCTTGGAATTCACATCACTGATGACCGACAGGACACCGGCGAACACACCGAAGGCGCAGAGAACCGACAGGAGCAGAAGTATGACGCCACGGCGCTGACGTGAATTCATGGGCGGGAGAACCTCGTTCAGGAGCGTTGAGGGAGCGGACAGAGTCGGAACTGTGCACTTACCTGAGCTGCTGCGGCTGGGCCGGTGAGGTGGAGCCTCCGGGGGACGGCCCGAACGGCCGGTTACGAACCCTGATGCATCGGGGCCCCTTGGTTCAGGACACCAGTCGTGTGCGTTTGGTTCTCGGCATGGGCAAGCGGTGCCGAGCAGAAGCCGCAGCGATCACCTATGAGTTCAATTCCGCACCAGGTGCACACCTCTCGCCGTACGGATGAAACCAGCTGGTAGAGCACGGAGATATCGGGCAGATAGGCGGCGAATTCGATCAGTCTGGACGTGCCCCACCAGCGGGGGGAATCGGAAGGGAGCGCGGTTTCCTGGAGGCCCTGCACCTGCCAGGCGGGGGCGAGCGTCGAGCTCACCCACTCGCTCTGCAACTGCCCTTTTCCGACCAGCAGTTGCGTACCGAACTGGGGACCGGTGAGTTCGCCGGCGCCGATCTTGACCAGTTGAGGGTTCGGGTTGGCCAGCACAGCGAACTGGGAACCGGGGACCCACGATTTGGCATGGGACTTCAGGCTCACCGGAACGCGGTCCAGCCTGGTCACGGAGTTCAGCAGCGCGCCCGCGTAGATGTAGTGGGAGAGCAGACGGGCGGCGGAGGCCACGACGCCCGCGCTGAAGTCGCAGATCGACAACTGCCGTAGCTGGCGTACCAGTACGGCCACGCCCAGCGGCGGCAGATCCAGCTTCAGATAGGCGATCCGGTCGCTCTCCAGGACCGAGCGAACTGTGTGCAGCCGGCGCTCGTGGGCAACGGGAATGGTCGCGGGATAGAGCGCGATCACATAGCCGTGCTGCTCCAGCAGCACAGTCATGTCGGCGAGCGCGGCGTCCAGGGGCTGGGCGTCGGGCGAGTGGAGCAGTGCCGCGGTGGGCGTCTGGTGGTCGGTGGGCGGCAGCACCAGATCGGCGCTGGTGACAGCTATCGCGGTCGGCACGCTGGTTCCCCGTTCAGCCCCGGACGCCGGGGGCCCGGCGACCGCAGATACCTACTGCTCCGTGCTTCTGCCCCGCACTTTATCGGCGTCATACGAGGCAGAGAACACCTTTCAGATCTCTGGGCCACAACTCGCACACGCTCCGCACAGGCGAAAACGGGCGAAGGCGTCAGAGGTTAACTCTCGTTTCACGGGAGTGAATTCGCCAGGGCCCTGGACCGTTTTGGGCCCGTGTTGGGTCTCCGGGCCCACGCCAGCCCGGCGCACTCCTTCGTACGCTCCCCCCGATTCCTTGTACGAGAGGCATGGCCACCGAGGGGGACGGCGGATGAGGCGCACAAGAGGTCGCCGGGCGCGGAACCCGGCAGGCGACAGAGGCACCACCGCCGTTGAGTACATCGGAATGCTGGTTGTCCTGATCGCTGTCATCGCCGCGGTGACGACGCTGGGCGTGGGCCGGATGATCGGCGACAAGATCATCTGCGTGATCACCGGTGGATCCTGCAGCTCGGCCCCCGACCCCCAGGCCAAACCCAAAACCGACGCCGACTACGAACCCCCTCTCTGCCAGATCTCCTCCATCACCGACAAGGCCGGCGCCAAGGCCAAGGTCCTCTTCATCGAATGGGGCGAGGAGTACGGCTTCCAGCAGCAGACCTTCAAGGCCAACTCCGACGTCAACGGCGACGGCGCCGTCGACGACCGGGACCAGCGGGTCATGATGACCTTCACCGACGCGGCGTCCGTCGCCGCCAAGAAGGACTGGAAGCCCGGGGCCAAGGTCGGGAAGTTCGGCTCGGACAAGGTCGAGCTCGGGGCCGGGATCAAGGTCACCAATGGGGACACCTGGGTCTTCGAAAGCGAGGCGGACGCCGCGGCCTTCCGGGATGATCTCGAGTCCCTCAAGACGTACGAGCTCGCCAACCGGCACGCCAACTCCCAGGGCGGCGGGCTCGGCAGCAGCATCCTCTATTTCTTCGGCAAGGGGCCGATGGCCGAGGAGGAGAAGCTGCGCAAGCGCATCGAGGAGAAGCTCGGCAACCGCCACATCAGTTACGGCAAGGTCGCCCTCGAAACCTCCGCCGCCGGTGGGCTGAAGATTTCCGCCGGGGACGAGAAGAAGCTCAGCGGCACCCTCGGCGGATCGTTCAAGTTCACGCCCGAGGCGACCTGGACCGACAACGACTTCAACGGCACCAACTCGTACACGTACAGCGCGTCCGTCGAGTACGGGACCAAGGTCGGCTACGAGGCAGGTCCCCTCAGCGGGGAGGCGTCCGCGTCGACCACGCAGACCGGGACCATCACCGTCACGCACGACAAGAAGACCGGCAAGCTGGTGCGGATCGACATGACCCGGACCGTCGAGAAGGGCTCGACCAAGGACGGGGCCAAGGTCGGCGGCGACAACGGCAAGTCCGGGAAGGACAAGCGCGGCGGCAGCGCCGGGGCGAAGGGCGGCGATCCGGCCACCGGGATCGAGGTGGTCACCAACTCGCTCAGCTTCCCGCCGGGAGCCGATGGCGATGCCGGGCGGAAGGTCGCGCAGGACTGGCTGGACGGGAGCGGGCAGTACGGCGCGCCCTTCACCTATATGTTCAACGACCATGCTCCGACCCGGCGGCCGGGTGCCGACGACCCCTTCGGGCAGTTGCTCTTCGACGAGGGCCTGTCCAGCAAGACGACCTACACCGGGAAGACGGAGGCGGCGGAGTACGGCTTCGAGCTGAATCTGGGGCTGAGCCTTGGTTTCTCGGTCTCCACCGAGAAGAAGGAGGAGACCCTCAATGCCGCGGAGTTCCTGGGAGCACCCCATGGGAATGGTCGTAACTATGTGCCGTACAGCTACTGCGCGAACTGACCGGCCGACGGGCGAGGGAGGACATGCGATGAGAAGGAAGACGACCGGCTCCTGGCTGCTCGCAGGTGTCGCTCTGCTGGCCGCCGGATGCGGTACGGACACGGCCGGCCAGGCTCCCGAGGGGTGGGCGACCCTCCGCACGCCGGCCGTGACCGTCGCCCATCCGCCCGCCTTCGTACCGCAGAGCGATGCCCAGCGCAGCAAGCACAACGCGGCTGCTGCCACCCTCACCGCCGACGGCAAGGCGGTCGGAATGATCACCGTCCAGCTGGACTACACCGAGGCCGACTCCGCCGAGGAGGCCGCGATCGCCGCCGAGGCGGGCATCGCGCTCGGTTCGAAGCTCCAGGGGCAGCGGGAGATCCGGGTCGAGGGACCCAGGGGCGAGGAGGAGGCGCGCCGGGTCGACTTCGAGTTCACGCAGCAGGGGACGCGGATCAAGGGCGTGATCGTGGCCGGACTGGACGCGCGGGACAGGGCCTATGCCGTACGGATCGACGCGGCCGGCGGCCGGCTCGCTGACGGCGATCTGAAGAAGATCATTGCTTCGATCACGGTCATGAAGCGATGACGCGGTACGGCTACCAGAGGGCGCACCAGGAGCGGCGCGGTGCGGCGCTGTTCGCGCTCGTACGGGCCTGGGGGGCCGGTGCCGTCGTGCTCGTCTTCAGCGAGTATTTGCAGGCCACGGTCGTCTATGACCATCTGGCGACGGGCCCGCGCCTGGACACCTTCGGCGGCAGGCTGCTGCTGATCCATGTGCCGAACGCTCTGTGCATCGCGCTGGCCGCCTGGGCGGCGGCGCGGATCCACCGTGAGCCGTTCCGGGAGTCGGTGCCCGCGCATCTGACGGCCGCCTTCGCGGTGCCGGTCGTGGCACAGGCGCTCAACATGGCGGTGCAGTGGCGGGAGTTGGCCGCCGAGGGCGTGCTGCTGTCCAACGCGGTGCTGGTGGTGGGGTGTGTGGCGGGGTACGCCGCGGACCGGCTGCAGGACGAGGCCTGACTCCTCGACCCGCCCACCGGCCTGCGCAGGGGTGTGTGTATACGAATCGGTGCCACAGGTCTTGACAACCCGATTGGTCTGGACCAGTTTTACGCCCAGCGGTGGCCACCGTTCCTCAATCCCCTCCACACCCCCAACTCCCCCACCGGAGGCAGCAAGTGGACCGCACCACACGCTCTCGGAGACGACTCTCCCGAAGATGGCTCGGCGGAGTGCTCGCACTCGCTGCCGGAACCGGCCTCACCCTCGTGGGCATCACAGGCACCGCCCAGGCCGTCGACGTCAATGTCGCCAAGAACGCCGGCTTCGAGTCCGGGCTCGCCAACTGGACCTGTTCCGCCGGCAGCGGGACCAATGTCTCCTCGCCCGTCCACGGCGGCGCCTCCGCACTCAAGGGGACTCCCGCGGGGCAGGACAACGCCAAGTGCACGCAGACCGTGGCGGTGAAGCCCAACTCGACGTACACGCTCAGCGCGTGGGTGCAGGGCGGGTACACCTACCTTGGCGCGAGCGGCACCGGCACGACGGACGTGTCCACCTGGACGCCCGACTCAGCCGGCTGGAAGCAGCTGACCACCACGTTCACGACCGGCTCGAGCACGACCTCGGTGACGGTCTACACGCACGGCTGGTACGGGCAGGCCGCCTACTACGCCGACGATGTGAACGTCTTCGGCCCGGACGGTGGCGGTGGCGGTGACCCCTCGCCGACCGTGCCTGCCACCCCGGCCGGTGTCGCGGTGGGCTCCGTGACCTCGTCCTCCGTGGCGCTGTCCTGGAACGCGGTGACAGGCGCGACGGGTTACAACCTCTACCAGAACGGCAGCAAGGTGCAGTCGGTGACCGGTGCGTCGGCGACCGCGACCGGGCTGAGCGCCTCCACCTCGTACCAGTTCCAGGTGACCGCGACCAACGCGGCCGGTGAGTCCGCGAAGTCCGCCGCGGTGACCGGTACCACCTCGGCCTCCGGCGGCGGAGGGGGCGGCGGTACGGTGCCCAAGCACGCGGTGACCGGCTACTGGCAGAACTTCAACAACGGCGCCACGGTCCAGAAGATCAGCGACGTGCCCGCCAACTACGACATCATCGCGGTCTCCTTCGCCGACGCGACCGGCACACCGGGCGGTGTCACCTTCAACCTCGACTCGGCCGGGCTCGGCGGCTACACCGTCGACCAGTTCAAGGCCGACATCAAGGCCAAGCAGGCGGCAGGCAAGTCCGTGATCATCTCGATCGGCGGCCAGAACGGCACCGTCTCGATCAACGACTCGACCTCGGCCACGAACTTCGCCAACTCCGTCTACTCGATGATGCAGACGTACGGCTTCGACGGCGTCGACATCGACCTGGAGAACGGCCTCAACTCCACGTACATGGCGCAGGCGCTCAGGTCGCTCTCGTCGAAGGCGGGCTCCAAGCTCGTCATCACCATGGCGCCGCAGACCATCGACATGCAGTCGACGTCGAACGAGTACTTCAAGACGGCGCTCAACATCAAGGACATCCTGACCGTCGTCAACATGCAGTACTACAACAGTGGTTCGATGCTGGGCTGCGACGGCAAGGTCTACTCGCAGGGCTCGGTGGACTTCCTCACCGCGCTCGCCTGCATCCAGCTGGAGGGCGGTCTCGCCCCGGCCCAGGTCGGGCTCGGTCTGCCCGCATCGACCAGCGGCGCGGGCAGCGGCTATGTCTCGCCGACGATCGTGAACAACGCCCTCGACTGCCTCGCCCGGGGCACGAACTGCGGATCGTTCAAGCCGTCCAAGACGTACCCGTCGCTGCGCGGTGCGATGACCTGGTCCACCAACTGGGACGCGAAGTCGGGCAACGCCTGGTCGAACGCGGTCGGCCCGCACGTCCACGCTCTCCCGTAACCACTGCTCGCACGCCCTGAGACAGCAGCGCCACCGCCCCCACGGTGGCGCTGCTACGCGTTGTTGTACGTTGCGTCCGTGAACGCGATGGGGGACGACTCCGGTATCGGCCGCCGCACTCTGCTGCGCGGCTCGCTGGGTGTGCTGAGCCTGGTGGGCGCGGCGGGCCTGGTGGGTGCGTGCACTGCGCAGGAGAGCGGGCCGAAGAAACGGGCCACGGCCTGGACGTTCGACAAAGGCGTCTACGGCGAGCTCACGGTCGACGGCGGCACGGTCTATGCCGCGACCGTCGGACCCGATCTGCTGTACGCCCTGGACGCACGGACCGGCGACACCCGCTGGAGCACGAAGGGCGGCACGTCGAGGGGGACCGAACCCGACATGGTCGCGGTCGCGGGCGGCAGGGTCTTCCGCGTCAGCCAGGACGGCCTCGTCCACGCCTACCGCAGCAGCGACGGCAAGCGGCTGTGGCGTGCCGGGCCGCTCGTGGAAGAGGGTGAGCCCGACCGGCCGTTCGTGCTCGGCAGTGTGCTCTGCGTACAGCTGCGCGCGCGGAGCGACGAAGACGGCCAGGTGCTGGAGCAGGGTGCGCTGTGCGGGATCGACGCAGGCAGCGGCCGTGTCCTGTGGCGCACCGACATGTCCTGGCTCTTCACACCCGATCCGAAGCGGGGCGTCCTCTTCCGGAGCACGCCCGATGGCGTCGCCGCCTGCGATCCGGCGACGGGACGCGAACGCTGGCGGGTCCCGGGCGCCCGGGGTACCGAGGCCCCGGCCTTCGCGCTCGGGCCCGATACCGTCCATCTGGTCTCGGGCCCCATGGGCAGCACCCGTCTGTACGCATACGACGCGGACGGCGGCGCCCCGCGCTGGGACGTCCCGGCCCTGGACGGAACGATCACCGCGACCCCTGACGGCAAGGCGGTGTATCTGCACGACGGCCGCGGCCGTCTGCACGCACACGCCGCCGACGACGGCCGCCGGACCTGGACGGCGGCGACGGCGCAGTACGCGCGGGACCAGGTCGTTCCGTACGGCGACACGATCCTGCTCTCGTCCGGCGACAGTTACCACGGCGAGGACGGCAAACAGCTGGGGGAGGACCGCCCCGGCTATGTCCTCGCCCATTCGGCCCTGACCGGCAAACAGCTCTGGCGCCAGGACCGCGATCAGCCGTCCTGGACGCTGCCGGTCCCGGCCGGGCGGCTGGCCCTCGTCGGCCATGACACCGCCTGGTGGGCCTACGACATCGCCACCGGTGAACCCCGGTGGCGGCTCGCGTGCGACGGGGCGCTCGCGGACGACCCGGTGGTGCGGGACGGAATGCTGTACGGCCCGGACACCGAGGGCGTCCGGGCCGTACGCCTCTGACGGTGCCCCAGGTCAGAAGAACTCCGACCACGGCTGGTCGGCGATCTGCTTGATGCACAGCACCAGGAAGAGCAGTCCTGCGATCACCAGCATGGCGTTGCTCAGGATTCCGTTGCGCCATTCCCTCGGCGCACGGCTGGAGTTGAGCAGCCAGAGCAGGGTCAGCGCCAGGAACGGCATGAAGGCCGCGCCCAGCACTCCGTAGATGATCACGAGCCGGAACGGCTGGCCCTGGAAGAGCAGGATCATCGGCGGGAAGGTCAGCCACAGCAGATACGCCCGGAAGGGGCCCGACCTCTCGCGCTTGCCCGCGGCCACCGCCTCGCCACTGAGCTCGGTGTCCACGGCGCCCGCCCTGTCCCTGCGATAGCGCTCGACGAAGTCCGCGAACATCAGGCTGACGCCGTGCCAGACACCGATCAGCGAGGTGAACGACGTCGCGAAGAAGCCGACGAGGAAGAGCTTTGCGGTGGCCGAGCCGTAGCGGTCCGCCAGGATGTCGCTGAGCTGGACCAGACCCTTGTCGCCGCTCGCGATGGCGACGCCCGCCGAGTGCAGCATCTCGGCGCCGACGAACAGCATCGCGACGACGAAGATGCCGGTGGTGATGTACGCGACCCGGTTGTCGAGCCGCATCACCTTCATCCAGCTGGTGTTGGTCCAGCCCTTGGCGTTGACCCAATAGCCGTACGCGGCAAGGGTGATGGTGCCGCCGACGCCGCCGATCAGGCCGAGGGTGTTGAGGATCGAGTCCTTCTCGTCGGGCAGGACGGGCAGCAGTCCGGCGAACGCGTCGCCGAGGTTCGGGGTGACCCGTATCGCCAGATAGACGGTGACCACGAACATCACGCCGACGAGGACGGTCATGACCTTCTCGAAGACGTCGTACTTGTTGAACCAGACGAAGATCAGACCGACCACGCCGGTCAGCATCGCCCACCACTTGAGGCCCATGACGTCGGGGAAGAGGGCCTGGAGCGGGAGGCCGCTGGACGACATCGCGGCTGCGCCGTACACAAAGCCCCAGATGACGACGTAGACGACGAAGAACCACGTGGTCCAGCGGCCGAGGCTCGCCCAGCCGTCGAAGAGCGTACGGCCGGTGGACAGATGCCAGCGGCCCGCCGCCTCGGCGAGGGAGATCTTGACGACACAGCCGATGACGGCGGCCCACAGGAGGGTGTAGCCGAAGTTGCTGCCCGCGATGAGCGTCGCGACGAGGTCGCCGGCTCCGACGCCGGTCGCGGCGACGACGATTCCGGGGCCGATGTACTTCCAACTCGACTTGCGCGGGCGGTAGACGGACTCGTCCGTCGCGTTGCTCTCGGTGGTGCCTGCCATGAGCGTGGCCGCCTTCCGCTCGTCCCAGGATGTGACTGAGGTCACCGAGGCCACCAAAGCGGGGTCGGGGGAGATCGCGCAAGAGGGCCTGTGCGCCCAGCCCTTCGGTCACCGGGCGGGATTGCGGTCAAGCAGGTGACCGGACTACTGCATCCGCGTCACGTTCGGGACGCGCCGCCTTCATCGCCGCCGCGCGTCCGTCAACTGGGCGTACAAGATGAACGGTGCCCACGCCGCCCTCGCCGAGCCCGCGCTCCACCGCGTATGGCCGAAGCCTGCCCCTTGACCGGGTCATGCCAGAGCATCACCATGTGCGCACACCCGCACGACATGCGTCGCAACTGATCAACCCCCCACACTCCACACCCAGGAGACAGCATGCGACTTCGCATCCGCGGCAGAAGGTCCGCGGCACTGGCGGCCCTGCTGGCACTGGCACTTGCCGCACCGATCACCGCCAACGCCACCGCCACCGCATCGGCGCCACCCCCCGTCTCCACGGACGAGGACATCCGCCAGTACGAGATCGACATCCACGCCGACAAGGTCACGCGCACCGCGCTCGCCAGGACGGGCGTGACCATCGACGATTCCGACGGCCATGTGGTCGTCGTCTCCGCCGACCCGACGGAGGCCGCCAAGCTCAAGGCCCTCGGCTACAAACTGCGGGCGGTGGGCCAGGTTCCCGACCGCCGCGACGGGACGGCCGTCCGGCCGATGGACTTCCCGTCGGCCGACTCCAAGTACCACAACTACGCCGAGATGAGCACCGAGCTCGACCAGCGCATCGCGCAGTATCCGTCGATCATGAGCAAGCGCGTCATCGGCAAGTCGTACCAGGGCAAGGACATCGTCGCCATCAAGATCAGCGACAATGTGGGCACCGACGAGGCCGAGCCCGAAGTGCTCTTCACCCACCATCAGCACGCGCGCGAGCACCTCACGGTCGAGATGGCGCTCTATCTGGTGCGCGAGCTCGGCGCGGGCTACGGCAAGGACTCCCGGGTCACCAACGCCGTCAACGGCCGCGAGATCTGGATCGTGCCCGACCTCAACCCCGACGGCGGCGAGTACGACATCGCCACCGGCTCGTACCGCAGCTGGCGCAAGAACCGGCAGCCCAACTCCGGTTCCTCGTACGTCGGTACGGACCTCAACCGCAACTGGGCCTACAAGTGGGGCTGCTGCGGCGGCTCGTCCGGCAGCACGTCGTCCGACACCTACCGGGGCACGGCCGGCGAGTCCGCGCCCGAGGTGAAGGTCGTCGCCAACTTCGTACGCAGCCGGGTCGTCGGAGGCAAGCAGCAGATCAAGGCGGGCATCGACTTCCACACGTACAGCGAGCTGGTCCTCTGGCCGTACGGCTACACCTACAACGACACCGGCCCCGGCCTCACCCAGGACGACCGGGACGCGCACGCCGCCGTCGGCCAGAAGATGGCCGCGAGCAACGGCTACACGCCCGAGCAGTCGAGCGAGCTGTACATCACGGACGGCACGATCGACGACTGGCTGTGGGGCAACCAGAAGATCTTCAGCTACACGTTCGAGATGTATCCGTCCTCGGGCGGCGGCGGCTTCTACCCGCCCGACGAGGTGATCGAGCGCGAGACGAGCCGCAACAAGGACGCGGTACTCCAGCTGCTGGAGAACGCGGACTGCATGTACCGGTCGATCGGCAAGGAGCAGCAGTACTGCACGAGTTGATACGTGAGCGAAGGGGCGCCCGGAAATGTACCTCGGTACCGGGCGCCCCTTCCGCGTACGCGGGGCAGGGCCTAGACGGCCAGACTGATCGCCGCGGCGACCACGAAGCCCGCGACCGACAGCACCGACTCCAGGACCGTCCACGACTTCAGCGTGTCCCGCTCCGAAATCCCGAAGTACTTGGCCACGATCCAGAATCCGCCGTCGTTGACGTGCGACGCGAAGATCGAGCCGGCCGAGATCGCCATGATGACCAGAGCAAGGAAGGCCTGCGAGTGGTCGCCGTTCTCGACCAGCGGCAGCACGATGCCCGCCGTGGTGACGATCGCGACCGTCGCCGAACCCTGGGCCACACGCAGCACCAGCGAGATCAGATAGGCGAGCACGATGACCGGCAGACCGATGTCGTTGAAGGCGTCCGAGAGCGCCTGGGCGACACCGCTGGCCTTCAGTACGGCGCCGAAGACGCCGCCCGCGCCGACCACGAGCAGGATGTTGCCGACCGGCTTCAGCGAGGAAGTCGACACGGTCTCCAGGGACTTACGGGACCAGCCGCGGCGCAGGCCCAGCAGGTAGTACGCCATCAGCAGGGCGATCGTCAGGGCGACGAAGGGGCTGCCGAAGAACTCGATGACCGAGCGCAGGGTGGACGGGTCCAGCGCGATGGAGGAGAACGTCGCGGCGAGGATCAGGACCAGCGGCGTACCGATGATGGCGAGGACCGTGCCGAGGGAGACCGGGCGCTCCTGCGGGGTGCGTCCGGTGGCGGTCTGCTCGGCGACGACGGCGGCCTTCGCGTCCTCCGCGGCCTCCACCATGTCCTGCGGGACCTCGACGAACAGGCGCTTGCCGATCCAGGCGGCGTAGACCCAGGCGGCCAGGACCGCCGGGAGGCCGACGACGATGCCCATCAGGATGACCCAGCCGAGCGAGACATGGAGCAGACCGGCGGCGGCGACCGGGCCGGGGTGCGGCGGCAGGAAGGCGTGGGTCATCGACAGACCGGCCAGCAGGGGCATCGCGTAGAGGATGATCGACTTGCCGGAGCGCTTGGCGGCGGCGTACACGATCGGCGCGAGGACGAAGATGCCGACGTCGAAGAAGACGGGTATACCGAAGATCAGGCCGGTGAGGCCCATGGCGAGCGGGGCGCGCTTCTCGCCGAAGAGGTGCAGCAGCCGGGAGCTCAACACCTCGGCGCCGCCGGACACTTCGAGTATCGCGCCGAGCATGGTGCCCAGACCGATGATGATCGCCACGTGTCCGAGGATGCCGCCCATACCGGACTCGATGACCGAGACGGCGGCGGACTTCTGGACGGTGCCGAAGAGTTCGGTGACCGAGAGACCGGCGGCGAGGCCGACGGCTATGGAGACGGCGAGCAGCGCGACGAACGGCTGCAGCCTGACCTTGATGATCAGAAAGAGGAGGAGCGCGATACCGAGGGCGGCGACGGTCAGCAGCCCGGCGGTGCCGTCGATGAGGAGGAGCAGTCCGCCGGTGTGGGGCGGTGGTGGGGGTGGGGCGTCAGCGGCGATGTACATGGGGAGTCTCTCTGTTTCCGGGCAACGCGAATCGCGGGGTGAGCCCGGGAAAGCCGGACGACCACGTGAAGCCGCGATGCGAAAAAGGGGGCGCGGGGGACCGCGGGACGGCGCTCGGGGGAAGAGCACCGCCCCGTGCAGTGGGGGGTTGGACAAGATCAGACGGATGTCAGTCGCAGATTCAGCCGAGGACTGCCAGGGCGTCGATCTCGATCAGGAGGCCTGCGGGGAGGCCGACGTAGACCGTCGTACGGGCCGAGGCGGGCTCCTTGAGGCCCTGCTCCTCGAAGTAGGCGTTGTAGATCTCGTTCATCTCGGCGAAGTGGCCGACGTCCGTGAGATAGACGCGGGTCATCATCACGTCGTCCCAGCTCGCGCCGCCCGCTTCGAGGACCGCCTTGACGTTGGCGAGGGTCTGGAGGGTCTGCTCACGCAGGGTCGGCCCGGCGGGCGTCGGCGCCTCGCCCTCGACGGCGGGCAGGAAGCCGACCTGCCCGGCGACCTGGAGGATGTTGCCCTTCTTGACCCCGTGGGAGAACTTGGCGGGCGGGGCTGTGTGGGTGGCGGGGGTGATCGCGGTCTTCTCGCTCATGAAGCTTCCTTCGGGGATGGGGATTTTGAATCGGGCACAGCTCCCGAGTACTCCCGGGTGATGGCGTCGGCGGTGCGGCGCACCAGCGGGAGGAGGGTGAGGAGTTCCTCGGCGGTGACGACGACATTCGGCGCCGAGACCGACATGGCGGCGACGACCCGGCCGTCCGCGCCGCGGATGGGGGCCCCGATGCAGTTGATGGACTCCTCGTGGCCGCCGAGGTCGGTGGCCCATCCCTGTTCGCGTACGACGCCGAGCTCCTTGAGGAACGCGGCGGAGTTCGGGATCGAACGGGATGTGTACATGGGGTAGTCGAGCTTCTCGGCGAGGGCACGGCGCTCGGGCTCGGGAAGGTCGGCGAGGAGCAGTTTCGCCACGGCCGCGACGGTGATCGCGACGGGCTTGCCGATCCGGGAGTACATCCGGACGGGATAGCGGCTCTCGACCTTGTCGATGTAGAGGACCTCGCTCTCCTCGTACACGGCGAGATGGACGGTGTGCCCGATCTGCTCGTTGAGGGCGACGAGATGGGGGTGGGCGATCTCGCGTACGTCGAGGTTCTCGACGGCTTCCTGGGCGAGGGCGAAGAGGCGGGCGCCGAGGCGGTAGCGCTGGTCCTGCTGCCGGTAGACGAGTCCGTGCTCGTGGAGCGTACGCAGCAGTCTCAGCGCGGTGGACTTGTGCACGCCGAGGCGTTCGGCGACCTGTCCGAGGTCGGCGGGTCCCTGGGCGAGCAAGGGAAGGATGCTCAGCGCGCGGTCGACGGTCTGGCTCATGGGATACGTACCTCCTGCGGGTCCTGCGGGCCCTGCTCCGCGGCCGCGGTCCAGCCGGGGCCGAGTCGCAGTCTCCCCCAGTCGCGGTCCTCGAGTGCGGCCAGCCGGTCGGCATGCGCCCGCGTCGGCGGGGTGGCTAGGTCCCCGGCGACGGTGAGGGTGGCGGCGGCCATGAGATGCCCGTGCCGCAGCCGGGCGTGGGCGGGGAGCCCGCGGAGGGTGGCGGAGAGAAACCCGGCGGCAAAGGCGTCGCCGGCGCCGACGTGGGCGACGACGTCGACGCGGGGCGCCGACGCGTGGGTGACGGTGTCCACTTCAGCCCCGCCGGGCTCGGCGCGGCGGGCGTACGCCACCGCACCCTCCGCCCCCCGCTTCACCACGACCACGTCCGGCTCCGGGAGCGCCTCCCGGATCGCATCCGCGCCCCGCACCCCCCATGCCTCCTCGGCCTCGTCCTCGCCGACGAAGACGATGTCCGCACCCCGGGCCAGGTCGAGCAGGACCCGTGGGCCCCCCTCGTCACGCCACAGGCCGGGGCGGTGGTTGACGTCGAAGGAGACGAGCGGGCGCCCCGGGCGCCGAGCCGTCAAGTCACGCATCAGCGCCAGGCAGTCGGCCGACAGCGCCGCGGTGATCCCGGACAGATGCAGGATCCGCCCCGACCACACGTCCTCGTCCGGCAGCGTCGACCGCGACATCGCCGACGCCGCGGATCCCGCCCGGTAGTAGAGGACTTCGTGCGCGCCGTCCGCGCGGTCGCCCGCCGTACGGAAGTAGATCCCCGTCGGCCGCAGCGCATCCCGCTGGACCGCCGAGGTGTCGACGCCGTACGACGCGATCGCCTCGACCAGGTGCTCACCGAAGCCGTCCGCGCCGACGCGGCCCACCCACTTGGCGCTGTGGCCGGACGCCGCGAGACCGCACGCCACATTGGACTCGGCCCCGCCGATGCCGCGTACGAAGGAGGGCACGTCGGCGAGGCGGCCCGGCGCCGTGGGCAGAAACGTGACCATGGACTCGCCGAGGCAGACGATGTCCACGGGTCCGGATCCGGGCACGGTGGCGGTCACGATCGCTCAGGCTCCTCACTGGTCGGCCGCCGGGCGCACCATTGACCCGGCGTTGGCTCGGATGTTAGACAGCCGTTAGCGAGATGCGCAATGGGCGTTGCAGATAATGCAACGCCAGTCGTTACAGGCCCCGAGGAGGATCCATGGCAGGCGACACCCCCGTCGGACGACTCGCCGACGAACCCGTCGACCACCGCTTCAAGGCACTCCCCCCGGACGCCGAGACCGCCCACCTCACCGTCGGCTCCCTCGCCGCCGAGCGCCGCAACCTCTTCACCGGCGGCTTCACCACCCCCGTACTCGCCCTCTCCGCCGAGTCCGTCGAGCACAACCTCGCCCTCCTGGAGACGTACTCCGAGCGCCACGGCCTCGCCTTCGCCCCGCACGGCAAGACCTCCATGTCCCCCCAGCTCTTCGCCCGCCAGCTCGCACACGGCGCCTGGGGCATCACCGCCGCCGTCCCCCACCAGGCCCGCGTCTACCGCGCCTACGGCATCCAGCGGATCTTCCTCGCCAACGAGGTCGTCGACCCGGCCGCCCTGCGCTGGCTCGCACACGAGCTGGACGCCGACCCGGACTTCCGGTTCATCTGTTACGTCGACTCCGTACGCGGCGTCGAGCTGATGGACGAGGCACTGCGAGGCGCGTCCCGGCCCCTCGACGTCGTGGTCGAACTCGGCGCCGGCGACGGCGCACGCACCGGAGCCCGCACGGAGGCCGACTGCGCCGCCGTCGCCGACGCCGTCGCCGCGGCCGGCACCCTCCGCCTCGTCGGCGTCGCCGGCTACGAGGGCGAGGTCCCGCAGGCCGACGGCGACCGCGTGCGCGCCTGGCTGCGCCGGCTCACCGCGCTCGCCGCCGACTTCGACAAGGCGGGCCGCTTCGGCGGCACCGACGAGATCGTCGTCAGCGCGGGCGGCAGCGCCTGGTTCGACGCGGTCGCCGACGTCTTCGCCGAGATCCCCGAACTCTCCCTCCCAGTACTGAAGTTGCTCCGCTCCGGCGCGTACGTCTCGCACGACGACGGCCACTACCGCCACCTCACCCCCTTCAACCGCATCCCCGATGAGGGCCGGCTCCAGCCCGCCTTCCGCCTCTGGGCCCAGGTCGTCTCCCGGCCCTCCCCCGAGCAGGCCTTCGTCAACGCGGGCAAGCGGGACGCGGCGTACGACCTCGATCTCCCCGAGGCCCAGGTCGTCCGCGACGCCCGCACCGGCGAGATCCGCACGGCCGAAGGCATCACCGTCAGCGGCCTGTCCGACCAGCACGGCTGGGTACGCACCACCCCGGAGGCTGACCTGGAGGTCGGTGACTGGGTCGGCATGGGCCTGTCCCACCCGTGCACGAGCTTCGACAAGTGGCAGCTGATCCCGCTGGTCGAGGCGGACGGCACGGTCACCGACTACATCCGCACTTTCTTCTGAGAGGCCGGGCCATGGATCTCGTCATCCGCGACGTGCGCGTCATCGACGGCTCCGGCGGGCCCTCGTACCGCGCCGACGTCGGCCTGGACGGCGGCCGTATCGCCGCCGTACGCCGCCAGGGCGACCCCGCGCTGTCCGCCACCCGCTCCCTCGACGCGCACGGACTCGCCCTCTCCCCCGGCTTCATCGACATGCACGCGCACAGCGACCTCGCCCTGCTGCGCGACCCGGCGCACAAGGCGAAGGCGGCGCAGGGCGTCACCCTCGAAGTCCTCGGCCAGGACGGTCTGTCGTACGCGCCCGTCGACGACGCGACTCTCACCGAGGTCCGCAAGTCCATCACCGGCTGGAACGGCGACGGCAGCGACATCGACTTCGACTGGCGCACGGTCGGCGAATATCTGGACCGCCTCGACCGCGGCATCGCGGTCAACGCTGCGTATCTCGTCCCGCAGGGCACCGTCCGGATGTACGCGGTGGGCTGGGACGACCGCCCGGCGACCGATGCCGAACTCCAGCGCATGAAGCAGCTCGTCGCCGAGGGGCTCGAACAGGGTGCGGTCGGCATGTCGTCCGGCCTGACCTACACCCCCGGCATGTACGCGAACAACGCCGAACTGACCGAGCTGTGCCGGGTGGTGGCCCGCTACGACGGCTACTACTGCCCGCACCACCGCTCGTACGGCGCCGGGGCCCTGGAGGCCTACGAGGAGATGGTCGGCCTCACCCGCGACGCCGGCTGCGCCCTCCATCTCGCGCACGCCACCATGAACTTCGGCGTGAACAAGGGCAAGGCCCCCGATCTGCTCGCCCTGCTCGACAAGGCCCTCGACGCCGGCGCGGACATCAGCCTCGACACCTACCCGTACACCCCCGGCTGCACCACGCTCGTCGCGATGCTCCCGAGCTGGGCGAGCGAGGGCGGGCTCGAGAAGGTCCTCGCCCGCCTGAAGGACGACGAGAGCGCCGAGAAGATCCGCCACCACCTGGAGGAGATCGGCTCGGACGGCTGCCACGGAGTGCCCATCGAGTGGGACACGATCGAGATCTCCGGCGTGAGCGACCCGGGGCTCGCGAGCTGCGTCGGCAGGACGATCCAGCAGTCGGCCGATGCGCGGGGCGAACCCCCCTGGACCACCGCCCGCCGTCTGCTCGTCGACGACCGCCTCGGCTCGACGATCCTCCAGCACGTCGGCCACGAGGAGAACGTCCGGCAGATCATGCGCCACCGCGTGCACACCGGCGGCAGCGACGGCATCCTGCAGGGGCACAAGCCGCACCCGCGGGCGTACGGCACCTTCCCGCAGTATCTCGGCCGGTACGCACGGGAGTTGGGCATCCTCTCCCTGGAGGAGACTGTCGCCCACCTGACCTCCCGCCCGGCCGCCCGGCTGCGCCTGCCGGACCGCGGCCTGGTCCGCGAGGGCTACCGCGCAGACCTGGTGCTGTTCGACCCGGACACGGTCGCGGCGGGCTCGACCTTCGACGCCCCTCGTACGCTGCCTTTCGGCATCCCGTATGTGCTGATCGACGGCAGGTTCGTGATCGAGGACGGTTCGCGTACGGATGTACTGGCGGGCCGCTCGGTCCGCCGGACACCCGCGTGAGTCTCCTCAGCTCACCCCGCGCGGCCTGAACTGGATGCTGATGCGCGGCCCCACGGAGCGCGCCGTCTTCGGCACGGCGTGCTCCCAGGTCCGCTGACAGGACCCGCCCATCACGATCAGATCGCCGTGCCCGAGCGGCCTGCGCAGGGGCAGCCGGTCACCGCTGCGCGGCCGCAGCACCAGATCGCGCGGGTCGCCGACGGACAGAATGGCGACCATGGTGTCCTCCCGGGAGCCCCGCCCATGGGTGTCGCCGTGCCAGGCGACGCTGTCGCGACCGTCCCGGTAGTAGCAGAGCCCGGCGGTGATGAACGGTTCGCCGAGCTCCGGGCCGTAGTGCGCGGACAGCGCGGCGCGGGCCTCGTCGAGGACGGGGTGCGGGAGAGGGTCGTCCTCGCGGTAGTGGGCGAGCAGCCGTGGCACGTCGACCATCTGCTCGTACATCTGCCGCCGCTCGGCCCGCCACGGCACCGAGGAGACCAGCTCCTCGAAGAGAGCGTCGGCCCCGCCGAGCCAGCCGGGCAGCAGATCGATCCATGCCCCGTCACCGAGCACGGTCCGCCGGACGCCCTTCAGCGGACCGAGACGTATCTCGTCGGTCTGGTCGAAGAGTGAACCCTGGAGATGTGCTGCCATGTCTCCAGGGTACCTCCGAATTCGAACATACGAACGGATTACTTGGGTGAGAGCAGCCCTCCGGCAGCGGGAACGGCATTCGCGACGGGGGCGAGGACGCCTCCGGGCGGCGCCTTGATGAGATTTCTGTCGATCTCGCCGGACTGTCCGCGGCCGCCGTCGGCCGTGGCTGCGTGCGCACTGCCCACGGCAGGCACCACCACGGCACAGACGACGGCCGCGACAGCGGCGGCCTTCCTATAACTGATCACGCAAGTCCAACGGCGTGACCTCGGCCCGGGTCACGGTCGGCGGGACTTCGAAGACACGGCCTACGGCTTGGGCAGCGTGCAGCCCGCCCGGCCCAGGTCGATCTTGTTGTCGAGGCCGACGCACGGGACGATCACGTTCGTCTCCTGGGCGTAGTTGATCCCCTGGCGCACCGTGACCTTGCCGTTCTCGTCGACCTCGCACGGGTTGTTGTCGGTGCAGCGCTGGCCGTCCTCGTTGCCGGTGTTGTTGACGGCGACGACCTTGCCGGTGGCGTTGTCGAGGACCGGCGAGCCCGAGGTGCCGCCGATCGTGTTACAGCTGGAGGTGTAGCGGACCGAGTCCTTCCAGGTCCACTCACCCTCCTTCAGGCGGTAGGCGAAGCCGTCGACATTGCAGCTGTAGATCCGCTTCCAGTACCCGGACACGACCTTGATGGCGGTGCCCTGCACCGGGTGGGCGGCGTTCAGTTCGAGCGCCTTGATGCCGTAGCGGCTCTGTATCTGCTCGTAGGTGCTGGTGAGTTGGTACAGCGAGATGTCGGTGTCCGTCATCGTCGCGTACGCGATCTTGCTCGCCCGCAGCGTGGCGACTCTGCTGCCCGCGGAGTTGAGCAGGCTGAAGCTGCGGCTGGACGGCTGATCGACGATGACCTCGCCCGCGGCCGGGAAGCCGCTCTCTATGCAGTGCCCGTTGGAGAGCACGAGGGCCGGGTCGTCCGGCTCCGATGCGGGCATACGCACCACCGATCCGGAGCAGTTGCTGAGCGCCACCGTCCCGGCGAAGTCGACCGCCTTGACGTCGGCTTGGGCCGTGGCCCGGGATGATGCGGTGGTCGTGCCGGCCGGCGCCGTGTCCGCGGTGGTGACCGCGACCGCGGGTGCCGCGCCCGCCCCGAGGAGTGCCAGGGCGAGGCATGCGCCGACGAGAGGCTTGTTCATGTGGGGGTCCCCTCTTGCGACTTCTGTGACCGAAGGGGTCTTCGGTTTGTCATGCGCATTGTTGGGGGATCCGGGTCGGCCGACAAGGGACGGTTTCCGGTCAGGTGCCGTCCATGGCGATGAGTTTGATTTTCATCCGTTACCGGCCATGCGTTACGGCGTTGAAGCAACGTGAAGGCCGCAAGCCCTGCGGTCGAGCTCTGATCTTGCAAGGAGAACTGATGTCGCGTATCGCGAAGGCAGCCGCTGTCGTCGCCGGCACGGGTGCGATCCTGGCCGGTGGTGCCGGCCTGGCCGCCGCCGACGCCGGAGCGCACGGTGTCGCCGCTCACTCCCCCGGTGTCGGCTCGGGCAACGCGGTCCAGGTGCCCATCCACATCCCGGTCAACGTCTGCGGCAACACCGTGAACGTGATCGCGCTGCTCAACCCGGCTTTCGGCAACCAGTGCGTGAACGCCTCGGACTCGGACAAGGACCACGGCGGCTACGGCGACAAGGACCACGGCGGCTACGGCGGCTGATCCCCATCACGAGCACTGTGGCCTCACCCTTGTGGAAAGGGGGAGGCCACAGTCGTGTCACGCCTCGTAGCGGTAGAAGCGCTTGTGGTCCAGGAGCGCGGAGGGCGGCACATTCCACGGGGGCATCGGCTCGTCGAGGCCGAAGACCCGCCCGTACTGCGGATCGGACTCCGGCAGCTTCTTGCGCGGCAGATAGCCGGAGCCCGGATGCGCGCTCTGCCAGCGGGTCCACAGGAGATCAATGAACGCGTGGTGGAGCCAGAAGACAGGGTCGTTGGGCGAGGTGGCGCCCACCATCACCCCACCGACCCAGCGGTGGACCCGGTTGTGGTTGCGCCACCGCTGGGAGCCGCCGGCTCCCCACCCCTCGATCTCGCTGCGGAAGCCCGAGGTCGAGGTGCTGTCCCACGGCGCTGCGTCGTAGAGCGGCTGGCGGAGCGCCTTGGCCACCTCCGCCTTGGTCGGCAGCGACAGGGGATCGGCGGGGCGGCCGAAGTTGCGGGTGAGGAACTTGCCGTCGGTGACCCTGGCCGTGAGCCGCCAGTTCCCGTTGCCGTAGGCGAAGGGGCCCGTCATCACCTGCCGGTCACCCTTCCTGCCGTTGCCTCCGAGGAAGTCCTCCGCCCACAGCGACGACGCTGGTGTGTCGTCCGCCGTCCAGTCCCAGTACGGAATCGACACCCCCGAATCGACGGCCTGCAGGGCGCGTTCGAACTCCAGCAGGTATCTGCGGTGCCAGGGGAAGAACGAGGGAGTCATATGGGCCACCCTCGGACCGTCCTCAGCGTCGGGCACGTAGTACTCGCCGTGCATCCTGACGAACTCGTCGTAGCGCCCTGAGCGCTTGAGCTCCAGAATCGCGCTGACCAGACGCTTCTTCTCCGTACGGGTGAGATTTCGCTGGTTCTTGCGGGTGTACACCGGTGCCGCCCTCCCTCCCGCTTCAGACGCTGTGCAGAGGAGTCGTCGACAACTGGGCGGTGCCGAGTTCGTCGACGGCGGCACGTGCCACCTCACGCAGCGTCGGAAACGACTCGTAGTGGTTGACCAGGCTCAGATAACTGCCGTCCGCCCGCCGCATGACATGCAGCGGGCGTCCGTCGATACGGACCTCGACGCTCGGCAGGGCGACGGCGGCAGCGCGCCCGGTGCCACCGCCGGCAGGCACCATGAAGGCCGCCGTGCCCTGGATGTGGCGGCCGCGGTACATCTCGGTGAACCGCTCCAGCTCACGTCCGGGTGTGCGCGGCGCGCGCGTCGTCGGCCGTCCCGCCTTCCTGGCGAGGATCGGCGCGAGCGCCCCGGCCGTGCCCGCGATCACACCGATGGTGAAGGCCGCGCGCACCACGATGCGCCGGGTGAGGATCCCTCCCCGTATGCCCGCAGCGCCGCTGTGCATGGTGAGGCCCATGCCGTCCGCCCCCTCGCATTCGTCCGCTCTTGTGACTGGCCGTGCTTCGTGCTGACAACGACGGGGCGGCGAAAGGGTTCTCGTCCGGGTGCCCGGGGGTGGGGCTTCCGGCCACCTGGAGGCGGGCGGTCAGCGCAGCAGCAGATCGGCGGCCGGGGTGCCCTGCAGCGTCGGGGTCAGCACGGAGAGCTCCGGCAGGACCGCCTCGGGCCGGCCGAAGAGGTCGGCACGCGGCTCGGACACGGGGGCGCCGACGGAGGCGCCGGGGCTGGTCAGCTTCAGGTCGGTGGCCTCGGAGGCGGCGCGCGCCACCCCGATGTTGCCCTCGCCGAGCGGGTTCTCGACGGGGGCTTCGAGGAGCGTCTCCGGCAGTGTGCTGGTGAACGGCACCTGCGGCACAGTGCCCTCGGGCAGCAGCTTCCCGGTGGCGTAGCGCGGCCCATCGGGGGCGCCGGGGACAGGCACAGGCACTCCGGCGCGCAGGGCCGGCGCCTCGACCGGCAGGACCGTCTCCAGGCTCTCCAGCGGCAGGGTGACCGGAACCGACGGCCCGGCGACGGCGGGTGCGGCCGCCACCGCCGAAGCCATGCACGCCATGAATGCCGCAAGAGACCCGCGGGTGGTCAACTTCATTGGTACGTATGTCCCCTCTGTGCGCAGACTCTCTGCTGCCTGGACCAACGAGCCAGATGGCTGAATCGGTGCAAAGTTCCCCTGTCCGCAGCAACGTGATCGCGTCATGATCCGTCGCGTGGGGCAGGCATGGCCAACTCGGACTACAGGAGGTAGCGGCCGTGTTGCTTCGCAACCTCGTGACCGTGAACTGCCGCTCCTCGGCGCCGGGATCAGCGGCGCAGCTTGCTCACCGGCAGCAGGATGTGGGCCGCGCTGGTGAGCGTGTCCTCGTCGCCGAGGAAGGCCTGGAGCATCTCTTCGGTGACGGGCTTGCCCGGGACCGCCTCGGGCCAGGGGCGGCTGGCCACCATGAAGTGCGCATGGCCGCGCTGCTCGACGGCGCTCAGCCACTCTTGCGGGGCCGCGCACTGGGCAGTCAGATACGGCATGTTGACGACGGCCTTGCCGCCCTCGACGAGCAGCCGGATCGGGGAGTTGTTCGCGCGGGTGGCGTCGTACAGGCCGCCGCCCACCGTGAGCCCAAGCTCGTCGATCACCGCGAGGACGGCTGCCTCGCCCGCCTCGGCGCCCTCTTTGCCGTTGCCCAGGGAGTAGGCGATCAGATAGGGCATGTCGTTGCCCTCTTCGGGATCCCCGGTCCACGCGAGTACTGAAAGGGTGCCCAAATGGCTGCGCACGACGGAGTTTTTAGAAGTGGAAGCAGTGGTCATGGCTCGGCACCCTAATGCCCTGCAGGCCACGGCGACCTCACTCCTTCACCTGGATGGAGGAACTACAACTGCCAGGACGCGATGAGGTTCCCACGGTGCAGTTGAACCATACGATCGTCGCATCGCTTCCTTCCGCGGGCCGTTTCCGTATCTTCACGGCCGCGGTGGCGAATCCCGCCGCTGTGCATCGTGTCGCGAGGATAAATCTCACCGTTACGTGCGACAGGGTCGAAAAACCGTTCCTCCTGTCCCCCAATACCCCAGCGCGGCAGTGACTTCGCCCGCGGGTGCGCGTTGGCGGTCGTATGGCAAGGACCAACGCCTCTGCCCGATGGCAGCGCGTCCAGACGCTCTCAGCCCCGAATCCGGCAAGTCCGCCCGCCGGCACCAGCCCCATCTACGAACAGCTCGCGCGGGAGTGGGCCGCGGCCGGCCGCACCCTGCCCGGCAGACCCGACATGGAGTGGACCCGGCTCTCCCGCTATCCGCCGCAACCGGGGGGCGCCGCCGACACGCTCCCCGGTCCGCCGCCGCGCCGGGGCTGGCTCCATGACCGGCACCCTGCCTGAACCTCCAGCGCCAAGCGCGGACTTGGAGTAAACGATCACGAACCAGCAGTCCCGCGAAGAACAGAATCGACGTAGAACATGTCGAAGTCGCAAAACAGGAGTGCACTTTGTCAGAAAGCTAGTTGGAAATCACGTCAGACTCGCGTACGGCCATCTGGACCTGCCGGCAGGGGCCCTGCCGAAGCCCATAAAACAGCACGTCCGGCCGCTCTCACTGCCGCACAGGAATAAACCATCGGGTGATCGCGCACATCCCATGCGCTGACGGCTCGTTAAGCGGTTGCTCCAAGGACCGAACCGAAAGGAATCGTGTGATGAAGAACTTCGTCAAGGCCGGTGCCATTGCCGCCGCGGGCGCTGCAGCGCTGATGGGTGCCGCGGGTGCGGCTTCGGCCCACGGCAACGGCGCGTCCGCCGAGGGCGCCGCCGTACACTCCCCCGGCGTAGTCAGCGGCAACGTCGTCCAGGTGCCGGTGCACGTGCCGGTGAACGTGTGCGGCAACACGGTCAATGTGATCGCCCTGCTGAACCCGGCCTTCGGCAACAAGTGCGCGAACCTCTGACCACCGAGACTTCGCCATCGTGCCGGGTCCGTCCCCGAGCGACGGGCCCGGCACCGGGCTGTGAATACCTTTGCCGCAAAGGCTGTTCTACCCAATAGCAGGTGATACGAGAATCTTCGCGGTACACGCGATGGTGTGGCGTGTCGAGAAATGCCCGGAACCGGGGGTTTCTCCTCCGGTCAGGTCTCGTTACCCATGTCGACGACGGCGAGAAACGCCGTCGGAGAAAGGGATTCGAAGAGATGAAGTACTCGAGGGTTGCTGCGATCGTTGCCGGTTCCGTAGTGGCTATGGGGGCGGCGTCTCCCGCAATGGCTGCGCCGACGACGCCCATGCCCCCCATGAGCCTCAACGGCGGTCTTGCCGAGACCCTCGGACAGGCGCCGGTGCTGAACGGCGGCAAGAACATGGTGAAGGACGTCGCCGGCACGGCCATGGATGTGAACAACCTCAAGGGCAACGCCCCTCAGGAGGTCTTGAAGACGGCCGGCAAGCTCACGCCCATGCTCGGCGGGGTCGAGCTGGGCGGCTGAACCGGCCGCCCGCGGCAGCGTGTTGGGGAGGGGGTGCGACCGTCGGCGGTCGCACCCCCTCCCACCGTTTTCCCGGCTCAGAACCGAAAAAGGTGGCGCAACCGGTGCGAAGCCGGTTGCGCCACCTTTATGCGTGAAGCAAGGTCAGCGGTTCAGGCAGGCGTTGCCGAAGGTCGGGTTGAGAGCGGCGATCACGTTGACAGTGTTGCCGCAGACGTTGATCGGCACGTGCACCGGCACCTGAACCAGGTTGCCCGACAGCACACCCGGCGAGTGGGCGGCGATACCTTCGGCTCCGGCATTGGCGAACGCGGCGCCGGCGGCGGACCCGGCAGCGAGGCCGGCGGCGGCCAGAACCAGGGCGGCCTTCTTGGCAGTCTTCATGGGAGATAGCACCTTCTGTTCGATGTTCTGCCCAACATTAGGGCTCACACCAATCGAAACGGATTACCCATAGAGATGACACGGCCAACACTGCCGGTGCCCCCTGTTCGGCCCAATTTCCCTACGAGCGCGCCGGCACGGGGCCATTTGAGTGAACCGGGAGAACCAATGCTCGCGGGTGGTAGTTGTCCAGGGAGCTCCACCGGGGGCATCCACGAAACATAAGGACGGAACATGCTCAAGAAGGTTATGGCGACTGCGGCGGCCACCCTCTCCGTGGCGGCCGCGGGCGCGATGATGGCCCCGCAGGCTATGGCCATCGGCAACGACACGGTGACGTCGGACAGCGGCAGCAACTCGACCCAGGTCTACGGCAACTCCGAGACGTGGGGCGACTACAGCCCGCAGATCGGCCTCATCCAGGGCTCGCTCAACAAGCCCTGCATCGGACTGCCCGCCAAGGCCGACGTCGGCTCCGTCGCGGGTGTCGTCCCGATCACCGTCCAGGACATCCTCACGACCCAGCAGAACCAGCAGTGCACCGAGAACTCCACCCAGGTCAAGGGCGACGACCCGCTGTCGCACATCCTCGACAACATCCCAGTCCTGTCCGGCAACGCCGCGACCGGCAGCTGAATCTGAGCATCACACCGAAGACCCCGGCACAAGCCAGTGCCGGGGTCTTTGTGGTGTATGTACGGGAGTTGAGCTCAGCTGGTCCAGAAGTCCCACCAGCGGGTCAGGATGAGCATGCCGATGATGCCGATCCACAGCACCGGCGGCATCCAGTGGAACTCCAGCAGCCCCTTGCGCAGTCCGTCGGGGACCTTGATGATCCGGTGCTCGATGTTGTGCAACGTGACGTAGCAGAACATCACGATGGTGGCGACCCAGGCCAGCGAGCACCACAGGCACAGCGCGTTGATCTCGTACAGCGACTGGTACTGCAGCCAGGTGCAGAAGCCGACCCCGAACAGGCACCCGGCATTGAGCCCCAGCCAGTACCAGCGCCGGTAGCGCGCCCCCGCCAGCAGCGCCACCCCGATCGCGATCACCATCGAGTACGCCACAAGCCCCATCATCGGATTCGGGAACCCGAACGCCGACGCCTGCCCGCTCTTCATGACGTTCCCGCAGGACACCACCGGATTCAGACTGCACCCCGGCGTGAAACCCGGGTCCTCCAGCAGCTTGAACTTGTCGATCGTGATCACCCACGACGCCAGCAGACCCGCCGCACCCGTGATCACCAGCAGCCACGCGAAGGGACGACCGCCGCCGATGTCGCTCCAGTGGGCCCTATGGCGTCTCGGCTGCGCTACGGACACCGGCCCATGCGCTGTCATTGTCATATTGTTTTCACCGCTTCGATTTGCGTGCTGGACGCCCTCATTGTGCCTCAATTCGGAATTGCTCAGACCGCCGCGAATTCATTCGGCAAACGGGTGAATTCGGGGCCGCCCGCCCCTCCAGTAGTGATGGAATGGCCGTGCAGACCGTACATAGCATCTGCTCCGGTTGCAGGCCTCCAGCCGGCGGCGCATTGTGTCGTGGGGCAGTCGTGCCTCCAGTTGGCATGACGCATCCGGGTGGCGCGCGACGATCTGCTCCCATCGGCGGAGGGCCCTGGAGGCCCTCCGCCGATATTTGCGCGCGCACCACATATCAAAATGCTGCGGCATTCGGGTGAATGCGCGGAACCAAACCCCGTTGGGCGCAGTTGATCAGCCTGCTCCACGATCGATCGATCAAAGCGAAAAGGGACACAAAGTGATCAAGAAGATTCTGGCGACTGCGGCCGTCACGGCTTCGATGGTGGGCGTCGGCGCCTCGATGGCCCCGCAGGCTCTGGCCATCGGCAACGACGAGGTGACCTCGGTAAGCGGCGAGGGCGCCTCGCAGATCTACGGCAACTCCGCCACCCACGGCGACTTCAGCCCGCAGATCGGCCTCATCCAGGGCTCCCTCAACAAGCCCTGCATCGGACTGCCGATCAAGGGCGACGTCGGCTCCGTCGTGGGCGTCGTCCCGATCACCGTCCAGGACCTCATCACGAGCCAGCAGAACCAGCAGTGCACCGAGAACTCCACTCAGGTCAAGGGCGACGACCCGCTGTCGCACATCCTCGACAACATCCCGATCGCGTCCGGCAACGGAAGCACCGGCAGCTGAGCACTTTCGGTCGTGAGTCCGCCCCCGAGCGCCACGCGTTCGGGGGCGCGCTCATTCAGGGCGTCAAATGTTCCAATGAAATAGAAAATGCGTCCTGAGAAGCAGGATGAGTGATATCTCAAAGAAACTACTCGGCAGTTGGATAAAGCGGCGACGAGGCATACGAGTGACTTTTCGAACTGGCGGCCATATTGAGGTCTCTTTGCGGGGACCCATTCGTCACTAGTCCCTGCAGCGGTGTTCATGAACAGGGAACTGGCAGCGCAGCGCGACGGTCGCGCCTGCGTACGGCACCACTGCCGAAAGGATCACAGAATGAAGTACAAGAAGGCTGCAGCCGTCGTGGCGGGCATCATCATGGCCCTGGGCGCCGCCGCCCCCGCCATGGCGGACGTGGACGCCGACGGCTTCGCCGTGGGTAACCCCGGCGTCCTGTCCGGCAATGTCGTTCAGGTTCCGATTAACATTCCCATCAACGTCTGCGGCAACACGATCAGCGTGATCGGCCTGCTGAACCCGGCCTTCGGCAACACCTGCATCAACGGCTGACATTCGGTCCGAGCGGCCCCGGGGAACACGAGAGTGCTCCCCGGGGCCTCGCCCTTGCGTGCGGCCCTGCCGGGGTGCGGCTGGCCGATAACGGCCCTAGCCAGCCCCTGCGTTGGTATCTACCATTCCAGTCGATCCGGCTCTTCGAGAAGGCCAAGAAATGTTTGAAGAGTTGACATGTCCATGGCTAACCATGGCCTGTTCCGGATGAACCCCTCACATTTCCCCGATGGGAGAATCATGTCCCGTGCACTTTTCGCGGGCGGCGCGACAGCGGCAATTCTCGCTTCGCTGCTGGCCGCTCAGGACGCTTCCGCGGTCCACATCGCGCCCCCGGACAAAATCACGATCGACGTCGCCACGGTCAATGGATCGGGCTGTCGCCCCGGGTCCGCCGCGGTGGCCGTGTCCGAGGACAACACCGCCTTCACCGTCACGTACAGCGAGTACCTCGCGAAGGTGGGCGTGGGCGCGAGCCCGACCGACTTCCGCAAGAACTGCCAGCTCAACCTGGTCGTCCATGTCCCCCAGGGCTTCACGTACGCGATAGCCAGCGCCGACTACCGAGGCTTCGCGAGCCTCCAGACCGGCGCCACGGCCCTGCAGAAATCGTCGTACTACTTCCAGGGATCGCCGGATACGGCGGCGAGAAATCACGGCTTCAAGGGGCCGCTCGACGACAACTGGCAGGCGACGGACTCCACGGAATGGGGTCAGTTGGTATGGGCACCGTGCGGGGTGAAGCGTAACTTCAACATCAACACCGAAGTGCGCGTGGCCGCCGGGACATCGGACCCCAAGAAAACAACCAGCTTCATGACGATGGACTCGACGGACGGTTCCATCAACACCATCTATCGGCTCGCTTGGAAGGAATGCCCGGAGTCCTGAGCAGGCTCGATGCCCCGGCCGCCCGTTTTTGGTGGCCGGGGCATCGGGCGGGCGGCTTCGGCGAAGATGTGGAGGGTCACCCGTCCGCAGCGAGCGAGGAGCGTCCGCGCAGATGCCCACTTCCGGTCCCACGTCCGGTCCCGGTTCCGGCGCCGCCCGGCCGCCGACGATCGCGGATGTCGCCAAGGCGGCCGCGGTGTCCCGGACGACTGTCTCGCACGCCCTGAACGGGCTCGGCAAGGTCGACCCCAAGACGCGCGAACGCATCAAGAAAGTTGCCGCCGAGCTGGGCTACCGCCCGAATCTGCGCGCCCAGCGCCTGCGCCGTGGTCAGGCCAAAGCCATCGCGCTCGCCTCCTCGATGCCCTTCGCGGTGGCCGGCGGCCCCTCCCATCTCGGGTTCTACATGGAGGTCGCGGCAGCGGCAGCCGAGCGTGCCCTGGTCCACGACTACGCGCTCGTGCTCGTACCGCCCGTGCAGTCGGGTTCGGCGCTGTACTCCGTGGACATCGACGGCGCGATCGTCGTCGAGCCCGACGTGAACGACGCGGCCGCGGCGCAGCTGCGCGAGCGCGGCCTGCCGTATGTGGCGCTCGGGCGGCCCGTCTCGCCCGAGGACGACGCTCCGTACGTCGATCTGCGTGGCGGCCTGGTCGCCGAGCTGCTGCTGACCCATCTGCGCGAGCAGGGTGCCCGCCGTCCAGCCCTCCTGATCGGCGCGGGTTCCCGCCATTCGGCGGTGGACGCGCGCGCGGCGTTCGAACGCGTGGCGGCGGAGCACGGCTGGGCCCCGATCGTGGTGACGGCTCCCGAGGAGGGCGGCGAGCAGGCCGGATACGACGCGTGCGCGGCGCTGCTGGCCGACCACCCCGGGACCGACGCGGTGTGCGCGCTGGTGGATGCGTTCGCGGTGGGCGCGGTCAGGGCGATCCGGGACAGCGGCCGCCGTATCCCCGACGACGTCCTGGTGGCGACGCGCTACGACGGCCTGCGGGCCCGGACGTGCGAGCCACCGCTGACGGCGGTGGACCTGCACCTGGACGAGGCGGCGTCGGCGGCGGTGGAGCTGCTGCTGGCGCGGTTGCGGGGGGACGTGGTCGTGGGAACGATGGGGGCGGTGCCCGAGCCGGAGGTGATTGCCAGGGCGTCGTCGTTGCGGGGAGGGGGGTGACGCCTGCGGCGGGCCGTGCCCGTCCTCACGTGCCCAGCATCAGCACCGCCCCCGACACCACCGCGAACCCCAGCACGAACAACCTCATCTGCCGCGCGTCCACCCGCCCGTGGACCAGGCGGCTCAGCCACGCGCCCGTCGCCAGGGCCGGAAGCAGCACAGCCGCCCAGCCCAGTTGGGACGCGTTTCCCCGGCCCGTCGCGAACAGCAGTGCCAGGGACGCGACTTCCCCCACCAGGAAGCAGACCGCGACCGTCGAGCGCAGTTCCGCCGGGGGGCGGTGCTGGTAGACGAGGGCGAGCGGCGGGCCGCCCACTCCCGTCGCCGTTTCCGTCAGACCGGTGACGACGCCGGCGCCCACGTACGCCCCGCGCCCCGGCGTGAACACCGGTGCGGCCAGGCTCACCAGGGCCGCGAGGACCGTCGCCGCCCCCACGAACAGGCCGATTCTGCGGTCCGGGATCACCCACAGCAGGGCGAGTCCGGCCGGGGTCGCGGCGAGGCGGGCCGCCGTGATCCAGCCCGCTCCCCGCAGGTCCAGCGAGGATCGCTCGCGCCAGGCTACGTACAGATTCAGCGGGATCATCGACGCGAGGACGAACACCGGGACCAGGGCTGGATCGAGCAGCCCGGCCACCGGCGCGACGATCAGTGCGAAGCCCAGGCCGCTGGTGCCCTGGACGAACGCGGCGAGCGCCACCGTAACCGCGAGGACCGCCACCGTCTCCGTGCTCACCGCGCCGCCCGTGCCTGCGTGGACGTGGGGTGCGCGCGGGTGATGGAGGCGCGGCCCACCACCTCGCGGGCGAGTTCGGCGGCCTGCCGTACCAGCGCCGGGCCGTCCCAGTCGGTCGGCCTGCCGCGCCACAGCCGCAGTCGGCCGCCCACGTACACCGCCGTGATCTGGTCGCGGTTGCCTCGCCGTACGAGCTCCCAGGGCAGATCCCAGGACAGCCCCATCTCCGGTGTGCAGACGTCGACGAGCAGGAAGTCGGCGGCGGCGCCCTCGGCGATCCGGCCCGTACGCGCCCCGAGTCCGGCCGCGTCCGCGCCACCGCCGGTGCCGTGCTCCAGCCAGGTCCAGCCGGCGCCGCACGAGGAGTCGCCGCCGGCCATCCCGTACGCGAGCCGCTGCGCGAACTCCGCCGCCTCGGCCAGCCGGAACGCGTCGCCCCGCGTGCCGTCCGTGCCCAGGCCGAAGCGGATTCCGCGCTCGGCCATGGCGGTCGCCGGGGCGACTGCGTTGCCCTTCCAGGCGCTGGCGACGGGGTTGTAGCTGACGGCGGTCCCGGTGCCGGCGAGCAGGGTCAGCTCGCCGGGCGTGAGCAGGGTGGTGTGCGCGGCGAGCAACTGCGGACCCAGCGCGCCGACTTGGTGCAGATACTCAAGGGGCCGCACGCCGTGCCGTACGAGCGAGCGCTCGACACCGGCCAGATGCTCGTTGACATGGATCGCGGCACCCATACCCGCCGGAAGATCTCCGACGGCTCCCCGTAGGCGAGCGCCGATCCGAAGCTCTGCGTCAGGTGGTGGTGCGTGTCGATGAATCCGGGCATGAGGAGATGTCCGGGCAGCCGGACCGGCGTCAGATCCGGATGCGTACGCTCCAGCTCTGCCGACGGTCCGACGGCGCGGAAGAAGCCGTCGGCGACGACGACCGCGTGGCCGTCCATGATGCCTTCGGTCATCAACACCGCATCGGGTAGGAAGAGTTGCGGTTCGCCGCTGCCGGTGAGGAAGTCGGCTGTCAGGTCGTGGTTCATCGGTCGCTTTCCGTGGCGAGGGCAGAGGCGGGGGCAGTGACGGGGGCCGGGTCGCGCGTCAGCCGCGGACGTACGTGGTGGAAGAGGATGTTGAGGACGGCGGCCACGAACGCCCCTACGGCGACGCCGCTTTCGAGGAGGATCCGTACGCCCGACGGGAAGCCTGTGTACACACCGGGTATGAGGATCGGCAGCAGCCCGAGCGCGAGCGCGACGGCGCAGATGAAGGTGTTGGTGTGCCGGTCGAGGTCGGACCGTCCCAGCATCTGCACGCCGAGCACGGTGATCACGGCGAAGACGACCATGGCGGTGCCGCCGACGACGGCCGAGGGGATCACGCTGATGGCGCGGGTGACGGGCGCGAGGAAGCCGATGACGATCAGTACGGCCCCGGCTGCCGCGGTGACGTAGCGGCTGCGTACGCCGGTGACGCGCACGATGCCGATGTTCTCGCCGCTGGTCACCATCAGGGGCAGCCCGAAGAGACCGCCGGCGAGGGAGGTGACCGCGTCGCCGCGGATGGTCTTGGGCACGTCGGCGCGCTTGTCGATCTCCTTGCCGACGGCCTCGGCGTTGATGACGGCAGCCGAGATCCGGCCCGGACGGAGGCCAAATCGATTCGGCCAAATCGATTTGGCCGCCAGTATGTGAGCGCGGAACGGGACCGTCAAGGGGCCGGGACCATCAAGGGGGTCACTGTCAGTGGCAGTCGATAGCGTCACGCCCTCGATCGAGGGGAAGAGGGCCCACGCATGGAGTTCCGGACAGAGCGCAGCACCTTCGCCGATGCCGTCGGCTGGGCGGCGCGCGTACTTCCCACGCGGTCGCCCGTGCCCGTGCTGGGCGGGCTACTGCTCGAAGCGGACGGGGACCGGCTGCGTATCTCGGGACTCGACTACGAGGCGTCGGCCCGTATCGAGGTCGAGGCGGAGACCGTACGGCCCGGAAAGGTGCTGGTCATGGGGCGCCGGCTGCTCGACATCTGCCGTGTGCTGCCGAAGGGGCCGGTGGACTGCGCGGTGGAGGGATCACGCTTCTCCGTGGCCGGTGACGGCGCCCGGTTCGGGCTCTCGGTGCTGCCGCTCGACGACTGTCCGGCGCTGCCTGAACTGCCGGACTTCCGCGGCGAGGTGGACGCGGAGGCGTTCGCCGCGGCCGTCGCCCAAGTGGCGGTGGCCGCGGGCCGCGACGACGCGCTGCCCGTCCTCACCGGAATCCGGGTGGGCCTCGACGGCGGGACGATGACGCTGGCTGCGACGGACCGGTACCGCTACGCGGTGCGCTCACTCGTATGGCAGCCCGAGTCGCCCGATGTCGCGGCCGATGTCGTCGTGTCCGCGCGCCGGCTGACCGAGATCGCCCGTTCCCTCGACCGGTCCGGCACGGTGCGCGTCGCCCTGGACGGCGGCTCCATCGGCTTTGAGAACGGCGGGATGCGCATCACGAGCCGCCTCCTGGAAGGCCGACTGCCGCGCCACGACAAGCTGTTCGCGCTGGACCGGCCGATCGTCGCTTCGGCGGACCTGGGCCCGCTGCTCGACGCCGTACGGCGCGTCGCCGTGGTCGCGGAGGGCGACAGCCCGCTCCAGCTCGCGTTCTGCGACAACTCGGTCCATGTGCAAGCCGGTTACGAGGACGACGTCGCCTCACAGAGACTGCCCGCCGTCCTCACGAGCGCCGACGATGTGACGGTCGCCTTCAACCCCTCGTACTTGATCGACGCGCTCGCCTCCTTCGACGCGTCCGTCGTCCGGTTCGAGCTGCTGGGCCCCGGGCAACGCGCCATGCTCACGGGCCTGTCACCGGCTTCGGACGACGGGGCGCGGCCCCTGCATCAGCACCTGCTGATGTCAGTGAAGCCACTGGTCTGACCGGGAGCCCTGGCCGAGAGCAGCGCCGGGAGATCGGGCGGCCACAGGGCGTCGGGTGAGTCCGCCAGCTCCCGCGGGGTCCACCAGCGCCAGCTGAGGATCTTGTCCTCGGCGTGCGCGGCCGCGACATGGTCCGCGGGCTCCCGGCGGGGACCGTCCGCCAGATAGATGTGTTCGTGCTGGCGCACGGGGACACCGGCCCGCGTGAAGTCGTGCTCCCAGGTGCACAGCAGCGCCCCGGGCTCCAGATCGGTCCAGCCCGTCTCTTCACGCAGCTCGCGCAGAGCGCCCTCCTGCGGGGTCTCACCGGGCTCGAGACCGCCGCCGGGCATCGCCCAGTGGACGCCGACCTCTTCGTTGTCGTAGCGGAAGAGGAACACAGCACCATCGGGGTCGAGTACGGCAACGCGCGCTGCCTGACGGGGTATTCGCATCCCGGCACCGTAACTCTGGCGTGCAGCACGCTCGATGGCCGGTCAGCCACCTGCCGTCCGGCCGCCCGCCCGTCAGCCGAAGCCCACCCTCTCCAGCCAGAAGTCGAGCAGCTCCTCGGCGCCGAAGATCTCGATGCCCTCACTTCGCGCGGGCCGCCGTCCGTACACCACCAGCAACAGCCCGGTCAGCGGGCCGCGTACCGCGACCGCCGACTTCTCGTGGGCGCGGCGCCAGGTGATCGTGTCGCCGGTGAGGTCCACCACCCACTCGGCCGCGGCCTCCGGCGGGGTGTCGGTGGCGTGGAGGTGCACCGTGCGGCCGGGGCCGAGCAGTTCGCGCTGCTCGGGGTGGTAGTCGAAGACCTGCGGCAGCGAGCCGAGTTCCATCCACTCGTCGAGAGCGTCGAGAGCGACCTCCTGGCCGGCGGTGAAATCCGCGCCGATGGCCAAGGTCGCGTCCGCCCGGTGGACGAGCGTCTCGTGCGCGAAGCGCCGGGCGAAGAAGGCCGCCGTCTCCCCCGGGACCGGGGTCCACACCTTCGCGTCGGGGCCGGCCGCCCGCAGGGTGTCCGCCAGTCGCGCGCCGCCCTCGGTGAGCCAGGGTCCGAGCACGGCAGGGTCCTCGTCGGCGTACGGGGAGAGATCGCGGAAGTGATCGTCGGAGGCGGGCTCCGTCGCCCGGGTCCTTACCATCGCCTCCACCCAGCGCTGACCGCCGCCGAGATGGCGCACCAACTGGCCGACGTTCCAGCCGGGGCAGGACGGCACGGGCGTCGTGAGGTCCGCGCCGTCGACGCAGGTCCTCAACAGCTCGGTCTGGGTGACGATTTCCGCGCAGTGGCGGTCGAAGCTCAGCGGAGTCATGGCGCCCACCGTAGGCCGCACCACCGACAAGGTGACGAGGACAACACCGGACCTTCCGCTTCCGGCCGCAACAACGCAAACCGCAGGCGTACGGACCGTACCGACGGCCCTTTCGAAGGGAAGCGGGCGCTCTCACCGGCCGATGCAACAAACCGGACATTCGCGCCAGGTCCCGGTGGCCGAAAACACCAAGCGATCAGCTTTACGCGCCCGTAAGCTCACGGACATGCAGGTGATCCAGTCGACGAAGCTCGCAAACGTCTGTTACGAAATCCGGGGCCCCGTCCTCGAGGAGGCAATGCGGCTTGAAGCAGCAGGTCACCGCATCCTCAAGCTCAACACCGGCAACCCCGCGGCCTTCGGTTTCGAGTGCCCGCCCGAGATCCTGGAGGACATCCTCCGCAACCTCGGCGACGCACACGGCTACGGCGACGCGAAGGGCCTGCTGTCCGCACGCCGCGCGGTGATGCAGCACTACCAGACCAAGGGCATCGACCTGGACGTCGAGGACATCTACCTCGGCAACGGGGTCTCCGAGCTGATCCAGATGTCGATGCAGGCGCTGCTCGACGACGGCGACGAGGTGCTCGTACCGGCCCCGGACTATCCGCTGTGGACCGCGTCCGTGTCGCTCGCGGGCGGCACCGCCGTGCACTACCGCTGCGACGAGCAGTCCGACTGGATGCCCGATCTCGCCGACATCGAGCGGAAGATCACCGACCGCACCAAGGCGATCGTGATCATCAACCCGAACAACCCCACGGGTGCGGTGTACGACGACGAGATGCTGCGCGGCCTGACCGAGATCGCCCGCCGGCACAACCTGATCGTCTGCTCCGACGAGATCTACGACAAGATCCTCTACGACGGCGCCACGCACACGCCGACCGCCACGGTCGCGCCGGACCTGATGGTCCTGACCTTCAACGGGCTCTCCAAGAACTACCGCGTGGCGGGCTACCGCTCCGGCTGGCTGGCGGTCTGCGGCCCGAAGGCGCACGCCGCCTCGTACATCGAGGGCCTGACCATCCTCGCCAATATGCGCCTGTGCGCGAACATGCCCTCGCAGCACGCGGTCGCCACCGCGCTGGGCGGCCGGCAGTCCATCGAGGACCTCGTCCTGCCGGGCGGGCGGATCCTGGAGCAGCGGGACATCGCGTACGACCTGCTCACCCAGATCCCGGGCGTGACCTGCGTCAAGCCGAAGGGCGCGCTGTATCTGTTCCCCCGGCTCGACCCCAAGGTCTACAAGATCAAGGACGACCGGCAGATGGTGCTCGACCTGCTGCGCGCCGAGAAGATCATGGTCGTGCACGGTACGGGCTTCAACTGGCCGGAGCCCGATCACTTCCGGATCGTGACGCTGCCCGCGGTGAAGGATCTTGCCGATGCGGTGACGCGGATCGGGACGTTCCTGGACGGCTACAGCCAGCCGTAGGCCCTCTCCGGCACGCCTTACCGGATCCAGCTCAACTTTAGACGGAATCCAAGCTAGGATGGTCTCCTGACGACCCACGCAGGAGGCCATCCCATGTACGAGCCGATCCGCACCAAGTCGGTCGACCGCATGCAGGCCGACTACCCGCACCGCAGCCGCGAGGAAGAGCTGGACATCCAGCTCGCGGGTCACCTGTCCGCGCTCCTCGCCGTCACCGACGAGCTGGGCCTCGACGAGGCCGGCGAGCGCATCGCCGAGCAGGTCGCCCGGCTGCGCGGCGCGCCGCCCGCCCGGCACGCCGGTCTCACCACCGCCGACCCCGGTGTCCTCCACCGCCGCGCCCACGCCATCGCGGGCCGTGCCCTCGTCGTCGCCGCCTCCCGCGCGGACACCGCCGCCGCGATCCTCGCGGCCGAGCGGATGGACGTGCACTCCGCCGCCCTCGAACCGGCAGGCGCCCACTGACGGCCCCGGCCCGCGTGCCGCAGAGGCGCGCGGGCCGGGTGCCACGTAAGAAAAAGATCCGGCCCCCGGAGCCGTGAGGGGGCTCCGGGGGCCGGGGACGCGGCGGGCCGAGTGTGACCCCACAGGTCAGGGCGGACGTCGGGCAGGCCCGCCGCGACGTTTCTTCAGTTCAGGCGGTAAGGGTCCTCAGCCGAGACGGGCGACCAGCGCGCGGTACTCGTCCCACAGCTCCTTCGGCGTGTGGTCGCCGAAGGTGTTGAGGTGCTCGGGGATCAGCGCCGCCTCCTCGCGCCAGACCTCCTTGTCGACCTTGAGCAGGAAGTCCAGGTCCGCCTCGGGCAGTTCGAGGCCGTCCGTGTCGAGCGCGTCACGCGTCGGCAGGATGCCGATCGGCGTCTCGACGCCTTCGGCCTTGCCCGCCAGGCGCTCCACGATCCACTTCAGGACGCGGCCGTTCTCGCCGAAGCCCGGCCAGACGAACTTGCCCGCATCGTTCTTGCGGAACCAGTTCACGTAGTAGATCTTCGGCAGCTTGGACGCGTCGGCGTTCTTGCCGACCTTGAGCCAGTGGCCCATGTAGTCGCCCATGTTGTAGCCGCAGAACGGCAGCATGGCGAACGGGTCGCGGCGCAGCTCGCCGACCTTGCCCTCCGCGGCGGCGGTCTTCTCGGAGGCGACGTTCGCACCGAGGAAGACACCGTGCTGCCAGTCGAAGGACTCGGTCACCAGCGGCACCGCGGTGGCGCGGCGGCCGCCGAAGAGGATCGCCGAGATCGGCACACCCTTCGGGTCCTCCCACTCCGGCGCGATGATCGGGCACTGCCCGGCCGGGACGGTGAAGCGGGCGTTCGGGTGGGCGGCCGGGGTCTGGGACTCCGGCGTCCAGTCGTTGCCCTTCCAGTCGGTGAGGTGCGCGGGCAGCTCCTCGGTCATGCCCTCCCACCACACGTCGTTGTCGTCGGTCAGCGCGACGTTGGTGAAGACCGAGTTGCCCCACATGGTCTTCATGGCGTTGGCGTTGGTGTGCTCACCGGTGCCGGGCGCTACGCCGAAGAAACCGGCCTCCGGGTTGATCGCGTACAGCTGGCCGTCCTCGCCGAAGCGCATCCAGGCGATGTCGTCGCCGATGGTCTCCACGGTCCAGCCGGAGATGGTGGGCTCCAGCATGGCGAGGTTGGTCTTGCCGCAGGCGGACGGGAAGGCCGCGGCGACGTACTTCGACGCGCCCTGCGGCGGGGTCAGCTTGAGGATCAGCATGTGCTCGGCGAGCCAGCCCTCGTCGCGTGCCATGACGGACGCGATGCGCAGCGCGTAGCACTTCTTGCCGAGCAGGGCGTTGCCGCCGTAGCCGGAGCCGTACGACCAGATCTCGCGGGTCTCCGGGAAGTGCGAGATGTACTTGGTGGAGTTGCACGGCCAGGGGACGTCCTGCTCGCCCTCGGCGAGGGGCGCGCCCAGCGTGTGCACGGCCTTGACGAAGAAGCCGTCGGAGCCGAGCTCGTCGAGGACGGGCTGTCCCATGCGGGTCATGGTGCGCATGGACACGGCGACATAGGCGGAGTCGGTGATCTCGACGCCGATCGCGGACAGGTCCGAGCCGAGGGGGCCCATGCAGAACGGCACGACGTACATGGTCCGGCCGCGCATCGAGCCGCGGAAGATGCCCTTCTCACCGGCGAAGATGTCCTTCATCTCCGCGGGAGCCTTCCAGTGGTTCGTCGGGCCCGCGTCCTCCTCCTTCTCGGAGCAGATGAAGGTGCGGTCCTCGACACGCGCGACGTCGGTCGGGTCGGACGCGGCGTAGTAGGAGTTGGGGCGCTTGATCGGGTCCAGCTTCTTGAACGTGCCCTTGGCGACGAGCTCCTCGCACAGACGCTCGTACTCGGACTCGGATCCGTCACACCAGACGACGCTGTCCGGCTCCGTGATTGCTGCGATCTCGTCGACCCAGGAGATGAGCTCCTGGTGGTTGGTGGGGACGGTGCTGGGAGCCGCGATGTCGCGCGCCACGATCGCTCCTAAGTGAGGGGTTTGAAGGTTGGTGCCCCGTGGGGGCCGCGACCCGGATGCTTCGGTCCTCGCCTGGCGCTCATCCGGTGCCGACCGCACTCATCTGATCATCGGTGCCCTGTGCGCATATGTCCAGAGGGCCTCTCACGTGAGCATCGCCACTCGCGGCCCGAGCGGGTTCAGACCGCATCGCTGTGAGTCTCGCAACGAGGCCCGAACGACACGCTCGTTACCTACGGTTGCGTAGGTACCATCCACGTCATGACCTCTGGCGCGCCCGAAGTGACCGACATAGAGCCCGAACCGTACAAACCGCGGCTGCGGGGCTGGCTGCACGCCGGGATGTTTCCCGCCGTCCTGGTCGCCGGGCTTGTGCTCACGGCGCTGGCCGACTCCACCAAGGCCCGGGTGGCCTGCGCCATCTACGTCTTCACGGCGTGCCTGCTCTTCGGGGTGAGCGCGCTCTACCACCGCGGCAACTGGGGCCCGCGCGGCGAGGCCGTACTGCGCCGCCTCGACCACGCCAATATCTTCCTGATCATCGCGGGCACGTATACCCCGCTGACGATGCTCCTTCTCCCGGCTTCAACCGGCCGAACGCTGCTCTGGGCGGTCTGGGCGGCGGCGGTATCGGGCATCGCCTTCCGGGTCTTCTGGGTCGGCGCCCCGCGGTGGCTCTACACGCCGTGCTACATCGCCATGGGCTGGGCGGCCGTCTTCTTCCTCCCCGATTTCATGCGCGCGGGCGGGATCGCGGTGCTGGTCCTGGTGATCGTCGGCGGACTGCTCTACAGCGCGGGCGGCGTGATCTACGGGATGAAGCGGCCGAACCCCTCCCCGCGGTGGTTCGGCTTCCACGAGGTCTTCCACTCGTTCACGCTCGCGGCGTTCGTCGTGCACTACGTGGGCATCTCGCTGGTGGCCTACCAGCATTCGTAAACGCAGCCCTCACCGAACGGCCCGTGGCACCCGCCACGGGCCGTTCGGCGTTCCCGCCCCCGCACCCCCTGTCTACATTGACAGCGAGCCCCTTTTGAGAGTTACTGTCATTTGGCATCGCCTATTACGAAGGGGGCGTCATGGCGACGACAACACGAGCCGGGGCAGCCGACGCCGGAAGCCCACGCCGCTGGTGGGCGCTCGGCGCCCTCGTCGCGAGCATGCTCGTGCTCGGTTTCGACCTCACGATCCTCAACGTCGCCCTGCCGACCATGGCCGCCCAGCTCGGCGCAACCACCGGTGAGCAGCAGTGGACGGCCGACGCCTACGTCGTCGTCTTCGCCGCGCTGATGCTCCCTGCGGGCCTCCTCGGCGACCGCTTCGGCCGCCGCCGGATGCTCATCACCGGCCTCGGCGTCTTCCTCTTCGGCTCGCTCGTCGGCGCGCTGGCCGGTGATGTCACCACCGTCATCGCCGCCCGCGCCGTGATGGGCATCGGCGGCGCGCTCGTCATGCCCCTCGCCCTCGCCGTGCTGCCCTCACTCTTCGGCGCACCCGCGGACCGCACCAAGGCCGTCGGCATCGTCTCCGCCGCCTCCGCGCTCGGCCTGCCGCTCGGCCCGATCCTCGGCGGCTGGCTGCTCGAACACTTCTGGTGGGGCTCGATCTTCATGATCAACATCCCCATGGTCGCCATCGGGATCACCGCCTGCGTCCTGCTGCTCCCCGAGACCAGCGACCCCGCGTCCCCCAAGGTCGACGCCGTCTCCACCGCGCTCACCGCGGCCGGGCTCGGCACGCTGATCTACGGAATCATCGAGGCCCCCGACCGCGGCTGGGGCAACCCGCTGATCGTCGGCATGCTCGCCGCAGGTGTCGTACTCATCGGCGCACTCGTCGTACGCGAGCGCCGGGCCTCCAGGCCGATGCTCGACATGGCGCTGCTGCGCGACCGCGGCTTCCTGCTCAACACCGTCGCCGCGACGCTGGTGATGTTCGTGATGGCGGGCCTGATGTTCACGCTGCCCGTCCATCTCCAGGCCGTCCTCGGCTACAACGCGCTGGAGACCGGGGTGCGGATGCTGCCGATGATGGGCGGCCTGGTGATCGTCGCCAAGGGCAGCGCGCCGCTCGTCCAGCGCTTCGGCCCGCGCGGTGTCATCACCGCCGGACTGGTCGTCCTCGCCTTCTCCGCGCTCCTCGGCAGCCGCACCACCGTCGACAACGGCTATGGCTACACGGCCCTGTGGCTGTCCGTCATGGGCATCGGCTTCGGCTTCGCGGTCGTACCCGCCATGGACGCGGCACTCGGCACGCTCCCCGCGGACCGCGCGGGCAGCGGGTCCGGGCTGCTGATGACCGTACGACAGGTCGGCAGCGCGATCGGGATCGCCCTGCTCGGCTCGCTGCTCGCCTCTCTGTACGTCGACACGCTGGACGTCTCCGGGCTGCCGGCCGCGGTCGCGGAACGGGCCCAGGACTCGGTCGTCGCCGCGCACCTCGTGGCGGGGCAGCTCGGCGGCGGGCGGGGCGGGCGCCTCGCGGACTCCGCCGACGCCGCGTATCTGCACGGCATGACGACCGTCCTGTTCATCAGCGGAGTGGCGGCGCTGCTGTCCGCCCTGCTGGTCGCGGCACTGCTGCCGAACCGGCGGCCGGTCACGAAGGACGAGGTCGCCGTGGCTCCCGCCCCGGTCGATGCAGGACAATGACGGACATGGCCGCCACCACACGCAACCCCTCGCGCGACTCGCTCGCCGAAGCGCAGCCACAGCTCGGCCTGCGCGAGCGCAAGAAGCTCAAGACGCGTATCGCGATCCGGCGGGCGACGTACCGGCTCATCTCGGAGCAGGGGTACGAGGCGACCACGATCGAGCAGATCGCCGAGGCGGCCGAAGTCTCGCCGTCGACGGTCTTCCGCTACTTCCCGACGAAGGAAGACATCGTCCTCACCGACGAGTACGACCCGATCATGGAGGCGGAGCTCCGGGCCAGGCCGGCGGACGAGGAGCCGCTGGAGGCGATCCGGCAGGTGATGACAGACGGCCTGCGGACCTTCATCGAGGACGAGCGGGACGAGGTCATCCAGCGGACGAAGCTGATGGTGGAGGTTCCGGCGATCCGCGCGCGGATGACGGAGACGATGGCGACGACGTCGGAGCTGCTGGTCCACGCGCTGGCGGACCGCACCGGCCGGGACCATGACGACCTGGACGTCCGGGTCTTCACGGCGGCGGTGCTGGGTGCCCTGCGCGAGGTGATGCTGTACTGGGCGGCGCGGGACCACCAGGACGACCTGATCGAACTGGTGGACCGCGCGCTGACGACGATCCAGGGCGGGCTGAGGCTCTGACCTGCGGCTCTGACCCGGACCCGCGCTTTGACCGGCCGCTACCGCACCCCGTCCCCCTTACCGCACGCCACCCCGTCCCGGTTCGGGTCCAGCCGGAGCGGGTCGTCCCTGCCGTTCAGCTTCAGACGGCCGTAGTCGTGCGCCGCAAGCCACCCGCACCGTGCCGTCGTCGTCGCCTTCACCGTGCGCGGGAAGACCGTGGGGACACACACCCCCACCGCGCCGTAGTGCCGGTCGCAGCCCGCGACCGTCGGGCTCACCGGGGCCGAACTCCGCTTCTTCTGCGCCTTCTTGGGGGCAGCCGCGGGAGCCTCGGCGAAGCTGTGGACGTGCGCGGACGGCGCATCGGCTGCCATCGCCGCCGGCCCGCCCAGATGCACCCACTGCGCCACCGACGGAACCCCGTTCGCGTCGACCGCGAAGAGCATGTACCAGCCCGGCGGCGCCAGATTCGGGTTGCTGGTGACGTTGAGGTCGATGTTGTTGCCGTCGACCGTCATCGGCAGGTCCACGAACCGCTGGTTGGGGTCGGAGGAGTGGGTCACCGCCGCCGGGCGGATCAGTTCCGCCTTGGCGATCGGCCGGTCGACCGTGATCCGCTGGGTGTCCCCGTACGTCCACTGCCCGTCGATCACCGACGTGATGCCCGGCCGTGCGCCCTTGAGGAGATACGGCGGCGTGTAGACCGACACATTGTGGTTGTACGTGCCGTTGCCCGGGTTGTCGCCGACCGACATCACCCGCCCGTCCGGCAGCAGGAAGGACCCTGAGTGGTACGTCCGCGGGATCGGGTCCGCCGCCAGGCCCTCCTGGTACGTGTTGGTCACCGGGTCGAAGAAGGACGCCTCGTACACCGGGTCGGCCCGGTCGTGCAGCCCGCCGCCCGTCTCCAGGACCTTCCCGTCGGGCAGCAGCACGGCCGAGACGAACATCTTGCCCTCAGCACCCGTCTGGGGCCGCTTGCCCTGGCCCTGGTCGACCTGGCCCTGCGGCAGCAACGGGCCGTGCACATAGCCCGGGTTGGGGTTCTTGAGGTCGATGATGTCGGTGAGGCGGTTGGCCGCCGGGTTGGTCTCGTTGTTGCCGCCGCCCATCGTCAGCACGCGCTGGTCCTGCGCGGGCGGCAGCAGCACACTCGCCGACTCGTCCCGCTGGTCCTTGTTCTGCAGACCGGGCACATCGGTGAGGGTGTTGGCGGTGTAGTCGTAGATCGAGGCGCCCGAACCCTGCGTGCCGTTGCCGAAGACATGGCTTCCGGAGTAGAAGAGCCGTCCGTCCTGCATCAGGATCATCGACGGGTACAGACCCCAGTACGACCAGGTCTGGTTGACGTCGTACCACGGCAGCCACTTGTTCTGGGCCGCCGAGAACTTCTCCGCCGTCACATTGCCCGTCGAGTCCTCCTTCAGACCGCCGAAGGAGATGACGTCACCGTTGCCGAGGATCGTCGCCGACGGATACCAGTGGCCGCCGTTCATGTCGTTCGTCTTCGTATAGGTCTCGGTCGCCGGGTCGAAGATGTACGAGTCCTTCAGACCCTGGTATCCGATGCTGCCGTCGGCCGACGGATAGCCCTTGTTGCCGCTCATCACCAGGACCTTGCCGTCCTGGAGCTGCACATGACCGGCGCAGAACATGTCCACGGGCGTGGGGATCGTCCGGAAGTCACCGGTCGACGGGTCGTAGATCGCCGAGGTGAAGGTGCCCGCCTCGAACTGCGCCTGGTCGTTGCCGGAGCCCGCGATGACGAGCACCTTGCCGTTGTGCAGCACCACGGAGTGCATGGAACGCACCGGGTTCTGGACCGGCAGCACGTCCCAGCGGCCCTTGGCGCACTCCTCGGGTGTCGCCGTGCACTGGGGCTCGGGGGCGGGCGCGCCGACCTCTTCCATGACGTAGTCGTCGGTGGTGACCGAGCCCGTGCCGTAGACGGATACGCCCCAGGTGATCTGGTCGGTGCCGGGCGGGATCTCGGGCGTACGCACCTCGGCGCGCTGGTAACCGGCGCTCATGGGCAGGGTCTTGAGGTCAGTCCAGTACTGCCACCCGGCCGTCGTGTCGTGCCGGAAGAGTGTGACGGACGTGTCGGGGGTGTCGCTCTTGTACCAGAGGGACAGGTCGTACTGGCTGCCCGGCTTCACCTTCGGCGCGCAGGTCGTGTCCTCGGTGATCATCGCCTTGCGGTCGCCGTCGACGCGGCGGGTCAGCGACACTTTCATCGCCGTACTGCCGGAGTGCGCGTCGGCGACGGTCGCGAACGTGAAGTCGTTGTCGCCCCAGCCGGACTTCTCCCAGCAGGTGGGCATCGAGCCGCCCGCACCGGCCTGCTCGAAGCCGGGGTTGGTGATCAGATTGGCTCCGGCGGACGCGGGCGGCGGAGCCGCGATCAGCAGCGCCGTCGTCATGGCGCCGACTGCCAGCAGAGCGGTTCTCCGTCTGCGTCCCCTGAGTCCTCTGAGTCCCCATGAGTTGGTCATCACGCGGTCCCTTCCCTACGGCTTCCTCGCCGCGGCAGATACACCAGCGCCTCCGTCGCCGCGAACCGCAGCACGAACGTGGTCAGCAGCGCCAGCGTGGTCGCCGGCAGCACCGCCATGTCCATCCGGCTCACGAACAGCGCGATCAGCGGGATACGCAGCAGCAGATCGGCGTTGGCGAGCAGCGCGAACCGGCCCACCCGGTCCGCCCAGTGCCGGTGCCTTCGGCGGTCCCGGAACAGCAGCGTCTCGATGAGGAGGAAGTTCCACATGACGCCGAACTGGTTGGCCACGATCTCGGCCGGCAGATAGTGCATTCCTGCGACGGTCAGCACATGCAGCCCGAGCAGGTTCGGCAGAAAGCCGGTGAAGCCGATCAGTCCGAAGACGGCCATGCGCGCGAAGGGGGACGCGGTCCGCAGCGAGGCGAGGTGCGCGAGGAAGCGCAGCCCTTCCTTCGCCGTCGACTTGGACTCGCCCGCGAACCTGTCCTGGAAGACGAACGGCACCTCCGCGACCGTCTCCGGGCGGCAGCGCACCGCCAGTTCGAGCAGGATCTTGTAGCCGAGCGGCTTCAGCGCCTCGGTCGGCCGGGGGTTCGGGGGGTGTCCCCCGGGAGGAGACAGTGCGCTGCGGCGGATCGCGAAGAAGCCGCTCATCGGGTCGCTGATGCCGCGCAGCCTGCGCGGGAACAGCGCCTTCGTCAGCCAGGTCGCCCCGCGCGAGACGGCGATGCGGTAGCCGCCGGCGAGGCCCGCACGGCTGCCGCCGCGAATGTACCGGCTGGCGACCACGAGATCGGCGCCCGAGCGCTCGCCCGCGGCGACCAGTTCGGGCACCAGCGCGGGCGGATGCTGGAGGTCGGCGTCCATGACGACGATCCAGTCGGAGCCCGCGCTGCGCAGGCCCTCGACGACCGCTCCGCCGAGTCCGCCGGTGGGGGTCTCGCGGTGCAGTACGCCGACGGGGAACGGGCAGTCCTGCGCGGCGCTGCGGATCACCTCGGGGGTGTCGTCCGTGGAGTCGTCGACGAAGAGGACCTCGCAGGGCAGCCTGGACGGCACCGACTCGGTGAGCCGGCGCAGCAACTCCCGTATGTTCTCGGACTCGTTGAAGGTCGGGATGATGACGGTGACGGCGCCGGGCTCGGCGAGCTCGGCGGCAGTGAGTTCCGGATCGCCCAGTTCTTCGGCGCCCGTACGGGGTGTGGTCATCGCTCGCCTCCGGTGATCCGGCGGATCTCGATCCGGTCCTCGCCGTCGCCGAAGACGGCTACGGGCCTCGAATGCTGAAGTGCGGCCTTGACGTTGGGCAGGTCGACGGCGTCGCGGCGGACGGTCGGCGACGACACCACGTAGTCGAGGTCCCGCCAGCCGCGCGGCATGGTTCTGGTGACCGCCGGGTCGAGGTCTGCCTTGTAGAACCAGATGGCACCGGTGCCGGGCTTGAACCCGTCGTGGACGAGGTCCAGCCAGAGCGCGTCGTCGACGAGGACGCGGGTGGATGCGGGGTCGGGGACCTCCCTCTGCATCCAGGACGCGGCTGCGCGGTAGGGGGCGTTGGCGTCGACGGTGAGGGCATCGCGATTTCCGTCGTACCAGCGCGGTACGACGTACACGGCGGCGGACACGGCGAGAAGCGAGGCGACCGCCCAGCGCCCATAGGTGAGCTGCTTCCCCTCGTCCCTGCCCCGCCACTTGCGCAGCACGGCGTGCGTGACGCTCGCCGCGCCGCCCGCCAGGACTATCGCGAGGAACGGCAGCGCCTGGATCACGTACATCGCGGGCAGATACCCCGACGGGCGCATCGCGACCACCGCGAGGATCGCCACCGCGAGGGCCGGACCGGCGAGCGCGCGGGCGGTGACAGACCAGCGCAACGTGAGCAGGAGCAGCGCCGCGCCCGCGAGTCCGCCGAGCGGCAGCACCCGGTCGTAGTACAGCCAGGACTGGAAGACGCCGTGCGAGCCGGAGCCCGCGTCGAAGATGGAGCCCGAGCCGGCGCGGCCCATCTGATACGTGATCCCGTCGATCAGCGACACATGCCCGGCCCCGGGGAAGAGCTCATTGTTGAGCAGCGCGTACAGCGGATACGACAGGCCGATCAGGGCGCACGCGGTGATCGCCCCGGTCACCGCGAACTTGCGGGTGTCGCGATGGCTGTGCCGCCACATCGTCACAAGGAGCGCGGGCAGCACCACCAGCATCGTCTCCTTGGTGAGCACGGAGGTCGCTGCGGCGAGCCCGGCGCCGAAGTGGTGCCACAGATGACGGCTCGGGGACGCCGCCAGGCAGAACGCCAGCAGCATCCACATCACCGCGACGTTGTCCAGGAAGATCTCGCGCTGCAGGACGACCGACAGCGGCGAGAGCCCGAAGAGCAGCATCCCGAGCGCCGCCGCCCAGCGCGGCAGGAACAGCCGGCGCGCCAGGACGTACAGAAGGACCGCGCATGCCGCGCTGACCAGCAGCATCGCGAACCGCATCGTCGCGACGGTCATCGTCTCGGGCGCGATCAGCGAGGGGACCCAGGTGAGCGCGGCGATCTGTATCCAGCCGAGCGGCGGATGGTCGTACCAGTACGTGTAGTGCGCAAGCCCGTCGCCCTGCTGGACCGCCCAGGCCTGAGCGAGATAGGTGCCCTCGTCGTCGCTGAGGGTCGGGAAGTGGGTGATGTTCCAGCCCTGGACGATCAGGATCACGGCCAGCAGCCCGAAGCAGAGCAGCAGATCGGGGCGTGAGCTGCGGAAGCGTATGACGGGCCGGACATGGACGGGGACCGCCTGCGGGGGCGTCGCGGCTGGGGGCAGCGTGGCGGTGTCAGCAGCCGGGGGCAGTGTGGTGGTCACCGGTGGGCGTCCTCTCGGGTCGCGGTGAGATGCGCGCCGACATGACTGGTCAGCTCCCACTCGTTGCGTCCCCGCTGCTCCCGCCAGACGGCGCGCACGGCGGCGCCGGCCAGGAGGACCTGGTAGAAGGGCCCGCCGACGATGAGCTTGAGGTAGTGCACGAAGCGGACACGCAGGCCGTACTGCTTACCGAAGTCGTGCAGTCCGACGATCTCGAAGACGAAGGTGACCATGGCCGTGATCAGCGGCAGGAAGGTCACGATGGCGATGCCGACGGGAACGTCCAGGAAGAGCGCGATACCGACGTTGACGGGGATGATCACGCCGGAGAACGCCTGCAGGAAGGGCGTCATCAGGGTGTAGCGGGCGAGCAACCGCTGTCCGAAGCCGGGGAGTTGCTGCCAGTCCTTCTTCCGGTAGACCTGAAGGAAGCCCTGGTTCCAGCGGGTGCGCTGCTTGAGCAGGCTCATCAGCGTGCCCGGGGTCTCCTCGCGGGTGACCATGTCGCTGTCGTACGCGACGACGACCTTCTTGCCGACGGAGGAGAGGCGTACGCCCAGATCGCAGTCCTCGGCAAGGCAGTTCGGGTCCCAGCCGTCGGCCTCGCGCAGCACCGTCGTACGGACGAAGACGGTGTTGCCGCCGAGCGGAATGAAACCTTTCTGTGCGTGCAGATGCAGTCGGCTGCGGAACCAGAAGAAGTACTCCAGGCAGTTGCGCAGGCTGTACCAGCTGGAGTGGAAGTTGATCAGCTGGACCCCGCCCTGGACGACGTCCGCACCCGTGGAGGTGAAGGCATGGTCGACATGGGCGAGCAGCTCGGGGTGGACCTGGTCCTCGGCGTCGAAGACGCCCACGATGTCGCCGCGGCAGTGCGGGAGTGCGGTGTTGAGGGCCTTGGGCTTGTTCTTCACCTCATGGGTGTCGGTGATGACCCGCACCCGCACCGGATCACGGGCCGCCGCGCGCTCGGCGACCTCCGCGGTCTCCGGATCGTCGTGGCCGACGATCACGATGATCTCGAAGTTGGAGTGGCTGGACTCCAGCAGTCGCTCGATGGTGTGCTCCAGCACCGCCTGCTCGTGGCGGGCGGGCAGAAGCAGCGAGAAGGAGAGCCCGACACCCCCGTCGGGACGGTCGAAGCGGGTCGCCGCGAGGGTCTCGGGCGTACGCCAGGCATGCATCTGCCACCACAGCGTGAACGCGGCCATCCAGAAAAGCGCCACGGAAATGGCAGCAACGAACACCGAAATGAGCACCGACGGTCCCCCCTTGGACCTGTGCCCCGGCAGCAGGACCCCCCTGGCCGGCGACACACCTGTGGCAGCCCCGGCGTGGCGCACTCCCCAGTGCTCACACCCGGCTACTCCTGGAGCGGGACGCTAGTGGCGGAACGTTAAACTCCGGTGCCCGCCCGATAAAAAGTGATGTATCTCTGTCAGTTGGCGAGTTTCGGGCACGTACACATCCGCCCGTGGTGTGTCGTTAGGTCCCCTGTCGGCCCGACCCCCGGGGACGCCTCAGCCGCCGAGCTGCGCGGCGAGCTCCGCCGGATCCGACGTGGGCATCCGGCAGGCGAAATTCCGGCAGACGTACGCCGCCGGGCTGCCCTCCACCAGATGACGGTCCCTGAGCAGCGGGAACTCCTCGCTGTCCGGTTCACCGACCGCGACCACAACGCCAGGGGCCTGCGCCAGCAGTGCCGTACGGTGCAACTCCCGTGTCACCGCGTCGTCCTGGGACCCGGCCACCGCCACCTCGCGCGGCCCGTCGAGCAGCGCCTCCGCCACCGCGAGCCCCCAGCCGATGAACCGCGGCGCCCGCGGCCCGAGCGCCTTCACCACACCCAACGCGCCCTCCGCCGCGGTGCGATGGGCCTCCGAGCCGGTGTGCGCGGCATACGAGAGCAGCGCACCGGCGGCCGCGGTCCAGCCGGACGGGGTCGCGTTGTCCGTCGGGTCCTGCGGACGGCGGATCAGCGGCTCGGCGTCATGGGCCGTGTCGTACAGCGCCCCGCCCTCACTCACGAACTGGTCGATGACAATGTCCAGCAGGAAGCCCGCGAACTCCAGCCACACCCCTTCGCCGGTCACACCCGCGAGCGCCAGGAAGCCCTCGGCGACATCCGCGTAGTCCTCAAGGACCCCGGCGTTCGCGCCGATCTTGCCGTCCTTGGAGGTACGGGCGAGCCGAGCGCCGTTGTCCATGTGCAGCCGCACCAGCAGATCGGCGGCCTCGGTGGCCCGCTCGACGAGATCCGGACGCTCGAAGTACGCACCCACCTCGGCGAGTGCCGCGATCGCGAGACCGTTCCACGCGGCGACGACCTTGTCGTCCCGCTCGGGACGCGCCCGCAGCGCACGTGCCGCGAACAGCCGCTGCTTGATCGCCGGATCCACCTCGCCGTCCGGGAGTTGCAGAACGGACGCGCCCTCCTCGAAGGTCCCCTCCTGCGTCACACCGAACAGCTCGACGACCCGCTGCCCGTCCTCGTCGCCCAGCACCTCGCGCAGCTGCTGAGGCGTCCACACATAGAACGCGCCCTCGACATGCCGTCCGGTTCCGTCGTCGCTGTCCGCGTCGAGCGCCGACGCGAAACCGCCCTCGGCCGTGCGCAGCTCCCGCACCATGAACTCCGCGGTCTCCAATGCCACGCGCCTCGCCAGCTCCGAGCCGGTCGCCCGCCACACATGCGCGTACACCCGGCACAACAGAGCGTTGTCATAGAGCATCTTTTCGAAGTGCGGCACGACCCACTCACGGTCCACCGAATACCGCGCGAAACCGCCGCCGAGCTGGTCGTACAGCCCGCCGCGGGCCATCGCCCCACAGGTCTCGGCTGCCATCTGCAGCGCCCCGTCGGACCCGGTACGGGCGTAGTGGCGCAGCAGGAATTCGACGGCCATCGACGGCGGGAACTTGGGCGCCCCGCCGAAGCCGCCGTTCCGCTCGTCGTACTCACGGGTAAGCCCGAGCAGCGCCTGCGCCAGCTCCTCCTCACCGGGCACACCCTCCCCGCCGTACGCGAGCGAGCGCCCGGCCAGATCGCGGACGATCTTCCCCGCGACCTCACCGACCTCCTCGCGCCGCTCGTTCCAGGCGGCCGCGACCCCTTCGAGGACCTGCCGGAACGAGGCCATGCCGTGCCGGGGCTCGGGCGGGAAGTAGGTACCGAAGTAGAAGGGCTCGCCGTCCGCGGTGAGGAAAACGGTCATGGGCCAGCCGCCCTGCCCCGTGGCGGCCTGCACGGCCTCCATGTAGACGGCGTCGACGTCGGGTCGCTCCTCGCGGTCGACCTTGACCGGGACGAAGTGCTCGTTCACATAGGCCGCGGTCTCGTCGTCCTCGAAGGACTCGTGAGCCATGACATGACACCAGTGGCAGCTGGAATAGCCAACGCTCAGCAGCACGGGCACCCCGCGCTTGCGCGCCTCCTCGAAAGCCTCGCCCGACCACGGCCACCAGTCGACCGGATTGTCGGCGTGTTGCAGGAGGTAGGGGGAAGTCTCATGGGCGAGGCGGTTCGGCATGTACTCATCCTCTCTCAGGTGGGGATGATCGTCAGACTCTCTCGCGCTGACGCGCCGCACGCAGGACACTTGTCGCCGGAACGGAACCGGAACCCGAGACGGGGCCGGAACCGGAACGGAATGGGAGCTCTCGGAGGGGGACGCACATGCGGGACAGCCATCGGGCGGAAGCCGAGCGGCTGTTGGTACGCGCCGTCGAGGAAGAGGTACGGCGTTCGGGAGGGCGGTCGGACTCCGCCGTGCTGCTGGCACGCGCGCGGGCCGCCCTGGACAGCATGGCGGCGAACGCGGGCGAGGAGTACGCCGCGTACGAGCAGGCGCTGGCCGAGGCGGAGGCCGGGCAGCAGCCGCTTTCCGCGCAGTTCAGCAAGCAGAACATCTCAACTCCTGTGCTGGTGACGGTCGTTGCGGCGATCGCGGCGGTCGGATCTGACGTCGCGCTGGGCACGGCCGCGGGCACCGCGCTCGCAGCCGGGGCCGTCGTCGCCACCGCCGGGGCCGCGACGACGGTCGCCAAGGTGACCGCGTCGCACTGGCCGGCCGCGCACCGCAGGGCCGGGGCGCTCGGGCAGCCGGGCGGGGCGGAGCAGCTGCGGCTGCAGTGGTTGACTGCGCTGGAGGTACGGGGCATCCGCCCGTTCCTGGACCAGCAGCGGATGCTGGCCTCCTCCACCCGTACGGCGACGAAGAAACCCGCCGTGGTGCCCCAGCTGCGTGGCGCGGACCGCAGCGCGGCGGCGCGCAGGCGCTCCGTGCTGGAGCAGTCCTTCGGTCATCTGCCGGAGCCCGAGGGGCCGTTCGCGGGCCGCCGGGAGGAGATGACGCAGATCGCGCAGTGGGTGCATGCGGCCCGCGCGTCGACGGAGACGAAGCCGACGGTCGTGGTGCTGTACGGCGATGCGGGTTCGGGGCGTACGACCCTGGCGGTGCGGGCGTCGCACCACCTCAAGGACCAGTTCCGGGGCGCCTGCGTCGTTGACCTGCGGGGCGACAGCGCCGGTCCGCTGTCCACGCGGGACGCGCTGCTGCATCTGCTGAACCGGCTGGGCGCGCCCCGCGAGCAGCTGCTGTTCCGGGAGCGGTCGTCGGCCGAGCAGCAGGTGCGGCGGCTGAGCGAGCTCTACCACCAGCATCTGACGGGTCTGCCGGTGACGGTGGTGCTTGACGATGCAAGCGACCCGGATCAGGTACGCACACTGGTGCCGGAGCGCTCGGACAGCCTCGTGCTCGTGACCGCGCGCAGGCCGCTGGAGCTGGCCGAGGACATTCCGGCGTGGGTGCACCAGCTGCCGGTCGATGCGCTGGATCCGGCGGGCGCGGAGGAGCTGCTGCGGGCCTCGGCCGAGGAGCCGGTGTCCGGCCCCTACGACGCCCAATCGGCCGACCAGGTACGGGAGTTGTGCGGCGGGCTGCCGCTGGCTCTGCGGATCGCGGGCTCATCGCTGGGCCCGCGGACCGCGCATCAGCTGGCGGCCGACCTCGGCGCCTACGGTCCGGTGGATCCGGTCGAGCGGGCGCTGTGGCTGCGCTACACCGACCAGTCCGAGCAGGCGCGGCGGCTGCTGCGCCGGCTCGCGCTGGCCGGACGGGCGTCGCTGGGCGCGGCCGCGGCGGCCGCGCTGCTGGCCACGGACGAGCAGGAGGCACAGCGCCTGCTGACGGGCCTGGCGACGGCGGGACTCATCGACCATGTGCGGGCCAGCCGCTACCGGCTGCACGATGTCGTACGGTCCTTCGCCCGGGCCCGGCTCCTGGACGAGGAGGAGGCCAAGGAGCGCGCGGCCGCGCAGGAGCGGCTGATCCAGAACTACGCGGACCTGGCCGGGGCCGTGATCCGCATGGTGGACGGCAAGATGTCCACGCGCGCGGGCCAGTTCGGGGCGCACGGCTTCTCCTCGCTGGACGCGGCACTGCGCTGGCTGGACGACGAGTCGAGCTTCATCACCTCGGCGCTGCGGCACGCGGAGGGAGTGAACCAGCAGACGGTGCTGAATCTGCTGGGCGCGCTGTGCGACTACTGCCTGCTGCGCGGCGACCTGTACCGCCTCGGCGAGATCAGCGAACTGTCGCAGGCGGTGGACCAGGGACTGCTGGAGCGCTCCGTTCGCTGGCGTACCGGTATCGCGGCCCGCCAGCTCGGCGAGCTCGACAAGGCCCGGACGACCCTCTCGTCCGTCGTCGGCCTCTACCGCGAAGCACAGAACGACTCGGGCACGGCCCTCGCGCTCTGCTCGCTCGGCATCACCCTGCACCACCAGGGCAATCTCACCGAGGCCGCGGCGAAGCTGCACGAGGCGATCGAGCTGCAGTCCTCCGACGAGCAGGCCGAGGACCGGGCCTGGTCGCTGCACGCCCTGGCCGCGGTCGAACGCGACCGGGCCAATCTCGCGGAGGCGCTGACGCTGCTGGCGACGGCGCTGACCCTGCACCGGGAGGGCGAGTCGCTCCACGGTGAGGCCTGGACGCACTTCCAGCTCGGCCAGGTGTGCCTGCGCATGGGCGACGTCCTTCGCGCGGAGTCGGAGCTGCGCACGGCACTGGATCTGTACGGACGCACCCGTGACGGCCGCGGCGAGGCCTGGGCGCTGACTCAGCTGGCGCGGGCGCGTCTGGTGGACGGCGACCCGGCGCCTGCGGTGGACCAACTGCGCCAGGCGCTGTCGCGTCACCGCGAGAACGAGGACGCGCGCGGCGAGGCCTGGACGCTGTACTACCTCGGCCAGGCGCTGGAGGAGAGCGGCGATCGCGACCAGGCGGTACGGGAGCTGGAACGGGCCCGGACGATGTTCTCGCGGATGCGCGACGTCTACGGTCTGGCGTGCGCCCGCCACCACTCGGGCCGCGTCACCCGCGACCAGCGCGCGGCCCAGACCGGCAACCTCCGCAACTCCGGCTTCGCCCGCCAGCTCCTGGTTGACGCCCGCGCCGACTTCCACCGCATCGGCGTGGCCCACGGCGAGGCCTGGACCTGCTTGGAACTGGCCCTGATCGACGCGGGAAACAACCGCGCGGCGCAGGCGCTGGCGCTGTGCGACGAGGCGGCGGAGCTGTTCGCCTCGTACCAGGACGACCGGGGCGCGGACTGGGCACGCTTCCTGCGCTGCACGCTGCTGCCGTACGCGTCGCCGGGCGGCATAGAGGTCGGCACGGTGGTGGCCCAGGAGGAGCTCGCCCAGCTCATGGGGATGTCGCACTCCTCGCGCGACGGCAAGCTCGAGGACTGCGCGGAGGCGCTGGCGGTGATGCTGGACCGGGGCGTCCACCTGGAGGACGGCTGGCAGGCCTGGCACCTGGGCATGGTCCCGAACCGCCACGCGCGGGAGGTGATGGGCGTCCCGGTGACGGCGTCGACCTGACGCCCCACCGGGGCCTCCGCCCCGGACCCCCGCGCCACGGCCGAAGGCCGTCCGGGGTCCAGGGGCGGAGCCCATGGTTTCGGGAAGGGGCGGGGGTCCGGGGCAAGCCCGCCGCAGGCGCCCCCGCCCCCGTCACGACCTAGGGTCTGTCTTTTGGATCAGGCCGGATCAGGGAGCGGGGTCTGGCGTGGTGCATCGCAGGCCGGAGGATGGGGGTCCCCCCGCCGAAGGCAGGGGGAGAGCCGACGCGGAGCATCGGCGACTGACGCAACGCGGCGTGGGGGCACCTCCCGTGCCCGAAGGGCTACGGGGGAGTGCCGTGCAAAGGGCACGCGAGCCCAGCAAGATCCGAAAGACAGACCCTAGGCCGCCGCGGGGCCCGACTTACCCCTCGGCTCCTTCGAGGATGCGGCGTCCGCCTTCGGATCCGGCGCCTCCTCGAAGTTCACCTTCCCCATGTGCCGGTTCATCGACTTCATCAGCAGCCACACCCCTACGGCCAGCGCCGCGAAGACGAGAAAGCCGAGGACGCCAGGGGTGACCTTGTTGTCGTCGACCTCCTTCGCGAGGGGGACGAGGTGCGTCAGTGCGAGGTTTGCGCTTGCGCTCATATCAGGCATTCTCGCGGATGCCCGCGAAGAGGTCGTCCTCGGGGAGGGAGGTATCGACCAGAGACTTCGCGAGCTCGTACTCCTCGGTCGGCCAGACCTTCTTCTGGATGTCCATCGGGACGCGGAACCAGCCGCCGTCGGGGTCGATCTGCGTCGCGTGCGCGATCAGCGCCTTGTCGCGGATCTCGAAGAAGTCCGCGCACGGAACGTACGTGGTCAGCGTGCGTTCGGCCCGCTGGAACTCCTTCCAGCGCTCGAGCCACTCGCCGTACGGGGACTCCATGCCCCGCTCCAGCAGCGCCTCGTGCAGTGCGACCGTACGCGGACGATTGAAGCCCTGGTTGTAGTAGAGCTTCTGCGGCTGCCACACGGGGCCGAACTCCGACTCCGGGAACTTCTCCGCGTCCCCCGCACCGTCGAACGCCACCATCGAGATCTTGTGGGTCATGATGTGGTCGGGGTGGGGGTACCCGCCGTTCTCGTCGTACGTCGTAATGACCTGCGGACGGAACGTACGGATGGACTTCACCAGCCGGCCGGCGGCCTCGTCGACGTCTTCGAGAGCGAAGCAGCCCTCGGGCAGCGGCGGCAGCGGGTCACCCTCCGGCAGGCCGGAGTCGACGAAGCCGAGCCATTCCTGGCTGACCCCGAGGATCTCGCGTGCCTCGTCCATCTCCTTCTTGCGCACTTCGTGGATGTGCTCCTCGATGTACGCGTCCCCCTGGAGCTTGGGATTGAGGATGGAGCCGCGCTCGCCTCCCGTGCAGGTCACGACCAGCACGTCCACCCCCTCGGACACATACTTGGCCATCGTGGCCGCGCCCTTGCTCGACTCGTCGTCGGGGTGGGCGTGAACGGCCATCAGTCGCAGCTGCTCAGTCAAGACTCGATCCTCAGTGATTCGTCGCGTTGGGCGGCTTCTATAGTGACCGAATCGGGGGACGGAAAATTCCGGCATCCCCTTCCCGAGAGGAATTGTCATGGCCGCGGTGCGCGAGCAGCTTCCGGAGGGCCGCTACGGCCGCTCGGCGGACGAGCGCGCCGACCGCAAGCTCAAGGTCGTGGGCGCGGGTCTCGGGGTCGTACTACTCGGTGTGATCGGCTGGTTCGGTTACGACTACATCGCCGGACAGAAGATCAGCGCCGAAGTGATCAAGTTCAGCGTCACCTCCGACTCCGAGGTGCAGGTGCACCTGGAGGTACGCAAGGACGCGGACGCCACCGGCACCTGCACACTGCGCTCCCGCTCCGCGGACGGCACCGAGGTGGCGCGGCTCGACGTCGCCGTCGGGCAGCCGGGCACGAAGCGCATCGACGAGGTCGTCAAGGTGCGCACGACGGCGCGCGCGACCAGCGCCGAGCTGGTGCAGTGCACCGCCCGCCGATAGCGGTTCTCACGACTGATCTCGTGGCGGGTCTCGCTCGCTGACCTGCGTTGACGTAATTCTGGTGGCTTTCGTCCTCCCCCTTCCGCCGCGGAATTGTTAGGCTCGTGGTTTCGCCCATCCATGAAGGCACATCCTTCTGGGTAGGGCGATGCTTTGTATCCCAGTACCTACGAGGAGCACCTGTGACCCAGACCAGCGAGAACGTCACCTGGCTCACCCAGGAGGCGTACAACCAGCTCAGGGCCGAGCTGGAGTACCTGTCTGGTCCCGCGCGCACGGAGATCGCTGCCAAGATCGCGGCTGCCCGCGAGGAGGGCGACCTGCGGGAGAACGGCGGGTACCACGCGGCCAAGGAGGAGCAGGGCAAGCAGGAGCTCCGTGTGCGCCAGCTGACCCAGCTCCTGGAGAACGCGAAGGTCGGCGAGGCGCCGACCGCGGAGGGCGTTGTCGCACCCGGAACGGTCGTGACGATCGCCTTCGACGGCGACGAGGACGACACCGAGACCTTCCTGCTGGCTTCGCGTGAGTACGCCTCCGACGCCATCTCGACCTACTCGCCGCAGTCCCCGCTGGGCAGCGGCGTGAACGGCAAGAAGGTCGGCGAGTTCGCCGAGTACGAGCTGCCGAACGGCAGGACGGCCTCGGTCAAGGTCCTGGCGGCCAAGCCGTACAGCGCCTGAGCCCGCCACCGGACAGCTCGAAGCCCCCAGCACGGTTCGTTGTGCCGGGGGCTTCGTGGTGCGTACGGCTGCCCGCGGTGGTCAGCACTCGAGGTAGATACCGCCGGACATCTTCACATCCACCCTGCCGTTGCTCCTGGTCCCCGACACCCAGGTCTTGAAGGCGCCGCGCGTCGGGCACTTGATGGTGGTGTTGAAGGCGCCCGAAGAGATCGGGGAGACCGTGACGCACTTGCTCGTCAGCTGGACCCAGCCGGACAGCGTCTGCCCCAGCAGCGAGGCACAGACCTTCTTGTAGCCGTCGTAGAACACCTGGCCCCCGACCACACCCTGCACGATGCGGGGCGTGTACGCCTCCAGCTTCGGCGCCGCCGACGCCTGCGTCGTGGTCACAGCCATCACTGCCGAGGCCATGGCGGCGACAACACCCATGCGCGTCTTGTTCATTGAGAATCCCCTGGTTTCAGCGCAATGCCGGCCGGCCCAATACCGGCCGACCGGCTTCGGTCCCAGGCAGCATCTCCGTCCCGGGGACCTCTCGAATATCCCCCACCCAGGGGATCTTCAACACGCGCCTCACAAAGCTCAAATTCCCCTCAGCTACCACGTGTTTACTCCACGGCCGAGTCGCGATCAAGGCACCGTTGTAGCGTCAAGTGCGCGCCTGACCAGCGTGCACGTTCACGATGGTGCGTTGTTTCGCACGAGGGGGAAATTCACGTGATCAGGATCGTGCTCGTCGCCCGGCATCAGCTGGAAAGGGCGCAGATCCGCACCACGCTGGAGGCGGACCACCGGCATCGCGTCGTCGCCGAGGGAGTGCCGGGCCAGGAAGGCGACCTCGTGTCCCGCACCCGCCGCCCGGATGTGGTGATCGTGAGCCAGCCGGAAGAGGGCGCGGCACTCGATGCGTTGAAACGCATGACGGAAATACCGACGCCCCCGGCCGCACTACTGCTCGCCGACCGGCTCACCGGCGACGGCGTGCGCAGACTCCTCAGGCTCCGCGCTGCGGGCATCCTGCACCGGGCCACCGCGGGCAGGCATCTGCCGTGGGCGGTCCACGCGGCGGCTCACGGCGGCCTGGCCCTGGAACCGGGGCTGGCAAGGGACCTGGCGGACACTCCCACCGAGCCCGCGGGCGTGGCTACGGAGCAGGCCAGGGCACAGGCGCTGCTCGGCGGGCTCTCACCGCGCGAACGAGAGGTGATCGCACTCGCCGGCGACGGCCTGTCGAACCCGGAGATCGCGGCGATCCTGACGATCAGCGCGGACACGGCCAAGGACCATCTGCACCACATCTACGCGAAGCTCGGCATCCGCAGCCGGCTGCAGGCCGCCCGCATCGTCTGGCAGGCAGGACTCGACGACAGCAGAAGGGGCAGTGACCACCCGGCCGGGAATCCGGGTGGTCACTGCCCCTCAGTCATCTGCCCCGGCTGATCAGCCGACGGCCGGTGATCAGATCGCGGCCGACGATCAGGCCGTGGCCGGTGATCAGGCCGTGGCCGAGCGGTACTTGCGGACTGCCAGCGTCCTGAAGACGATCAGGATCACCAGCGACCACATGACCGAGGCAAGCACCGGGTGCTGCATGGGCCAGGCCTCGGAGGCCTTGAAGCCGGGCGGCAGGTTGCCGAACAGCTCGCGGCAGGCCTGGACGGTGGCGCTGAACGGGTTCCACTCGGCGATGTGCTGCAGGAAGGCGGGCATCTGGTTGGCGTCCACGAAGGCATTCGAGATGAACGTCAGCGGGAACAGCCAGATCAGTCCGCCGGACGTGGCCGCCTCGGGCGTCCGCACCGTGAGCCCGATCAGGGCACCGATCCAGGAGAATGCGTAGCCGAGCAGGAGCAGCAGCACGAAGCCGAGCAGCACCTTGCCGATGTTCTCGTGGACCCGCCAGCCGACGATGAGCGCGACGACTGCGAGCACGACGAGCGTGAGCGCGGTCTGCACGAGGTCGGCGAGGGTACGGCCGGTGAGGACCGCGCCGCGGGCCATGGGCAGCGACCTGAAGCGGTCGATGAGGCCCTTGTGCATGTCGTCGGCGATGCCCGCGCCGGCACCCGCGGTGGCGAAGGTGACGGTCTGGGCGAAGATGCCGGCCATCAGGAACTCGCGGTAGGCCTGGGGGGATGTGGAGCCGCCGACCTGGATGGAACCGCCGAAGACGTACGTGAACAGGACCACGAACATGATCGGCTGGATCATCCCGAAGATGATCATCTCCGGGATCCGGGTCATCCGGATCAGATTGCGCTTGGCGACGACGAGCGAGTCGTTGATCGACTGGACGACGCCGCCGCGGGGCTTGGGTGCCGCGATCCTCACGACGTCCGTTGTGGTGGTCACTTCACGGACTCCTTCCGGGACTTCGTGGCCTTCGCGTCCATGACGTCCTTGACGTCCTTGACGTCCTCCGACTGCCCGTTCTCCTCGTCCTGGAGCTCGGCGGCGTGGCCGGTCAGGGAGATGAAGACGTCGTCGAGGGTGGGGCGGCGCAGGCCGATGTCGTCGATCTCGACGCCCCGGGTGTCCAGCTCGCGGATGACCTCGGCGAGCAGCTTGGCGCCGCCGGTGACCGGGACGGTGAGCTTGCGGGTGTGCTCGGCGATGGCGACCTCGCCCTTGCCGAAGCCCAGCAGGACCTCGCGCGCGGGGGCGATCTGGTCCCGGTGCTGCACGACGACCTCGACGCGCTCGCCGCCCGTCTGGGCCTTGAGCTGGTCCGCTGTGCCGCGGGCGATGACCCTGCCATGGTCGATCACGCAGATGTCGTGGGCGAGGCGGTCGGCCTCTTCGAGGTACTGGGTGGTGAGCAGCAGTGTCGTACCGCCGCTGACCAGCTCCTCGATGACCTCCCACAGCTGCATGCGGTTGCGCGGGTCGAGCCCGGTGGTGGGCTCGTCCATGAACATCACCGGCGGGGAGACGACGAGCGCGGCCGCCAGGTCGAGCCGTCGGCGCATACCGCCGGAGTACGTCTTGGCGGGACGGTCGGCGGCGTCCGCGAGGTTGAAGCGGTCGAGCAGCTCGCCCGCCCGGGCCTTCGCGTCGCGTCCGCTCATCTGGTAGAGCTGGCCGACCATCTGGAGGTTCTCACGGCCGGTCAAGTACTCGTCGACCGCGGCGAACTGGCCGGAGAGGCCGATGCAGCGGCGGACTTCGTTCGGGTGCTTCAGGACGTCTATACCGGCGACGACCGCCTTGCCGCTGTCGGGCTGCAGCAGGGTGGTCAGTACGCGCACGGCCGTGGTCTTGCCGGCTCCGTTGGGGCCGAGAAGTCCCAGGACCGTGCCTTCCGGGACGTCGAGGTCGACGCCGTCCAGAGCCCTTACGTCGCCGAAGGTCTTCACCAGGCCTTCGGCGTAGATGGCGCCTGGCATATGGGTTCTCCCAAAGGTGGCAGGTGGGTGGGTCACTTCTTGCGAAAGATCTGGATCTGCGGGATTTCCCGCGCCTGGCGGGAGCATGGCAGGACCCCCACCGTAACGCGATACATCGCGATACTCAAGACTGTCGCGAGTGTATGTCCCGAGGAAGTCCCAAGAGCCTGTCAGCGCTGCGTCAGGCCGTGGCAGCGGCCGGGCACCGACGACCACGAGAGTGCACGGACCGGGCTCAGCTCATGACCGTGTATCCCGCATCGCGCAGCGTCGCCGCCACCAGTTCGCAGTGCTCGGGGCCCTTCGTCTCCAGCTGCAACTCCACCTCCGCCTCCGTGAGTCCGAGCCGCGGATCGGTCCGTACGTGACTCACATCAAGGACGTTAGCGTCGACCACTGACAACGAGCCGAGGAGCGCTGCGAGCGCCCCCGGCCGGTCCGTCAGCCGCAGCCTCAACGACAGATAGCGACCCGCCGCCGCCATGCCGTGCCGCAGGATGCGCTGCATCAGCAGCGGGTCCACGTTGCCGCCCGACAGCAGGGCGACAACCGGGCCCGTGAACGACCCCGGATCGCTCAGCAGCGCCGCCACCGGACTCGCCCCGGCGGGCTCGACCACCAGCTTCGCCCGCTCCAGGCAGAGCAGCAGGGCGCTGGAGAGCTCGTCCTCGGAGACCGTACGGACCTCGTCGATGAGATCGCCAATGATTTTGAACGGAACGTCGCCGGGGCGGCCCACCTTGATCCCGTCAGCCATCGTCGTCGGACAGTCGATCGACACGGGATGTCCGGCACTGAGCGAGGGCGGATAGGCGGCCGCGCCCTCGGCCTGCACGCCGATCAGCTTCACATCGGGCCGTACCGACTTCACCGCGACCGCGATCCCGGCCGCGAGCCCGCCGCCGCCGATGCCGACGACGATCGTCCGGACCTCGGGGCACTGCTCCAGGATTTCGAGGCCGACGGTGCCCTGCCCGGCGATGATGTCGGGGTGGTCGAAGGGGTGGATGAAGACCGCGCCCGTCTCGTGCGCGTACTCCTGGGCGGCGGCCAGGGTCTCGTCGATGACCTGGCCGTGCAGCCGCACCTCGGCGCCGTACTCCCTGGTCGCCGCGACCTTCGGCAGCGGCGCTCCCATCGGCATGAACACCGTGGAGCGCACTCCGAGCAGCGTGGATGCCAGTGCCACGCCCTGCGCGTGATTGCCGGCGGACGCGGCGACGACGCCCGCGGCCCGCTCCACCGGTGAGAGCCCGGAGATCCGTACGTACGCACCGCGCAGCTTGAAGGAACCCGTCCGCTGGAGGTTCTCGCACTTGAAGTGGACAGGCGCGCCCACCAGCTGCGACAGATGCCTGCTGCCCTCCATCGCGGTCATCCTGGCGACCCCCGAGAGCATCTTCTGAGCCCCCCGGATGTCGTCGAGGATGACGGGGCGAAAGGTGCCAGACGTACTGAAGGTCATGACGTCAAGCATCGCAGCTCACCGGCCGGTCGGCCGCCCGGATCCCGGGCTTCCCCACTGGTTTGCGCAGCCCTGGTACACACCGGGTTTTTGCCGCGTACTCTGTCCCCCACCAACCGACCACCGCACGAGAGAGCCCCCCTAGCCATGCCCACTTCTCAGGACATGACGACCCATCTCGACCCCGGCCTCCTCGATGCTCTCCAGCACCAGGTCGCCGTCTTCGCACGCCGCGCGGAGCAGACCCGGCTCGGCGGGGTCGGCCAGGTCCGCAACTCCATGGACCGTGCCGCGTATCTGCTGCTCAACCGGCTCGACAAGGAAGGCCCGATGGGCGTCAAGGCGCTTGCCGCGGGGATGGGCATCGACTCGTCGACCGTCACCCGCCAGGTCGCGCCGCTCGTCGACACCGGCCTGGTCAAGCGCACCTCGCACCCGGAGGACGGCCGTGCAGTCGTGCTCCAGCTGTCGCCGCGCGGCCAGGCCAGGCTCGAAGAGGTCCGCTCCTCGCGACGCGAGCTGATGGCGCAGGTGACGGAAGGCTGGACGGAGACGGAGCGCGAGTCGTTCTGCACTCTGCTCACTCGCTTCAACACCGCTCTCTCCGCCCGCCAGGCCGGTCTGCCGCCCGTGGAGACGGAGAACTCTCCGACCTCTTGACCCGGGCGCCTGATCTGCTCCTATATGAGGACGTGAGCGAGCGGCAGACGACACAAAGGCGTCGCCGTGCCCGGGAGTTCGAGGCGTTCGTCGCGGGCGCGGCGCCACGGCTGCTGCATGCCGCCACTCTGCTCACCGCCGAGCCCCCCGGCGCCAATCCTCACGCCGAACACCTGCTCACGGCCGCTCTCGCCCACACATACGCGGAATGGGACCGGCTGCGCGGTGAGGATCCGTACGACCGCACCCGCCAGGAGCTCGCCGCCCGCTTCGCGCGCAACGCCTGGCGCTACCACCGGCTACGCGGCGGGGTGCTGGAACGCCTCACCCCGCAGGAGCGCCTGATTCTGGTGCTGCGCCTGTACGAGGGGGTTGCGGAGGAACAGACGGCGGCGCTGATCGGGCTCCCGGTGGAACGGGTCCGCGCGATCTGCACCCGCGCTGTGAGGACGATGCGCACGGGCCCTCCCACGCTGCCGCCCGCCCACGTCCAGGCGGCGTCATGAGCAGCCGGGAGCGCAAGGAGGCCGAGGTCCGCCGGATGCTGGAGACCCGTCATCCGCCGGTCCCGGCGGATCTGGCGGCCCGCGCCACGGAACACGGCACCCGGCTGCTGCGCCGCCATCGTGCGCTGCGCCGCGCATTGTGGCTGCTGCTGGTGGCCGCGGTGATCGCTTTTGCGGTCTGGGCGGCGGTGGCTCAGCCCTGGGCGACGTCGCCTGCGGACACGACGCCTCCGCTCGAGGGCTGGTAGCCCGCCGACCGGCCCGCCCCTTCTGACCGGATGAGCCGGACCTGTACGGATCTATGCTGGAGAAAGCGGCGTACTGACCGATACCAGGGAGGTCGTCATGACCAGAAAAGTCGCCGATTGCCGCAAGTTCCCGAGCGTGACGGACTGCTCGCTCACCATCTCAGGTGAGGAAGAAGAAGTCGTACGGGCCGCTGCCGAGCACGCGGTCTCCGTCCATGGACACGCGGACAGCCTGGAGCTGCGCTCGGAGATCCGCGAAACGCTCGAGAACGAGAAGGTCACCGCGTGACGCCCGGCGCCTGACGCATGACGTCCTCGCCGGACGGGCTGATGCGCAGCCCGTCCGGCGATTGTGACCGTCCGGCGATGTCGAACCGTCGCGTCAGCCCAGCGCCTGCTGCAGATCCGCCAGCAGATCGTCCCCCGACTCGATGCCCACCGAAACCCGCACGAGGTCTGCCGGAACCTCCAGTGCGGAGCCCGCCACCGAGGCGTGCGTCATCCGTCCCGGGTGCTCGATCAGCGACTCGACGCCGCCCAGGGACTCGCCCAGCGTGAACAGCTTGGCGCGGTTGCAGACCTCGACCGCCGCATCCTCGCCGCCCTGGACCCGGAAGGAGACCATGCCGCCGAAGTGCTTCATCTGCTTCGCGGCGATCTCGTGACCCGGGTGGTCAGGCAGGCCCGGGTAGAGGACCTTGGTGACCTTCGGGTGGCGGGTGAGCATCTCGGCGACCCTGGTGGCGTTCTCGCTGTGCCGGTCCATACGGACGGGCAGCGTCTTGATGCCGCGCAGCACCAGCCACGCGTCGAACGGTCCCGCGACCGCGCCCATCGCGTTCTGGTGGTACGCCAGTTCCTCGCCCACGGCCGCGTCCGCTGCGATCAGCGCACCGCCGACGACGTCCGAGTGCCCGCCCATGTACTTGGTCAGGGAGTGCACGACGATGTCCGCACCCATCGCGATCGGCTGCTGGAGATAGGGACTCGCGAAGGTGTTGTCGACGACGAGCCGAGCGCCCGCGCTCCGCGCGATCTCCGCGACCGCAGCGATGTCGGTGATGCCGAGGAGCGGGTTGGACGGGGTCTCGACCCAGATCACCTTCGTCTTCGGGGTGATCGCGGCCCGTACCGCCGACGGGTCGGAGGTGTCGGCCACCGACCACTCCACACCCCACCGGGACACGACCTTGGCGAAGAGCCGGAAGGTGCCGCCGTACGCGTCGTTCGGGATCACCACATGGTCGCCCGGCTCCAGCAGCGTACGCAGCAGGCAGTCCTCCGCCGCGAGTCCGGACGCGAAGGCGAGACCGCGCCGGCCGCCCTCCAGCGCCGCGAGGTTCTCCTCCAGCGCGGTACGCGTCGGGTTGGCGCTGCGGCTGTACTCGTAGCCGCCGCGCAGTCCGCCCACACCGTCCTGCTTATAGGTGGACACCTGGTAGATGGGCGGTACGACCGCGCCCGTCAGCGGGTCGGCCGTGTTGCCCGCGTGGATGGCGAGGGTCTCGAAGTTGTGGAAGCTGTGCTGGTCGCTCATGAGGCCCGAGCGTAGTCCCGCTTCGGCCATGGCGCGGCCCGGGCCCGGACGCTGTCCGGCGTGGACCGCCCCGACGGCCGGGCGGTGCCGTCCGGGACAATGGGCTCATGGAGATTCTCTGGTTCCTGATCGCGCTGTGCATGCTCACCGCGGTCATCGGTCCTCTCGTGCTGCGCCGGCGCTCCGGCATCCGCCAGGTCGCGCCCGGCTCGCCCGACGCCGCCGACCCGGACACGTACGGATTCGTGCGCCAGGAGGAGCTGGACATCCGGCTGCCGGGCCCGGACCAGGACCTCCTCGACGTACTCGATGTCGTCCAGCGCACCCAGGACTGGCGGGCCGCTTCCCAGCTGCTCGCGGGCACCCCCAAGGAGGGCGAGGTCCGCTGGCAGCGCGTCCAGGCCTTCGCCGGAGCAGCTTCGCTGGAGCTCCAGCAGCAGCCGGGCGTCGGCGGCGCGTGGCTGCGCGCCTGGCGTCTGGACTCGCCGAAGGACGCGGGCGGCGCGCAGGTGCACGCGGAGTTCCTGGTGCAGCAGGCGTGGCGGTCGTCGACCGCGGGGACGGACGACTTCCGGATCATCCTGGAGGAGGCCCGTACGGTCAGCGGCGAGGCAGCCCTGCCGGCGCCCGGCGACCCGATTCCGTACATCGTCGAACTCGCCGTCGGCCGTGGACTCGGCTATTCCCACGAGCAGTTCGACCAGGTGTGGGCGAAGGTCATCGACCGCGCGCCCGAGCACATGGGCGCGCATCTGGCCGCGCTGCACTACTGGTGCGAGAAGTGGCACGGCTCGCGCGAGGAGGCCGACCACTTCGCGACGACCGCCGCGGCCCGCGCCCCGCAGGGCTCGCTGCTGGCGGCGCTGCCGCTGTTCGCGGTGTACGAGCACCTGCCCGAGGTCAATCTGGTTCAGAGCTTCTACCGGAGCGCGGTCGTCACCAAGGCGGTGGAGGGAGCGCTGTTCGCGGTCCACGCCGCCCGTCCCGACGACCCGATGCTCGCGCACGTACGCCACCTGCTGATCCTCTTCCTCGTACGGTCGGAGAGGTGGGCCGAGGCGATGAACCAGCTGGTGCATGTCGACGGCCATATCGGCGCCCTGCCGTGGACGCTGAGCGGCGACCCGGCGGCGGACTACACGGTGTACCGGAACCTGGCGGTGGCGGGTTACGAGGCGAACGGCGGGAGCCCGGCGACGCTTCCGCAGTGACCGCCCGGCCCCGAGCGGGAAGGAATCCTGGCGCGGCCCCGAGCGTTGTGACTAGGCACCCGTCACCCCGAGGAGAGCCCGCATGTTCCTGTCCCGCCGCACCCCCGAGCTCCCCACCCCCGACCAGGCCCTCCGCGGCCGCCCCGAGCCCGAATTCTCCGTCCCCGCCCGCCACACGGTCCTGGGCAACCCCCTGCTGGGCCCGTACCCCGAGGGCCTTGAGGTCGCGGACTTCGGCCTGGGCTGTTTCTGGGGCGCGGAGCGCAAGTTCTGGCAGACGGAGGGCGTCTGGACGACCCTGGTCGGCTACCAGGGCGGCCACACCCCGAACCCCACCTACGAAGAGACCTGCTCGGGCCTGACGGGCCACACGGAGGCAGTGCGCGTCGTCTTCGACCCGAAGGTCGTCTCGTACGAGTCGCTGCTGAAGCTGTTCTGGGAGTCCCACAACCCGACGCAGGGCTTCCGCCAGGGCAACGACGTCGGCACGCAGTACCGCTCGGCGATCTACACCCACTCCCCGGCCCAGGCCGAGACGGCGGAGGCGTCACGCGAGGCGTACCAACGGGTCCTGACGGGCTCGGGATACGGCACGATCTCGACGGAACTGCTTCCGGCGGAGGGCCGCCCGTTCTACCCGGCGGAGGGGTATCACCAGCAATACTTGGACAAGAACCCGGCGGGGTACTGCGGGATCGGCGGGACGGGTGTTTCCTGCCCGATCGGCGTCGCGAAGGCCGAGGGGTGAGCTCCGGTTTCACCCCAGAGCTGTTGGCGGGGTTGTGGCAGGAACGGCGGCCGTCGGGTCCGCCCATCGCCCACACGTTCCGCAGTACGTACTGCGACCGGTGGGTGCGCTTCCACAGCCTCCCCGAATCGAAGCGCTACCCGGAATCCGAGGACGAATACGCGATCGTGCTCGAGACCGTGGTCGTGCGCCCTGAAGGGCACGCTGTGGGCTCGACGCCGCTGAGCTGCCGGGCCCGGGCGGCGGTGGCGCTCGCGCCGGGGCCGGGACCTCGAACGCCGGGACCGACCAGGGCCGCTCAACGCACCGGGAAGCCGCAGGAGTAGCCCTGCTCCTTGAGCCAGGGGAGGATCCGGCGCAGGGCCTCGACGGTCTGGGAACGGTCGCCGCCCGCGTCGTGGAAGAGGAGCGTCGGCCCCTTGGGCAGCTCCCGCTCGACGGTGGCGACGATGGCGTTCGTGCCCGGTCGTTCGAAGTCCTTGGTGTCCACGTTCCAGCCCAGCGGGCGCATCCCCCGGGAAGCGGCGAGCTTGCGGCTGTGAGGGGTGAAGGCCCCGCCGGGCGCCCGGTAGTACATCGGCCGTACACCTCCGGACGCCTCGGTGATCATGCGTTCGGCGTCGCGTATCTGCTGCGACTGGTAGGCCTGGGACTTCTTGTCCATGGTGGTGTCGTGCGACACCGAGTGGTTGCACAGCCGGTGCCCGGCCGCGACCACCTTCTTCACGAGGTCCGGGTGGGCCTGCGCCTGCATCCCCACCATGCAGAACGTGGCCTTCACCCCGTACTCCCGCAGCACGTCCAGCACTTGAGGGGTCCACACAGGGTCGGGGCCGTCATCGATGGTGATGTTGACGCCGCGCGTCCCCTTGTCCGAGGCGTGCGCGATGGTCACCGCGACCTGCTTGACGTCACTGCCCGGCGTCGCCGAGGCGGCCGCCTTGGGCGACGAGCCCCCCACGGCACCGGCCTGCGCGGTCCACACCGAGGCACCGGTGGTGAGCACCATCACCCCGAGCGCCGCCCCGACCAGCTTGCCGTACCAGCCCCGCCCGCCGCCGTGCCGTGCCATGTCCGCCCCGCTTTCGCGCAGTCCTTCGCCGATTCCCGGTCACTTTGCGACCACCTGGCAGGACGAGGGGCGGCGGCCACGGGATGCGTCCGTTACCGATCACGGACAATCTCGGGGGAGTTCGCGGACAACGCGGCCGGCAGCGGCCAGAACCGGTGGCTCCCCAGCAACAAAGCGGGGCCCTGACACCAGCAGTGCCTTTCGAGCTGTACGTGAGGCAAGGGCCCTTGAGGCGAAGCGACTCGACTACAGCCTCGGGCATCGCATCAGCGGCGCGAATTTCCGGACGACGCCGAGCGGTGCACCAACCGCCATCGCCGATGTGGACCTGCTCAGTGTGCGCGCAGCAGCGGCAGACCCAGAAGCAACCTGGTGCCTCAATCCGAACATCTCGCACAACACTGCAGAGGCGTGCATCTTGCAGCCTGGAGAATCTCTGACGCCGCGTGTACAACTGCTCGATGCAGGGGGCGTACCACTTTCACCCACGCCGGGCATGAGGCTTGTGATCACCTTCGGTTTCCGCGACGCGGATGGCCAGTGGTGGAAGCGAGACATCGGCCACCCCCCGCAGCGCTGCGAGACGCGTCCGGTCGCCTGACTTGGGTCAAGGAAGCAACGGTGCAAGCGAGCTGGGCCACCAGCAGTATCTGGGCAAGAACCCGGCGGGGTACTGCGGCATCGGCGGGACGGGGGTCAAGCTAAGTACCCCGTTCGAGACGAACTGGGGTGCGTCCTGCCCGACCGGCATCGCCCCTGCGCCGGAAGCCACTGAGGGACAGCCGCCCCCAGCGGGCCGGAAATTAGGTTGCCTTGCGTCACCCCATGCGGGCTAGATTCTCCGCATGGCGGACATTCAGGGCTCATACGATGATCTGTTCACTGCCGTGCCCAGCGCGCTGGCGGCATTGCTGGACGAGGGAGACGCCGGTGGCTCGGTGGCCGTCTTCGTGGACGGCCGGGCTGTGGTGGACGTCTGGGGCGGCTTCACCGACGCCGACCGTACGATCCCGTGGCAGCGGGACACGATCGTCAACGTCTGGTCCGTCACCAAGACGATGACGGCGCTGTGCGCGCTGGTTCTCGCCGACCGTGGCGAACTCGACCTGGCCGCGCCGGTCGCCCGGTACTGGCCGGAGTTCGCCGCGGCAGGCAAGGAGGGGGTGCTGGTTCGCCACCTGCTCGCGCACACGGCGGGCCTGCCCGACTGGGAGGGGCCGGTGGAGGAGCTGTACGACTGGACGTCCGCTACGGCGCGGCTGGCCGCGCAGGCTCCGCAATGGGAGCCGGGCAGCGAGGCCGGATACCACTCGCTCACCCAGGGATTCCTCGTGGGCGAGGTCGTACGCCGCATCACCGGCCGGACCCTGGGCGCATTCTTCGCCGACGAGGTTGCCGGCCCGCTGGGCGCGGACTTCCACATCGGCCTGCCCGCCGAGCACGACCACCGGGTGGCGCTCACGCTCCCGCCACAGTCCCGGGACGACAGCTATGCCGCGAGTGCCCCAGGCAGCGGCGCGGCTCCCGCCGCCGGGACCCCGATACGGGTCCACGACGGGAACAGCGTGTCCTGGCGCCGTGCGCAAATCCCTGCGGCGAGCGGGCTCGGTAACGCCCGCTCGGTCGCCCTCGTCCAGTCCGTGATGGCCTGCGGAGGATCGGTGCGGGGCACGCGGCTGCTGTCGCAGGCGGGTTGAGACCGCGCCCGGGAGGAGCAGTTCCAAGGAGATGACCGCGCCCTGGGCATGCCGATGCGCTGGGGCCTGGGCTACGGACTGTTCGGCACCACCTACGGGTGGGGCGGTTGGGGCGGCTCACTGGTCGTGATCGATCCCGACGCCCGTATGGCAGCGGCATACGTGACACATCAGATGCGCGAACCCGCGGACGACAATCGGGGACTGGAGATCATCACGGCCGCGTATGACGGACTCACGGGTCTGCGCGCCTGACCCAACGGGTCACATGGCAGCACAGGCTCGGCGGACGGGCGTGTCCTGCCCGATCGGTGTCGCGAAGGCTGATGGCTGAGCCGCTCTCCGCGGAAGCGACGGCGACACTGAGTGCGCTGCTTGCCGGCCAAGACCCGGTAAGCAGCGCACTGCGCGCTCAGATCCCAGACACCAAGATCACGGGCGGAACAAATCCCGATGCGCCGGGATCACTCATCTGCGACAGTCGCGCCCTGTGAACAGTGCTGAGCTTGTGTTCCGGCGTGCGGATGACTCCGACGCCGCTGATCTGGCCGACGTGTGGCTGCGTTCCTTCACCGCAGCGCTGCCCACCGTGCGCCGCGCGCACAGCGACGACGAGGTGCGGGACTGGTTCTCCTACGTGGTCGTGCCGCAGTACGAGACCTGGGTGGCCGTGGCTCAGGGCTCTGTGATCGGGCTCATGGTGCTCGACGGCGGAGAACTGGAGCAGCTCTACCTCGACCCGTCGTGGCGCGGCCGGGGCCTGGGCGACCGGTTCGTGGACCTGGCCAAGCAGCAGCGGCCCGGTGGGCTGGGGCTGTGGACGTTCCAGGTCAACGAACCGGCACAACGGTTCTACGAGCGGCACGGCTTCGTCGTGGTTGAGCGCACTGACGGACAGCACAACGAGGAACGTGAACCGGACGTCCGCTACGCCTGGCGGCCTCAGGGATAGGACCGGCTGAGGCTGACCACGTCGGTCTGCCGTCAGCGAATCTGCTGCGGGCCAAGAACCCTGACGCGGCGACACCAGCGCGCCGAGAGTGGAGAGACCGCGGCGACGGCCGCCGCGCCGGAGCAAGGAGGACCGATGTCACCACTCATCACCGGCTGGGACCCAGGCCTGAACCCACGAGCCACCGAGGGTGACACCCCTCCGACACGGTTCGACGACCACCTGGCCGCGCAGCTCCTCACGCAGCGGATCGTCTTTCTCGGCACGCAGGTTGACGAGGTTTCCGCGAACCGGGTCTGCGCGCAGTTGCTTCTCCTCTCCGCGGAGGATCCGCGGAGCGACATCAGCCTCTACATCAACAGTCCCGGCGGCTCGGTCACAGCGGGTCTTGCGATCTACGACACGATGCGGCTGATCCCGAATGACGTCTCGACACTCGCCATGGGATTCGCCGCGAGCATGGGGCAGTTCCTCCTCACCGTCGGGACGGAGGGGAAACGCCACGCACTGCCGAACGCACGGATCATGATGCACCAGCCGTCGGCCGGCATCGGTGGGACCGCCGCCGACATCGCGATCCAGGCCGAGAACCTCGAGTTCACGAAGAAGGCCATCGAGCGGATCACCGCGGAGCACACCGGCCAGAGTGAGGAGACGATCTCCCGCGACGGTGACCGCGACCGGTGGTTCACAGCCGAGCAGGCCAAGGAGTACGGCATGGTCGATCGCGTCGTCGAGTCGCTCGACGACGTCCGCCCGGCCGGTTCGCGGCGACGGATTGGGCTGGGACTCTGACATGGGCCAGTACACGATCCCGAACGTCGTCGAGCGCACCGCGCAGGGGGAGCGTTCGTACGATGTCTTCAGCCGGCTGCTGTCCGAGCGGATCATCTTCCTCGGTACGGAGATCGACGACGGCGTCGCGAACGTCGTCATCGCCCAACTCCTCCATCTGGAGTCGTCGAACCCGGACCGCGAGATCGCGATCTACATCAACTCGCCTGGCGGCTCGTTCACTTCACTCATGGCGATCTACGACACGATGACCTTCGTCGGCGCGCCGATCTCGACGTTCTGTGTCGGGCAGGCGGCCTCGACCGCGGCGGTCCTCCTGGCCGGCGGAGACCCTGGGCGGCGGTTCGTTCTCGAGCACGCCCGGGTGCTGCTGGGGCAGCCGGCGAGCGGCGGCCGGCAGGGGACGGTTTCGGACCTCAGCCTCCAGGCCAAGGAGATGCTCCGGATCCGCTCCCAGGTCGAGGAAGTCCTGTCCCGGCACACGCACCACGACGTCGCGACGCTGCGCGCGGACATGGACCGCGACAAGATCTTCACGGCGGACGAGGCAGTGGCCTACGGGCTCGCCGACGAGGTTCTCAGCCGGCGGCTTGTCACTGCCTGACGTACTTCCCCCGGCGCGAGGGTGCGTCCAACGGTCAGGCGGCGAGGCGCACTTCGCCCCGGAGCGAGGACACCCGCGCCTCGGTACGCCGCGGACCGGTGGGGGCGGTGCCGGTCCTGACCGGCCTCGCCCCGGCCGGTCGGGCGAGCTGCCCCTGGGCCAGGGCAAGCAGATCGGCCAGCCCGAGGCCGAGCGCGCGGGCGGCGGCAGCGAGTACTTCGGACGAAGCCTCCTTGCGGCCGCGCTCGAGCTCGGAGAGATAGGGCATCGAGATCCGAGCGGCGTCGGCCACATCCTTGAGCGTGCGCTCCTGCGCGAGGCGCTCCCGGCGCAGGACATCACCGACGACGTCCCGCCAGAGGGGCTCCTTGGCCGCGGGGGTCGGCGCGCGGGGAGCCGGACGCAGGGGGATGACGTGGGCTTGGTTCGGCGCGTGGCTGCTCACCTCTTCAGGGTAGGAGCGTTGCGCCCGGCTGGGAGGGAGCGGTGTTCTGCCCCCGGCGAAATCGCGCTCCTGCTCGACGTCAGCCGGCACCCGTGCCGGCGTGACGGGCGCCCAGCCGCCCGACCCAGCCCCTTGACCTGTCGCTTTGCGTGAACGGCGTAGTCCCGACGGCGCCCCGGCAGCCTGGCCGTTCCAATGGGACCGGAGTTGGCCGTCGACCGAGGAGCGAATCAGCATGGCCGTTGTGTTGTCTTTGCGCTGGGCTGGGGTCACGCCCGAGCAGTACAACGAGGTGCGGGACGAGGTGCGCTGGGAGGAGCAGACGCCGGACGGGGCCGTTCTGCACGTGGCCTGGTTCGAAGGGGACGCGTTGCGGGTGACCGACGTATGGAACAGCCAAGGGGAATTCGAGCGCTTCTTCGCCGAGCGGCTCGCGCCCGGTGTGCAGAAGGCCGGCATCGCAGGTCAGCCCGAGACTCAGTTCACGCCGCTCCACCGGCGCTTCGTGGCTCCCGGCGTCAGCGGTTCGGCCTGAGGGCAGCCCCCCGCCCCCGCTCACGCCGAGAAGCGGATCACCCTCTCCGGAGTGATCCGGACCATCAGCCGCACCTCTTCGTCCTTCTCCGCCGGCGGGTCCACCCCCAGGTACTTGTGAGAGAGCTCGTGCGGCAGTGCCTTGGCCTCGTCCGGGAGCAGTTCCGCCCTGCCGCGGATCTCCGCCGAGGTGTACGGGTTCTCCAGGTCGAAGACCGAGACGCTGACGCGGGCGTCGCGCTCGATGTTGCGGGTCTTCTGGCGGTGGGCCGTCGTGGAGAAGAGCACTGTGTCGCCCTCGCGCTTGATCCACACCACCGACGACTGGGGCGCGCCGCCCGGGCCGACGGTGGAGACGGTGGCGAAGTTCTTGCCGTCCAGCAGTGCGCGGACGGTCTCGTCGAATGCGACGCTCGGCATGGTTCCAGCCTCCAACTGCCCACTGCGGTACATGGCTTGTGATCCAGCACAACGTCGCTCGGGAAAGCAATCATTCCCTGCCCGAGCGGGTGATCAGCTGCGCCGGATTGCGGCGCCATTAGGGTTTGCGCCGTGGGGATCAGCGAACGGGCGGAGAGCGTCCGGAGCGACGCAGGCAAGCGGGAGGCACCACCCTGGTGGCGCGTGCCGCTCGTCGCGACCGCCGTCGTCGTGCCGCTCTACGTCCTGTGGGCCCTCTGGCTCGCCACCGGCGGCGGCGATCTGGCCGCGCAGCTCGCCTGGGCGGGCTTCATGGAGCGGCATCCGGCCTCCGCGTACAACCTCTCCTGGTACGGCGGCACCCACACCGCCAACTACAGCCTGCTCGCTCCCCCGCTCATGGCCGTCTTCGGTGTACGCGCCGTGTCCGTGGCCGCCGGGCTCGCGGGGACCTGGGTGCTGGCCTGTCTGTTCGTACGCAGTGGGGTGCCGCGGCCGGTCTGGCCCGCCGTTCTCGGGGCGCTGGCCCTCTGGTGCAACGTCGCCTCCGGGCGTACGACCTTCGCGCTGGGCGTCGCGATCGGGCTGCTCGCCGTGCTGTACGTACGCAGGACCGCCCTCGCCGCGGTGTGCGCGGCCCTCGCGGCGACGGCCAGTCCCGTCGCCGGGCTGTTCCTGGTGGTGGCGGGGGCGGCGTATCTGCTGGACCGGCAGTGGCGGAAGGGCGCCGCGCTCGTGCTGCCGCCGTTCGTCGTGGTGGGGGCGGTGACGCTGCTCTTCCCCTTCCAGGGCGAGCAGCCCATGGCGAGCGGCAAGCTGTGGATGCCACTGGCCGCATCGGCCGCGCTTGCCGTCGCCGCGCCGCGCGACCGTGAGTGGCGGGTGGTGCGGTACGGAGCCGCTGTGTACGGCATCGGCGTCGTCCTGACCTATCTCGTCGCCTCGCCCATCGGCACGAACGTCGAGCGGCTCGTCGGTCTCGTCGGACCGCCGGTGCTGCTGGCCGCCGTGCTCACGGGCGGGCTGGGCAGGGAGCTCGGCAGAGGGCTCGGCAAGCTCCTGCCGGCCGTCCTCACGGCCGCGCTCGCCCTGAACACGTACTGGCTGATCGACAAGACCGATGACGACCTGGCCGTCTCCAATCACGTCCCCGCGTGGGCCGCGCACACCGACGGTGTCGTACGCGAACTCGCGCGGCTCGGCGCCGACCGCACGCGGGTCGAGGTCGTCCCCGCCCGCAACCACCGCGAGGCGGCCCTCCTCGCCCCGCACATCAACATGGCGCGCGGCTGGAACCGGCAGCTCGATGTGGAGCGCGGGCGACTCTTCTACGACGGGTCGCTGACCCCGGCGACGTACCGCCAGTGGCTGGACCGGTGGGCGGTCGGCCTGGTGGTGCTGCACCACGGGCGTCCCGACGGGCCCGCGGAGGCCGAGGCGGCGATCGTCAGGAGCGGGCCGGTCTGGCTGGAGCAGGTGTGGCAGGACGAGGGCTGGACGGTCTACCGGGTACGGGACGCGGTTCCGCTCGTGTCGTCCCCGGCGACGGTGGTCCGGGGCGATGACGCGGAGCTGGTGGTACGGATGCGGGCGGCCGGGTCGGTGACGGTGCGCGTTGCGTACTCGCCGTGGCTGCGGGCGAAGGGGGCCTGCCTGCGGCAGGAGGGCGAGTGGACGCGGCTGACGGTGCCGCGGGCCGGGGTGTACCGGCTGGACTCGCCGTACCGGCTCTCGCGCTCCGGCGGATCGGCCTGCTGACCGCGGCAGCGGCAACACAGGCGGGGCTGCGGTAGCACGGGCGCGGCAGCGGCGGCAGCACGGGCGGAGTGCTCGCGGCTTTCGCGCTCCCGCGGATCAGCCTGCTGACGCGGCAGCGGCAGCACGGGCAGAGTGCTCGTCGCCTGGCGGCGAAGCCCTCGGCCGCGGCCCCGCCTGTCCTCACTCGCCGGGCGCCCCCGGCACCTCTCGCAGTCAGGACGCCGCGGCCCGCTCCTGCCCCTGCCTGAGCCGGTTCGCCGTCACCGACGCGTCGTATCCCGGAGCGACCCCCTCGACCAGCACCACATCGCCCGCCATGTGCCGCGCACGCAGCGGCACGAGATCCTGATACGCCTCGGACTCGTACCAGCCGCGCGCCTCCTCCATCCCCGGGAAGCCGATGATGACGAGCGCGCCCGGCCACTCGCCCTCGCGGACTTCGACGCTCGCGCCGTGGACGAGGAAGCGGCCGCCGAACGGGTCGAGGGTGGACTGGATCCGCTCCATGTAGACGAAGACCTCGTCGTCGAGCGTGGCGGCGGGAAGCAGATGGCCAATGGCGTAGGCGTTCATGATTCCTCCTGTGCGGGGCTCGTTCGGATGTCTTCGATCCTGCCGGGGCACGGGAGAGCCGTCGATTACGCCAGAGGTAATCAGCAGGTTGCCCCGGCTGCACCGGATCCGCGCGAGGCGATCGGGCGCAGCCGGGGCAACGGGTGACTCAGATCGTCGCGGTGTCGATCACGAAGCGGTAGCGGACGTCGCTCGCCAGCACCCGCTCGTACGCCTCGTTGATCTGATCCGCACTGATCAGCTCGATCTCCGCACCCAGCCCGTGCTCGGCGCAGAAGTCGAGCATCTCCTGGGTCTCGCGGATGCCGCCGATCCCCGAGCCTGCGAGGCTCTTGCGGCCGCCCATCAGGGAGAACACATTGAGCGATACGGGCTCCTCGGGGGCGCCGACGTTCACCATGACGCCGCCCGTCTTCAGCAGCCGCAGATACGCGTCGAGCGGAAGCGGCGCGGAGACCGTCGAGACGATCAGGTCGAAGGTGCCCGCGAGGTGCTCGAAGGTCGCCTCGTCGCTGGTCGCGTAGTAGTGGTCGGCGCCCAGCTTCAGCCCGTCGTCCTTCTTGCGGAGCGACTGGCTGAGCACTGTCACCTCGGCACCCAGCGCGTCGGCGATCTTGACGCCCATGTGGCCGAGGCCGCCCAGGCCGACGATCGCGACCTTCTTGCCGGGGCCCGCCTGCCAGTGGGCGAGGGGGGAGTAGAGGGTGATTCCGGCGCAGAGCAGCGGGGCTGCGACGTCCAGCGACAGACCGTCGGGGATGCGGACCGTGAATGCCTCGTCCACGACGATGTGGGTGGAGTAGCCGCCGTAGGTCGGCTCGCCGTTCTTGTCGAGGGCGTTGTACGTGCCGACGTTGCCGCCCGTGCAGTACTGCTCCAGACCGGCCTTGCAGTTGTCGCACTCGCGGCAGGAGTCGACCATGCAGCCGACGCCCACCCGGTCGCCCACGGCGAACTTCGTCACGCCCTGGCCGGTCTCGGTGACGATGCCCGCGATCTCATGGCCCGGCACCATCGGGAAGATGCCCTCGCCCCAGCCGTCGCGGGCCTGGTGGATGTCGGAGTGACAGATTCCGGCGTACTTGATCTCGATGAGAACGTCGTGCTCGCCCACCGGGCGGCGCGGGACGGTGGTCCGCTCCAGCGGCGCCTTGGCGGCGGGAGCGGCGTATGCGGAAACGGTGGTGGTCATGACGTCGAGCCTGGAGCAGCGCGCGCAAGCTACCCAGCCCTCTGTTGTGCCTACGTCCGGCGTGCGTACTACTGGCAGGGTCAGGCTGGACAGCCACGACTGACGAATACTGGCTGCATGGACCAGCGCGCCGAACTCAGCGAATTCCTCCGCTCACGCCGTGCCCGGCTCCAGCCGGAGGACGTGGGCCTGCCGCAGCTGGGCCGCCATCGCCGCGTGCCAGGGCTGCGCCGCGAGGAGCTGGCCCAGCTCGCCGGGGTGTCCGTGGCGTACTACACGCGTCTTGAGCAGGGCAACGGCCGCAATGTCTCCACCGAGGTGCTGGACGCGATCGCACGGGCGCTGCGGCTGACCGACGTCGAGCGCGACCATCTCACGCATCTCGCCAAGCCGAAGCAGAAGAAGCACCGGCGGATGGGGCGGCCGCAGCAGGTGCGTCCGGCGGTCCAGCAGCTGATCGACGCGATGGACACGGTGCCCGCCCTCATCTTCGGGCGGCGCCTGGACATCCTGGGCTGGAACCGCATGGCCCGCGCGCTGCTCGGCGACTTCGCCGCGCTCAAGCCGTGGGAGCGGAACATGGCGAAGATCGTCTTCCTCGACCCCAACGCCCGTGATCTGTACGTCGACTGGGAGTGCAAGGCGGTCGAGCTGGTCAGCGTGCTGCGGATGTACGCGGGCTGCTCGGCCGACGACCCCGAGCTGCCCGCGCTGATCGGCGAACTGTCGGTCAAGAGCGACGAGTTCCGCAGGCTGTGGGCCGCCCACACCGTGCAGGAGAAGGGCCATGGCGCCAAGCGGCTGCACCATCCGCTGGTGGGCGAGATGACCCTGTCGTACGAGACGCTGAGGCTGCCCGACGACCACGATCTGTCGCTGGTGACGTATCACGCGGAGCCGGGCAGCCGCTCGGCGGACTCGCTGCGGCTCCTGGCGGGATGGGGAATCGACGAGCGGGCCGACGCCGACCAGACCGGCTAGGCCAGGGCTTCTCAGAGCTTGCCGGGGCTTGTCAGAGCTTCACCTGGAAGACCGCGGCGGTCCGCTCGCGCCGGTAGCCGAGGCCCTCGTTGACCGCCAGCATCGGACCGTTGTCGTCGGCGACCGTCGTCGCGACCTCCCGTATGCCGGGCTGCGCGACGCTCACCGTCCCCAGCATGTGCCGCTTGACCGCACGGCCGAGCCCGCGGCCCCGGTGGGCCGGGGTGACCACCGTGTCGTACTGGATGGCGCGCACGTCCGACGGGTCGCGCAGCACGAGTTCGGTGTACGCGGCGACGGCGTCACCGCTCGCCGCATGGAGCACCGCCGAGGACAGGATCACCCCGCCCCGGTCCAGGATCACCTGCGCGGCGGCCCGCACGCGCTCGGCGTCCCAGGGGGTCACCTGCTCGTCCATGTCGCCGCTCGGGGCGTCCTCCATGGCGTTGTGCGCCTCGGCGAACGCGTCGGCGTGGGCATCGGGCACGACGCCCGCCCACTGGGCGTACGCATAGCCCTCGGGGAGCTCCGGCGGCTGTGGGTGCGCTTCGAGTGCCTCCCGCACATTCTGTACGTACCACCCGAGGGGCAGCACATTCCCGAAGCCGAGTCCGGCCGCGAACTCCTCGCCCGAGCCGCCGAGTTCGAGCAGGGTGGACACCGAGGTCCGCCCGTCGGCGGTGAGTTCGGCGCGCACGGCCTCCCACAGCGCGGCGCCGACGCCGCGCCGCCTCGCCCGCGGGTGGACGGCGAGCACATCGAGGAAGGCCGTGTGCCGGTTGCCCTCGTCCGTGAACAGCAGCAGCGAGGCCACGCCGTCGTACGAGCCGTCCGGTGCCGTCGCCGCGAGACGGACGGTGCGCCCGCTCGCCGATGACCGGGCCAGCTTCCCCTCGGTCTCGACCCGGCCGGGCGCCGGAACCCCGGCCGGAAGGTCGTGGGTGTGTGCCGCGGTGAGCACTTCGTGCCAGGCGTCGACGGAGGCGGCGGCGGGCGGGACGGAGAGGCTGGTGATCGTCATGACCCGGACGGTACGGGGCGGTCCGAGCCGACGCAGGCCAATTTCTTCGATCGCCACAACGACCGCGGCGGCACCCAGAGGGGTGCCGCCGCCTTCGTATGCCTGATGTGCCAGCGCGGGTCAGACCGCGGAACCGGCCTTCCACGCGCTCCAGCTCATGTTCCAGCCGTTCAGACCGTTGTCGGGCTGGACGGTCTTGTCCTTGGAGTTCTTCACGATGACGACGTCGCCGACGATCGAGTTGTCGAACAGCCAGGCCGCGGGCTGGTTCGGGTCGCCCGCCCCCTTGACGTCGTTGAGGCCGACACAGCCGTGGCTGGTGTTGGCGCTGCCGAAGATCGAGTCGGCGCCCCAGTAGTTGCCGTGGATGAACGTGCCCGACGTGGACAGCCGCATCGCGTGCGGGACGTCCTTGATGTCGTACTCGCCCTTGCCGTCCTTCTTCTTGAAGCCGACCGTCGAACCGTCCATCCGGGTCTCCTTGAACTTCTCGGAGATCACCATCTGGCCGTTGTAGGTCGGGTTGTCCGGGGCGCCGGCGGAGATCGGGATGGTCTTGATCGTCTTGCCGTCCTGAGTGATCGTCATCGTCTTGGACGACGCGTCGACGGTCGAGACCTGGTTACGGCCGATCTTGAACGTGACCGTCTTCTGCTGGACGCCGAAGACGCCGTCCGCGCCCTCGACACCGTCGAGGTTCAGCTTGAGGGTGACGGTCGAGCCCTCGGCCCAGTACTGGTCGGGGCGGAAGTCGAGACGCTGCCCGTTGAACCAGTGGCCGACGACCTCCTGGCCGCTGCTCGACGTCACGGTGATCCCGGACTGGACGGCCTTCTTGTCGGTGATCGCCTTGTTGAAGTTGATCGACACCGGCATACCGACGCCGACGGTGGAACCGTCCTCCGGCGTGAAGTTGCCGATGAAGCTGTTGTCGGGCGAGACCGTGGTGAAGGAGGAGTTCTCGTGGGCCTCGAGGCCCGCGGCATCCTTCGCGGATGCGGAGATCTTGTACGTGGTCGAGCGGTCGAGCTGCTCGTCCGGCTTCCAGCTCTTGCCGTCGGCGGCCAGCGTGCCCTTGACGCTCTTGCCGTCGGCGGTGGTCATCGTCACCTGAGTGAGCGTGCCGTCGCTGACGGTGACCTTGGCGTCATCGTTGATGCCCGCGTTGGTCGCGCCGTTCTTGGGCGAGATGACTATTCGGGCCTTCGAAGCGTCTTTCGCGGCGGCCTCGTCGACCTGGGCCTGCGATTTCTTCGAGCCGTCGGCGCCGCCCTTGTCCCCGTCGCCGCTGCAGGCGGATATCACCAGCACGCCGCCGAGCACCGCGGACGCGGCCATCAGGCCCCTGCGCCGCTTGCTGTCCGTCATCACACGCTTCTCCATCGTCGCCGATTCCCCTGACCAACTGCTTGGACAACACCCATTCCGGGCCATCCGGTTCCACATCCCGCGGGGATGTGGGCAACACCACTCAACGACACTCACCGACGCAGCCGGGGCCCGGCCGGTTGCACTACGGCACGAAAGGGGCCGGGTTCCGGTTCACTCACCCGACGAAACGGGCCCGGGGTCCGGCTGCCACCGGAGGCTACGGCCGTGCCCCGTCAGGGCCGTCGCCAGGACTGCCCTCAGGGCTCTCGTCCTCCTCGTAATCCCCATCCTCCTCGTCGAGATCCCAGTCCTCGGCATCGGGGTCGTACTCGATCTGCTCACTGCTCCAGGAAGCCTGGGCGAGATCGACCCCAGGAACCTCGCCGACCAGGTCGAAGGGGTCCACGAGATACGCGATGGCCTCGGCCTCGTCCTCGCGCACCGCCGAGCGCGCGTGCGTACGCTCCTCGTCCGGCATGAACTCGTCGGCCGCGATGCGCTCGAGCGCCGCGGCGGTCAGCGCTTCGGTATCGGCGATCTCCAGCACCAAATCCACCCGCAGCCGCACATAACGTGATGTCTCAGAAGTGGTCATACGACGGAGGGTAGAGCGCCCGGCCACTCGGCTTTCCCGCGACCCGCTGCTTTCACTAGCATCAGCGCACCGGCCAATTCGAGGATGCCTCAAGGGGGATCGACTCCGTGTCCGTCGCACGTCGACCGCTTCTCACCGCCACTGCCGCAGGGACTCTTCTGTGTGCGCTGTGGTTCGTCCCCTCGGCGAATGCCACGGCCGAGACGGAAGCGGTGACGGAGGCAGTACAGACACAGCAGACCGGCGCGGAAGCGGCGGCGCAGGGGCTGGCTCTCGCCGACACGGGCACCGTGGACACCACTCCGTATCTGATCGGCGGCACGGCATTTCTGGCGATCGGCGTGGGCTTCGTGACGTACTCGGTGCGCCGCCCTCAGTCGCCGGCGGGGCTGCGATGAGCCCCGCCGACAACTGAGCCACGGGTCAGGCCAGCGGGCCCGTCACCGGCTCCACGGCCGCGATGAGCGCTCCGTCCCGTACGAACGCGTCCGCCGCCTCCAGGTCGGGCGCGAGGAAGCGGTCCGGACCCGGACCCTCGACGCCCGCCGCGCGCAGCGCCCCGATCGCGGCCTGCGAAGCGGGCGCGGGGGTCAGATGGCGGCGCAGCTCGATGGCGCGGGTCGCGGCGTAGAGCTCCACCGCGAGGATCCGGTTCAGATTGCCGACTGCCGTACGCAGCTTGCGCGCGGCCGACCAGCCCATCGAGACATGGTCCTCCTGCATCGCCGACGACGGGATCGAGTCGGCGGAGGCAGGCACGGCGAGCCGCTTCATCTCACTGACCAGGGCGGCCTGGGTGTACTGGGCGATCATCAGGCCCGAGTCGACACCGGCGTCGTCGGCGAGGAACGGCGGCAGCCCGTGCGAGCGGTTCTTGTCGAGCAGCCGGTCCGTACGCCTCTCCGCGATCGATCCCAGATCCGCGGCGGCGATGGCCAGGAAGTCCAGGACGTATGCCACGGGGGCGCCGTGGAAGTTGCCGTTGGACTCGACACGGCCGTCGGGCAGCACAACCGGGTTGTCGACGGCCGAGGCGAGCTCGCGGTCGGCGACCAGGCGGGCGTGGGCGAGGGTGTCCCGTCCGGCGCCTGCGACCTGCGGGGCGCAGCGCACCGAGTACGCGTCCTGGACGCGGGGCGCCTCCTCCTCCTGGAAGTGGCCGACGAGACCGGAGCCCTTGAGGACGGCGCTCATGTTGGCGGCGGCGACGCCCTGGCCGGGGTGGGGGCGGATGGCGTGCAGTTCGGGCGCGAGGACCTTGTCGGTGCCGAGCAGCGCCTCCAGCGACAGCGCCGCGGTGATGTCGGCGGTCGTGTAGAGGCGGTGGAGGTCGGCAAGGGCCATGACCAGCATGCCGAGCATGCCGTCGGTGCCGTTGAGGAGGGCGAGGCCCTCCTTCTCGCGGAGCGCGACGGGGGCGATACCGTGCTCGGCGAGCAGCTCGCCGGCGGGCCTGACGGTGCCGTCGGGGCCCTCGGCGTCGCCCTCGCCCATGAGGGTCAGGGCGCAGTGGGACAGCGGCGCGAGGTCGCCGGAGCAGCCGAGGGAGCCGTACTCGTGGACGACGGGCGTGATGCCCGCGTTCAGTACGTCGGCCATGGTCTGGGCGACCTCGGGGCGTACGCCGGTGTGGCCGGAGGCCACGGTCTTCAGGCGCAGGAACATCAGCGCGCGGACGACCTCGCGCTCGACGCGCGGGCCCATGCCCGCGGCGTGCGAGCGGACGATGTTGCGCTGGAGCTGGGCGCGGAGCTCGCTGCTGATGTGCCGACTGGCGAGTGCGCCGAATCCGGTGGAGACCCCGTAGACGGGCTCCGGCTTGGCGGCGAGCGCGTCCACGATTCCGCGGGCGGCGGCGAGGGCGGCGACGGCCTCCTCGGAGAGCTCGATACGGGCGCCCTCGCGGGCCACGGCGATGACGTCTTCAGCGGTGGTACCGGACGTCCCCACCACGACTGTGTGCATATCCATATTCAGGAGCGTACGGACTGAATCCAAACCTGTCACTAGTGGTGGCCCGGTTGGCCCCTTACGCATCCGACGGCGCACGCGGCACCGCGCAGTGGGCTCAGGGTTCGCTCCACGGCTCCTGAGAGTCCTCGGGCCGCGCCGCCCGGAACGTGCGGCGCTCGTGCTCCGAGCGGGGCGGGGAGTCCGCGAGACGCAGCACCGTGCCGTCGCGGCCTGCGACCACGGGTTTCGGGGAACGGGCCGCCTTCGCCCGGTACTGGGCCGCGTCCGCGAGCCGGAACAGCCGGCGGGCCGAGCGGACCTGCCCGATCGGGTCGCCGGTGGACGCGACCCCGCAGGCCACGCCCTCCCCAAGCTCCAACTCACCTGCGCGTACGCAGAGTTCGTCCGCGACGCGGACCACCTCGTCCGCCGCCGGGCCGACCGAGACCAGACAGAACTCGTCCCCGCCGAGACGGGCCGCCAGTGCGCCCGGGAGCATCGCCCCGCACAGCGAGAGGACCGAGCCGAAACGTTCGAGCAGCCGGTCGCCGACGGCGTGGCCATGGGTGTCGTTCACCTGCTTCAGGCCGTTGAGATCGCACACCACCAGGCTGACGACCGAGCCGTCGACGCGATGGCGCTCCAGCGCCTCGTCGAGCCTTATGTCGACGGCCCGGCGGTTGGCGAGACCGGTCAGGGGGTCCGTGAACGCCAGCCTGCGGACCTCCTCAAGCCGCTCGGTCTGGGCGATCCCGGCCGCCACCACCGAGGCGAGCACGGTCGCGAAGTCCGCGTCCTCCCGGTCGAAGACGGGCTGGCCGGCGGCGCGTGCCACATACAGCTCCCCCCATGCCCGCCCGTGCAGCACGATGGGCGCGACGACACAGCAGCCCCGCCCTCGCCGACGCAGCGCATCCACGCGCTGATGGGAGTAGCCGGGCTCGCCGGACGCGTGGCCGTCGGCGGTCTCCACCCAGGCGTCGGGCTCACCGCCGCCGGCCCACTGCTCGTGCAGAAACTCCGTGATCTCCGGGAAACGGTTGACCGGGTACGTCTCGGACTCGGGGAACTCCTCCTCCCCCGCGGCGCGTTCGCCGGCGTTCACGAGCACCTTGAGGCGTCCGAGCTCCCGCTCCCACACGGACAGCGCCGCGAAGGACCCGGCGAGGGCGTCGCGCGCACCGAGCGCGGCGGCCCGCCAGGACTCGCGCGGCGTGTGCGCGCTGGCCATCGCCTGCGCCAGCGCCACTACGGCTCGCAGCCGCCGATCCTCAGCCATCACCCCAGCTTAGGGAGGTTTGCCCGATTTGATCAGTTGACGTAACCCGGGATTCCACGGGCCCCACCGCGGGCCCCGCCGCGCCTCACTCGCCGGGCCACTGCGGCTTCCGCTTCTCGTTGAACGCGGCGACACCCTCGGCGCGGTCCCCGGAGAAGGCCACCGAACGCCAGGCGGCGTCCTCGACCTCAAGACCGGCCCGCAGATCGAGCCCCTGCCCGAGCCGCATCGCACGCTTGGCGGCGCGCAGCCCGACGGGGGAATTCGCCGCGATCCGGGCGGCGAGCTCCAGCGCGCCGGTCCGGGCCTCGTCCACGAGCTGGTCGACGAGCCCCAACTCCCGGGCCTCCGCGGCCTCGACGCGCCGCGCCGTATAGACCAGCTCGGCGGCCCGTGCAGCCCCGACCCGGCGCGGCAGCAGCTGCGTGCCGCCGCCGCCGGGGATGACACCGACGGACACCTCGGGCAGCCCGACGACGGCGGTGTCGTCGGCCACGATCAGATCGCATGCCAGCGCGAGCTCGAACCCACCACCGAGCGCGAATCCGTGCACGGCGGCGACGGTGGGCATGGGCAGCTCCAGCACTCCGGTGTAGGCGGCCCGCGCGGTCGGCCGCTGCCGCACCAACTCGGCGTCGGAGAAGGAGTTCCGCTCCTTGAGATCGGCGCCGACGCAGAAGGCGCGCTCGTGGGTGGAGGTGAGGACGGTGACGCGTACATCCCGGTCGGCGGCGAGGGCGTCGCAGGCGGCGGCGATGGAACGGGCCATCTCGGTGGAGACGGCGTTCATGGCCTTGGGCCGGTCGAGTACGAGCTCGGCCACGTGCTCGTGCCTGCGTACGACGACGAATTCCCCGAAGCGCTGCTCGGACTCGGACATGACGACACCCTCCCGGTTAACGATGGTTCACCGGATCATAGGCCCGGCGGCCGGCGGGTCGCCCGGACTCAGCCGCGGCGGGACATCAGCCAGGGCTCCACCACGCCCAGTCCCCGCACCGGCCGCTGCCACATCGGCTGGAGCGCGAAGCGGTACGACGGTGCCTCCTCGCCCTCCTTCTCCGCCGCGGCCGCCTCCTCCGCCGCCTCTGCCTCGGAGGCCGGCGCGTCGCCCGTGCGGACAAGTTCCTCCGCGAACGCGCCGTCCACCAGCACCGCGTCCTTCGGCGCTATCGAGGTCAGACGGCTCGCCAGGTTCACCGTCGTGCCGAAGACGTCGCCCATCCGAGTCGTCACCGTCCCGAACGCGATACCGACGCGCAGCGCAGGCATCGTCTCGTCGTGCGTCATCGTCTCTATCAACCGCAGCGCGATCTCCGCCGCCGTGCCCGCGTCGTCCGCCGCGTACAGCACCTCGTCGCCGAGCGTCTTGATCAGGCGGCCGCCGTGCGCGGCGACGAGGTCGGCCGATGTGGTCTCGAACGCCTCGACCAGCTCGCCCAGTTCCTCCTCCTCCAGCCGCCGCGTGAGGCGGGTGAAGCCCACCAGGTCCGCGAAGCCGACCGCGAGACGGCGGTCGACCATCTCCTCGTCGTCGGCCGCCTGCACCACGCGCCCGGTCGCCGCGGCGAGCTGGCGGCGCCAGACGTAGACCAGGAACTCCTCCAGCTCGGGCAGGAGCAGCTCGACCAGGGGGTACGTGACTTCCGTGCGGGTCATCCCGGGCTCTGGCGGCTCGGTCAGGCCCTCCAGGAAGGAATCGATCTGCCATTCCGCCAGCCGGGCGGTGGTCTGGCCGGTCGAGCGGGCCACCTGGACCGCCATCGGCTCGCTCAGCAGACCCGCCTCGACCAGACCGGCGAGCCGCCGCAGGGCCAGCACGTCCGCCTCGGTCAGGGCCTTCGCCTGGCCGATGTCGGCGAAGCCCATGGCCCGCCAGAAGCGGGAGGCGAGCTCCATGGAGACTCCGGCCGTACGGGCGGCCTGAAACGGGGTGTAGCGCCGGTCCGCGCCCAGGATCAGCTGCTCAAGGCGGATCGCAAGGGGGTCGTCGGTCGGCTCCGCGGTGTGGTCGACCTCGTGGTGCGGCGTCGGATGCACCGAGGTGGACGCGGCGGCGGAGGACGTCCCCGAGGACGACGATGACGAATTCGACGGGGCGGACGCGCCGGACGAGTCCTCCGGCGGCTGCGCGCCCGCGCCGGAAGTGGTGTCGTCGACTGTCACCAGCCGCCTCCTGCCCGTTCCCTGCGCACTGCCCTGCCGATCTGTCGCTCGATCGCCTCAACGATACGGCAGGTGTGCCCTAGCTCACGTCCCGGTCGCCGTGTCGGTTCATCCGGCCGGCCGCAGGTGCACGATGTCGCCCGCGCTGATCGCCTGCCGCCCGCCGCCCTCCGTGGACAACACCAGACGCCCGTCGCTGTCGAGCGCCACCGCCTCGCCGATGACCGAGCGCTCGCCGGGCAGCTCGGCCCGTACCCGCCGTCCCAGCGTCGCGCAGCCCGCCGCGTACGCCTCCTGGAGCCCCGACAGGCCCGGGTCGCCGCCCGCCGCCCGCCAGTCGCCGTACCACTGCTCCAGCCCGCGCAGCACGGCCCGCAGCAGCGGGTCACGGTCGGTGGAGATCGCGTTCGCGAGGGCGAGTGAGCCCGCCGCCGGGACCGGCAGCTCGTCGGTATGCAGCGTGACATTGAGGCCGATCCCGACGACCACTGCGTCGTCGCCCGCACGCTCGGCGAGGATCCCGCCGGTCTTGCGCTCCTCGCCGTCGATCTTTACCAGCAGGTCATTGGGCCACTTGAGGTACATGTCCACTCCGGCGGCGCGTGCGAGGCCGGTCGCGGAGGCCACTCCGGCGAGCAGCGGCAGCCACCCCCAGCGCTCCACCGGGACGTCCGCTCCGGGCTTGAGCAGTACGGAGAAGAACAGCCCGGAGCGCGGGGGCGCCGACCAGGTGCGGTCCAGGCGCCCCCGCCCGGCCGTCTGCACCTCGGCGACGAGCACCGCCCCCTCCTCCAGGGACCCGGCTCTGGCAGCCAGGTCGGAGTTGGTGGACCCGGTCTCGGCCACGATGTCGAGCGAGGTCCACAGCCCGCCCGGCTGCAGCAGGGAGTGGCGCAGCGCGGCTTCGTTCAGCGGCGGCCGGTCGAGGTCGGACCAGCGGCTCTTGGGCGCATTCTCAGGCGTCATGCAAGCCAGGTTAGGTGTGGTAAACGACGCACTGCCGAACGGTATGCGCGCCGATACGCTACGAGTCAGTAGCCACCGACCCCGTGACCAGCCAGGGAGCCGCATCCCGATGTCCGAGCCGGAACAGATCGACATTCACACCACCGCAGGAAAGCTGGCGGATCTGCAGCGCCGTGTTGACGAGGCGACGCATGCCGGTTCCGCGCGCGCGGTGGAGAAGCAGCACGCCAAGGGCAAGTTGACCGCCCGTGAGCGCGTCGATCTGCTGTTGGACGAGGGTTCGTTCGTAGAGCTGGACGAGTTCGCCCGGCACCGGTCCACCGACTTCGGCATGGAGCAGAACCGCCCCTACGGCGACGGTGTGGTCACCGGCTACGGCACAGTCGACGGCCGCCCGGTGGCGGTCTTCTCCCAGGACTTCACGGTCCTCGGCGGTTCCCTGGGCGAGGTCTTCGGCCAGAAGATCATGAAGGTGATGGACTTCGCCCTCAAGACCGGCTGTCCGGTCATCGGCATCAACGACTCCGGGGGCGCCCGTATCCAGGAGGGCGTCATGGCCCTCGGCATGTACGGCGAGATCTTCCGCCGCAACACCCACGCCTCCGGCGTGATCCCCCAGATCTCGCTGATCGTCGGACCCTGCGCGGGCGGCGCCGTCTACTCCCCCGCCATAACCGACTTCACGGTGATGGTCGACCAGACCTCGCACATGTTCATCACCGGACCCGATGTCATCAAGACGGTCACCGGCGAGGACGTCGGCTTCGAGGAGCTGGGCGGAGCCCGTACGCACAACACCACCTCGGGTGTCGCGCACCACATGGCGGGCGACGAGAAGGACGCCGTCGAGTACGTCAAGTCGCTGCTGTCGTACCTGCCGTCCAACAACCTCTCCGAGGCACCGGCCTTCCCCGAGGAGGCCGACCTGGAGACGACCGACGAGGACCGCGAGCTCGACACGCTCATCCCCGACTCCGCGAACCAGCCGTACGACATGCACACGGCCATCGAGCATGTGCTGGACGACGGCGAATTCCTGGAGACGCAGGCGCTGTTCGCGCCGAACATCATCACCGGCTTCGGGCGGGTCGAGGGCTACCCGGTCGGCATCGTCGCCAACCAGCCGATGCAGTACGCGGGCTGCCTGGACATCAACGCATCCGAGAAGGCCGCGCGCTTCGTGCGCACCTGCGACGCCTTCAACGTGCCGGTGCTGACCTTCGTCGACGTGCCCGGCTTCCTGCCCGGCGTGGACCAGGAGTACGGCGGCATCATCCGCCGCGGCGCGAAGCTGATCTACGCGTACGCGGAGGCGACGGTCCCGCTGATCACGGTGATCACGCGCAAGGCCTTCGGCGGCGCGTACGACGTCATGGGCTCCAAGCACCTGGGCGCCGACCTCAATCTGGCCTGGCCGACCTCGCAGATCGCGGTCATGGGCGCGCAGGGCGCGGTGAACATCCTGCACCGCCGCACCATCGCGGCCGCGGACGACATCGAGGCGACCCGCGCGGAACTGATCCAGGACTACGAGGACACGCTCCTCAACCCGTACATCGCGGCCGAGCGCGGCTACGTCGACGCGGTGATCATGCCGTCGGACACGCGGGTGCAGATCGTGAAGGGCCTGCGTCAGCTGCGTACGAAGCGGGAAACCCTGCCGCCGAAGAAGCACGGCAACATCCCCCTCTAGGAAGGGACTTGACGATGATCAAGGTCGTACGAGGAAATCCCACCCCGGAGGAGCTGGCCGCCGCCCTGGCGGTGGTCCAGGCGCGCGCCGCGGCGACGGCCGCGGCGGTGGAGGGCTCTCCGCTGCCGCCGGAACAGTGGTCGGACCCGGCGCGCATCGCCCGCACCCGAAGGCCCCTGCCGGGCCCGAGGGCCTGGGCCCGCAGCTACTGGCCGGTGTGACAACCGGGCTCCGGCCCGATCCCCGGTGCGCCCGACGGCGTACCCGAGGGTCGGGCCGGAGTCGCGAGTAGTCACGCCGACACCGGAAATTGGCCCGTTGTCACCCCAGGTGTTGAGTACCCGTACTCAGGCGCCGCCCGGCCGCCCGCAGCAGGATCGAAGACATGCTGTGGTCCGACCCGGAGAACGAGCCCCCCAAAGAGCTGCGCGAGACGCAGGCGATGATGCGCCGCGCGGGCCTGCTGCTGGCCCTGGCCATGGTGGTGGCGATGTTCGTGGTCGGCCTGCACTGAGTGCCGCCTACGATGACCCCATGACCGCTCAGCGCCCCCGCCTCGTCCTCGGCTCCGCATCCCCCGCGCGCCTCAATCTGCTGCGCCAGGCCGGACTCGCCCCAGAAGTGATCGTCAGCGGCGTCGACGAGGACGCGCTGAGCGCCCCGACCCCGGCCGAGCTGGCCCTGGTGCTCGCCGAGGCGAAGGCCGCCGCCGTGGCCGCGCGCCCCGAGGCCTCCGGCGCGCTCGTCATCGGCTGCGACTCGATACTCGAACTCGACGGCGAGGCCCTCGGCAAGCCGGCCGACGAGGAGGACGCGACAGCCCGCTGGAAGGCCATGCGTGGCCGCTCGGGCATCCTGCAGACCGGCCACTGCGTGACGGACACGGCGACCGGCCGCAGCGCCTCCGCGACCGCGTCGACGACGGTGCGCTTCGGCGACCCGACGGACGCCGAGATCGCCGCGTACGTCGCGAGCGGCGAACCGCTGCATGTGGCGGGCGCGTTCACGCTGGACGGCCGTTCGGCGGCGTTCATCGACTCCATCGACGGCGACTACGGGAACGTGATCGGGCTCTCGCTGCCGCTGCTGCGCACACTGCTGGCCGAGCTCGGCTTCTCGATCACGGACCTGTGGACGGACTGAACGACGAACTGCCGACGAACTGAACGACGGGCTGAACCACCCCCGCCGCAGGGCCGGTTGACGTCAGTTCAGCGTCAGGATCACGTCAGACTCAAAACCGGCTCACGCGTGGCTCACGCCCGGCTAACGCACAGCTCAGGCCCGGCTGGGATCCCGCTCAGGCGGGGGCGGCACCGTTCGTCGGAGAGGGCTCACTCACGGTCTCTTCCTTCTGTGGCTTCTCGCCATTTCCAAACGCGAGCAGCACCAGAACGATCAGTCCGAGCACCACCATCATGAACGCGAACGCGTCCCAGCCGACGAGACCCACCGTCAGCGCGCCCAGCACCCCGTGCGTGATCGCGCACGAGATCAGCAGGATCCGGGCGACGCGGCCAGGAGCCCGGTCGCGCAGACCGGCCAGCAGCATGACCACACCGCACGCGGCGAGGTAGAGACCGAAGACGCCGCCCATCACCCACGTGCCCGTGACCATCGCGTCAGGGTCCAGGTCGGCAAGCGACATGCTCTGCTTGTCGACGAAGGTGGCGAGAACGCCGTTGATCACCACGATGCCGATGGCCTCCATCAGCAGAACAAGCGCGGCCACCACGGCCACCGGTCTGCGCGCCACGGCGCCCCCAACCCTCTGTTACCGGAAGTATGTACGACATCCCGAACGCTACTAACGGGTAAAGGGTGGGACAAGGGGCGCGGCACGCTCGGTCTCGCAGCAAAGAATCATTGGGCCATTCGTAGGGACTCCACAAAGAAACCCGTTCGGCCGCTGGCGTCCAGAACAGAGACCTGTGCCACACCACAGGGTTACTGTGCGAGGAAGGAACCCGTCGTACCTTGGTGCGACAAGGGATTTCGCGACTTGCGCGAGCCTCGAATCACGCTCCGTGTGTGCAAGCTCACCATTGGGGACGGGTCGAAGGACGGTGTGCGGCTTCCCTAAACTCAGCTTGTTTCAAGGAGGGAGCCATCGTGCGCAAGGTGCTCATCGCCAACCGTGGCGAAATCGCTGTCCGCGTTGCCCGTGCCTGCCGGGACGCCGGGATCGCGAGCGTAGCCGTCTACGCCGATCCGGACCGGGACGCTCTGCATGTCCGCGCGGCCGACGAGGCGTTCGCCCTGGGCGGTGACACCCCGGCCGCCAGCTATCTGGACATGGCCAAGGTGCTCCAGGCCGCGAAGGACGCAGGAGCGGACGCCATCCATCCCGGATACGGCTTCCTCTCGGAGAACGCGGACTTCGCGCAGGCCGTGCTGGACGCCGGTCTGACGTGGATCGGCCCGCCGCCGCAGGCGATCCGCGATCTGGGTGACAAGGTCGCCGCCCGTCATATCGCTCAGCGCGCCGGCGCCCCGCTGGTCGCCGGTACGCCCGACCCGGTCTCCGGCGCCGACGAGGTCGTCGCCTTCGCCGAGGAGCACGGGCTGCCGATCGCGATCAAGGCGGCGTTCGGCGGTGGCGGCCGCGGTCTGAAGGTCGCCCGCAACCTCGAAGAGGTGCCGGAGCTGTACGACTCCGCGGTGCGCGAGGCCGTCGCCGCCTTCGGGCGCGGCGAGTGCTTCGTCGAGCGGTACCTGGACAAGCCGCGGCACGTGGAGACCCAGTGCCTGGCCGACAGCCACGGCAATGTCGTCGTCGTGTCGACGCGTGACTGCTCGCTGCAGCGCCGCCACCAGAAGCTGGTCGAGGAGGCGCCCGCGCCCTTCCTCTCCGAGGCGCAGAACGCCGAGCTGTACGCCGCTTCCAAGGCCATCCTCAAGGAGGCCGGTTACGTCGGCGCCGGCACCGTCGAGTTCCTCGTCGGTGTCGACGGCACGATCTCCTTCCTGGAGGTCAACACGCGTCTCCAGGTGGAGCACCCGGTCACCGAAGAGGTCACCGGCATCGACCTGGTCCGCGAGATGTTCCGTATCGCCGACGGCGAAGAGCTGGGTTACGACGACCCGGCGGTGCGCGGTCACTCCTTCGAGTTCCGCATCAACGGCGAGGACCCAGGCCGGGGCTTCCTCCCGGCCCCCGGCACGGTGACCACGTTCGCCGCGCCGAGCGGCCCGGGCGTGCGCCTGGACGCCGGTGTCGAGTCCGGTTCGGTGATCGGCCCGGCCTGGGACTCGCTCCTGGCCAAGCTGATCGTCACGGGCGCGACGCGTGAGCAGGCGCTTCAGCGTGCGGCGCGTGCGCTGGCCGAGTTCAACATCGAGGGCATGGCCACGGCCATCCCGTTCCACCGTGCGGTCGTCGTGGACCCGGCGTTCACCGCGGACCCCTTCCGGGTCCACACCCGGTGGATCGAGACCGAGTTCGTCAACGAGATCAAGCCCTTCGCCGCCCCCACGGAGGCGGACACCGATGAGGAGCCGGGCCGCGAGACGGTCATCGTCGAGGTCGGCGGCAAGCGCCTGGAGGTCTCGCTGCCGTCCTCGCTGGGCATGACGCTGGCCCGCACCGGCCTGGCCGCGGGCGCCAAGCCCAAGCGGCGTGCCGCGAAGAAGTCCGCGTCGGCGGCCTCCGGTGACACCCTCGCCTCTCCCATGCAGGGCACGATCGTCAAGATCGCGGTCGAGGAGGGCCAGGAGGTCAAGGAGGGCGACCTCGTCGTCGTCCTGGAGGCGATGAAGATGGAGCAGCCGCTGAACGCGCACCGCTCCGGCACGATCAAGGGCCTGTCGGCCGAGGTCGGCGCGTCGATCTCCTCCGGCGCGACGATCTGCGAGATCAAGGACTGACGTCCGGCTGAGTGTGTACGTGTGTGGGGCCTGCCCGGTACGTCGACGGGCAGGCCCCACACGTGTGTTCAGCCCCGCTTGTCAGTTTTCAGGGTGCTGGGCATGGCGGCAGTGCCTCCAGGGGACGGCAATATGCGGAGGAGTCCTCCGCTTTCGCGATGGCATCCTGGACACTGGACGTCGGGGGCGGACTCAGGGAGGACGGCGCGATGGCGACCAGTACGTCGACGACCGGCACGGCAGCAGGTGCGCCGGCCAGCCCGGCCAGCCCGGCACGCCCGATGCGGGCGGATGCGCGCCGCAACTACGAACGGCTGCTCACCGAAGCACGTGCCGCCTTCGCCGAGTACGGCACCGACGCCTCGCTCGAAGAGATCGCGCGGCGCTCGGGCGTGGGCATCGGCACGCTGTACCGGCACTTCCCCAACCGCCACGCGATGATGAGCGCGGTCTTCCAGGAGGCCCTGGCCTCACTGCTGCAGCGCTCCCGCGAACTGGCCTCGGCGGAGCAGCCGTGCGGCGCCCTGGTGGAGTGGCTGCGCGCCATCATCACTCATGCGGGTGAGTACCGCGGTCTGGCGCGGGCGCTCATGTCGGCCTCGCACGACGAGACTTCGGCGCTGTCGCAATGCAGCGTGCCGATGCGCGAGGCGGGCGAACGCCTGCTGATCCGCGCACAGGAGAGCGGCGCGGTTCGGGCGGATGTCTCGATCGGCGACCTGATGCAACTGACGAACGCGATCGCACTGGCGGCGGAGGAGGAGCCGGGGGACGCGGAGTTGGCGGACAGGCTGCTGATGCTGACGCTGCGGGGCCTGAAGGGGAACGGCGGCACGTAGGCCCGCTGCGCGGGGCTTGCCCCCACCCCGCCCCTTCCCGAAACCGGGGCAGGCCCCGGACCCCGGGGCGGCAGCTTCGCGCCGCCGGGCGAGGTGCATGGTTGCCGGGCGACGGGTTACGAACCCGGTGCAAGCTCCCGACCCGGGGCGGCAGGGGCCACGGGTGCTCTGCGGCGGCTCCGGGCTGCCAGGAGCCTACGGCGCGCGCCGACAGGGCACGCACGACCAAAGGGGCCGGCCCGGGCCCCGACGGCAGCTTCGCGCCGCACGTTGACGCCAGCGGCGGGCCCCCGACCCACGGCACCCACGAACGCGGTGCCTACCGGCGGCTCGCCCGCGAAGCCACCCACCGGGCAGCAACCACCAACGCCCCCGGCCCACGGCACCCACAAAACGCGGTGCCTACCGGCGGCTCGCCCGCGAAGCCACCCACCGGGCAGCAACCACCAACGCCCCCGGCCCACGGCACCCACAAAACGCGGTGCCT